>RXJR01000005.1 GCA_003963305.1 Candidatus Melainabacteria bacterium | reverse complement strand
GGACCAAGAGACATCAACCTGTTCCAGGTAGAGCCAACCGTCATCGACGAAAGACACTACACATCGGGAAGATCGGAAAGACATCAGAAGACGTCACCAACGTTGCCTGAAGGTTCACCAATTCCAGATAACCAATAAGAACGAATCAACAAACGAAAAGGGCAGTTCGCAAGAACTGCCCTTTTTTTGCTTTAGTTGGTTGTTCGTTCAAACTCTTGTTGAGGTTCAATCGCTTGTTGGGATTGGTTGCTCGTTCAATCTCGTTGTGATTGTTGCTCAAAGTGCTTCCAATCAACAATTGGAGTTGAACCCTAATCGATTTGTATTGCATGTCTCAGGCGTGCGTCACCAGTGCGAGCGAATGCATCAAGACATTCCCAGATCGCCTGGTACTATCTGTAACCAGATATGGTGGCATCAGTCAGCGCTTGCGCGATGGTTGCTTCTTGGCACGGTTGGCGTATTCATCGAGGAAGTGATTGGCTTCCTCTGGAAAATCTTTGATGAAGATATCCAGGACACGGGAGACTGCGTTTTGAAGAAACTCTTCTCTCGACTCCGCAGGCGCATAGCAATTAGCCAATCCTGCCTTGTCTACGATGCGCAGCATGCCCTTTTCAGCCAGCCGGACCATTGTTGTCATCACTGTCGTGTAGGCGATTTGGCGCTCGTGGCGCAAAACGTCGTAAATTTCGCGAACAGTTACAGTTGGCGCCGCTTTTTTCCAAACCAGTTCCATAATCTCGCACTCAAGGTCGCCGAGAAATTTACGAAGCCCAGCTTGATTGAAGCGGAACGAGGCATTATCGTCGTGTAGTCTCATTCACAGCTCACTACTAGATAGAAATTCGATAGCTCATCCTAACATAGGCGCGTTTCTAATACGACCATGTTTTCTGCCCGCTCTTCTCCTAAAGTCAGAGCCAGCAAGCGTTTCCATTATCTCCTATTGACTGTAGCAAATAGTAATAATTTCGCTGCCAGTGCTATAAATGTATCGATAGAACTGACGGCGCTGTCATTAGTATGACAAGCACCAGGGACAACGCAATGAACAAGCAGCCTGTTGTATTTCTAGATCGCGATGGCACTCTCAATGTTGAAGTTGGTTACATTCGCAATTTGGACGACCTTGTCCTCATTGATGGCGCCGCCGAGGCTGTTCGCAAGCTCAATCAAGCAGGCATTGCCGCTATTTTGGTTACCAATCAAACCGGCGCTGCGCGCGGATACTATGCTGAGTCTCATATTCATGCACTGAACGCGCGCCTCTTGAGATTGCTTGAAGAGAATAATGCCCATCTCGACCACGTTTATTACTGCCCGCATTTAGAAGAAGGTACGGTCGAACCGTTCAATCGTGCCTGTGACTGCAGAAAGCCCGCTGTCGGCATGGTCGAACAGGCTTACGCTGAACATCCGGAGCTGGATAAAACCAGATCTTTTGTGATCGGAGACAAGGCGACAGATGTTGAACTTGCTCAAAACTGCGGCGCCAGGGGCATCCTCGTTACAACAGGATATGGAGAAGCCGTACTGAAGGGCGAGTATCAGCATGTCGTCAAACCCGATTATCAGGCTCCATCAATTGTCGAGGCTGTTGACTGGATTTTGAACCAGGTAAAAGTTGTGCACTAGATATGGTGGCACATTTGGGTTGACTGAAATTACAGCGACTCTACCTGGCTCAGCTCAGCTTAGCTTGGCTCGACTCGGCTTAAGCGCTGATGCCCGAGCGCAGCAGGTAGCTCACTTCAGACAACAAAGCCGGCATATCGAAAGGTTTGGGCAAATAAAGGTCAGCTCCCGCTTCCAGCGCGGCTGACTGATCTGGGTGAGAGGTTGCCATTACTATCCATATATTGCACAGGTCGCGGTCTTCTTTGAGGACACGACATAGCTCCCAACCGTCCATCTGTCGGTCCGACAGATGTGATTCGAGCAGCACCAGGTCGGGATGCCGTTCTCTGGCGATTTCGAGAGCGTCGTCTGCGGAACTCGTTACCTCGACTGCGTAACCTTCCAGCGACAGGGTCTCCTGGAGTAAACAGGCCATGGCGCCGTCTGGTTCTACAACCAGAATGCTCGGCAGTTTGTCTGAGTCGGGATGGTGTTGGGAGCGCTTTACGTTCGGTGCCGGCTCTATAACTTCCTTATCACTCACCCAGGCTGAGCCTGTTTTTCGCTTGGCGGCATAACGATAGTCTCGTGAGGTCGTAAGCACGTCGACGTAGCTCTGGAATCTCCGCTTGGTACTGGATACGATACCAATAGCAATGGATATAAGGGGTACGCGTCTGCGAATACCGCCGCGCCCCGTCGAAATCAAATAGCCTCGCTCGATGTCGCCGCGAGGGTAGAAACGGCGGCTGATTTCGTCGAACTGGTCGCAAATTTTCTTTGCTTTGCGCTCCAGATGCTCCCCGTGACTGACCATGAGGAAATCATCCGCTTCAATGTGCCCAACAAAATCATTGTCATCGGCGACGTGAGAGAGAATGGCGCCCAGCGCCTTAATCAGCTGGTCACCAGCCAGGTCACCGTATGTTTCGTTATAAACACGAATCTTGTTCAAGTCGCAAGACATTGCCGACCACGGTCTGTCTGAGACCAGGCTCTGTTCCAGCATGCGTCTGATCAGGTTCTGTCCGGGCAGTTGCGTCAATGGATTGAGGAATTCTTCCTGGCGGCGGCGCAAGTGCGCCAGCACCCGGATCGCCAGTTCATTCTTGTCGATCGGATCACCGAGCACGTCGTCGGCACCGTAGCGGAAGGCGCTGATACGCTCGTTGACGTCAGTGGATTCATGCAGCAAAACAAGCACGGGTCTCGGGTGAACCAGCGTGGCACGAATTTGCTGACAGTAGAGTCGCCCGTCCCCTTCCGGCATGTGCGCCGCCAGGATAATCAAATCGGGGTGAAGAAATGACAGCAACTCGTTTGCTTCTTCAAACGAAGTGACGGCGCTGACGCGGGCGCCCGTCTTTTCCAGAACCGATGCGTAATCTGCAGCCTGGCGAGGCTGATGAATGACCAGAATCTGGGGCGTGGGCAACATCATCAGTCGCGCCCTCTGGCAGCCTGCTCTTCTAATGTCGCAGCTGGAAGTAGTACGGTGAAAACGGTGCCGGTGCCGGAACTGGCGACTTTGATTTGACCGCCCAGTGCGAGCACCAGTGAGCGAGTTATATAGAGTCCCAATCCCGTGCCTTCAGTTTGCCTTACCAGTGGATTGTCCAGGCGACTGAATTTCGTGAAGATCTGTCCCAGATGTTCCTGTGGTATGCCCACTCCCTGGTCGCTTACCGAAAATTCCACCATCTCTGAATTGTCCAGAGCCGTCACGGTTACAGTCGTTTTGGGAGGCGAGTACTTAATTGCGTTATCAATCAAATTTGTGAGAATCTGCTCCAGACGATCTGCATCGGCCCAAACCGGAGGCAGACCTGCCGGTACTTTGATGACGATGCGATGATCTTTTGCTTTGTCGGAGAGATTGCGATAGACGCGTTGAATGGCGCCGTTCAAGTCGATAGCTCTGATGGTGAGCTGCATTCTTTTTGATTCTAATCTTGAAACTGCCAGCAGGTCTTCCACTAATCTGGTCAGTCGATCGGCCTGATCTTTGATGATGCCCACATAGCGGCGTTGCTGGCTCAAGTCGAGCCTGTCGC
This sequence comes from Candidatus Melainabacteria bacterium, assembly GCA_003963305.1. NCBI lineage: Bacteria > Bacillati > Candidatus Melainabacteria > Candidatus Melainabacteria bacterium. The sequence continues at coordinate 160,332 of RXJR01000005.1, read as the reverse complement.
CGGCACGCAAAATGGTATCTGCGAAGCCCTTGATACTTGTTAAAGGCGTACGCAATTCATGGCTTACAGTGCTCACGAATTCCGTTTGAGCTTGTTGGACGGTGTTAGCCTGGATGATGTAGACGATTGTCAGGGTACTTTCCGTCTTGCCGTCTTTGGGTTTGATTGGAATGTGGCTGACCGGCAGCGTCAAATTGCCGTTTTTGCACACGACTGTTTTGGTGTGTGGTGCGAAGGGATCGTTTTCACTGCTGTTCGCTTTGCCACCACCCGCGGTGTCGGACATGGGGTGGGCATGATCGTGTCGTTCGACATTTTCGTCGATGATAGATGTGAGCTTGCGCCCGACAATTTCCTTTTCGCCTCTACCGAGCAGCTTAACAAATGCCGGATTGCAGGCTGTAATAATGCCCGCTGCATCGCTCACGACCATGCCGTCTGCGGAATGTTCCACGAGGCAACTGTAGATGTCTTCCGACTTTGTGCCTAATGCTTGCAATGTTCTCTTTGTACTCGACGGTAAACGGCGGAGAGACCTCTCCTAAGCCTAAGTTAACACTAGAACCAGGCAAGAAAAGCCATCAGCAACTTATCCTTAAGGATCTGGCTGTCAAAGGCGTAATCCTAATTAAATTTGCGGTTCTGCAGTAATCTGCAATATTTCTTTGAGACGGGCGAAATCGGTCAGATAAAGGTAGCCGAGCAGCGCTTCGAAGGCGGTAGCGTGTCGATATGAATTCTGGTCGACTTTTCTGAAGCCGGTGGCTTTCAGATTTCTTGCCCGACGTACCAGGTCTGATTCAGTTTCGGTCAGAGAAGGCAGCAAGAGCTGAAGAAGTTCGGCTTGCTGAGTGGCTTTCACACGAGCGCGTTTATGCATCTGGCGGGCTGAACTCGTGCGAGTTACTTCTCGCTCCCGCTCATAAAGGTGAAAAACCGCATCTCCGAGGTGTGCAAGAGAACGCAGCGAAACATCTTTGATGTGAGATGGTTCGAGTGCCTGACCGGAAAGCCAGAGTAGCTGCTGCTCTATTTGTCCTTCGATCGTTCTTTCGACTTGTCGTGGGGTTTCGGTTGCCGCTCGGAGCGGACTTTCTCACCATGCTTCTTCTCAGTAAGCTTGTTTTGCGCCAGTTCTTGCAAGACTTGCATGGCAAATGACGGTAACGCCGCACTCATGCGCTTAAAGCGCCATGGTTCAGCCATCAAACGATAGAACCATTCCAGATGCATTTTTCGAAATGCTGCGGGAGCTCGTTTGACGTTCCCCGCCCAGACATCGAAACTGCCGCCCACACCAATCATGACGGTGTTTGGAAATGCATGGCTCCAGCGGTCGATGAAGTATTCCTGCTTGGGAACACCGAGTGCCACCAGCATCAAGTCAGGCTTCGCATCTGCGAATTGATCGACGAGCTGGTCTTCATCATCAAGCGAGAAGTAACCGTTGTGACTGGCGACTATGTTCAAACCAGGGTGCATTGTCGGCAGCGTCGCTTTGATTTTTTCCAGAACTTCTGTCTTGCCGCCCAGAAGCGCTACTCTAGAGCCTTTTCTTGCTGCCAGTCCAAGCGCTGCATTAGCCAGTTCGATGCCTGGAAGACGGTCAGCGCCATGACCTTGTAGTCTGAGAGCCCAGACCACGCCTGAACCGTCCGGCACAATCAAATGGGCATGTCTGATGATTCTGTCAAGGGCTTGATCTTGCTGCGAGGCGACCACCATCTCGGCATTGAGGGTGACGACGTGCAGCCCGCGCTTGTTATTCCAGGCTTCATCAATAATCTCGAGTGCCAGCGCCTCATCGACCGTGTCGACGGGGTAACCAAGGACTTTTTGACGTTGTTTATATGTGGCTGACAATATGGACATTATATGCGGTGCCGATGGGAATGTGAACTTCCATCCGGTCCGCACTGATCGCATCCAGAAGATCACTTTGCATGTAATAGAATTTTAGCTAAAAGCTCGAAGTTCTGGCAAGCCAATTTTTTCGCACTTTCGGCTTCCTCGCGTGCGTTCGCCGCCAGTTGCTGTCGAGTTGCCACTGCGGTCTGCATAGTGGGCAGCCACTCCTTAAATGTGCCGCTGCCATCACCGTCCTTGGTTAGATTTAAGATTGGCTGTTTGAACTGCGTCAGTACATGTCGCACTTTCGGGTCATAGGCGAGACCGACGACGGGTACGCCGCTCGACAGCGACATAATCAGTGCATGCAGTCTCATTCCGACAAGCAGGTCGAGTTGCGAAAGGATAGCGAGCCACTGACTGGGCCTTTCAATTTCGTCTGTATGCAGAAATTCAGCATACCGACCTTTAGCTTGCCACTGTTCACCAAACCTGTTGAGCGGACCGATATCCTGCTCCATTTGCAGAGGCAGGAGCAACAATTTAGTATCGAGTGCAAGTGACCGATCCATCACAGCCACCAGATCGTCCAATTGTTTGTCGCTGAAATTTGTTGCCTTGCGAAGAGAGAGCCCGACTGTTAATCCGGGTTTTGCTTTCAGCTGGGCAATCTGGTCGAGTGCTCTTCCGGGAATATCTGTTTGTTCCAGGCACCAGACGGGGTCGGCTGTGAGAAGACTGGCGATATTCCACTCTTCCAGGAGCTTTTGAGAGTCTCTGTCTCGGACAGTAATGAAGTTTGCTTGCTGCAAGCTCAGCTTTGCCAGGACCCTTGCTGCTTCACCTTTGAGCGGACCGATGCCCTGGGCGTAGACACAGACTTTTCTTCCCAGCGCCCGTACCATAAGAATTTGACAACCGTAGAAAATCGTTGATTTGATCCCTGTCGTATCTTGAAACAGCCCGCCGCCACCGCTTATGAAGAGAGCCGCACGAGAGAGCAAGGGCAGCAGATTGGCTGGTTTCCAGCGGTCTACGGCTTCTACACCGAAGGCGTCTTTAGTTTGTTGCGGATTGTTGGAAAGTACGACAATTTGCGAAGGCGATATGAGCTTTTTAAGCTCATTAGTCAACTCTTCCAGAATCGCTTCATCGCCCAGGTTGCCAAAGCCGTAGTATCCTGAAACGAGTACGAGCTTTTTATCTGAATTATCTGCCAAGTGTCGTCGATCTCAAGTGATGTGTGCCGATAGACAACCCAAGCTTACCTCAGGTAGCACCATGGTAATTATCATCAAGCGAAAAATACAATGCAATCAGGCTCGGTAGGTTTATCTCAAAAACTTTCAAAAGCCATTGATGGTGCTTCTGTGGTGGCAACTTCGGCTTCAGGTGAAGCCGGACGTTGGACTCAAATGTCCATCTCTCACGCCCGTGGACTGGCGGAGGTTCTTAAGGCATCGGCATCTACAGCTGCGGCGGTTTTAACTGGGCCAGCCCGAACCGTTCCGGCATCTCGCCTGGACGATCGAGAATTTGTCTTTGTTGATCTCAGCTCTATGAATCGCATTTTGCATCACGAGCCTCAGGATCAGGTTATTTCGGTCGAAACCGGCATCACGTTACATGAATTGAATGCGTATTTAACGCCGTTCGGTCAATGGTTTCCGGTCAGCGCGCAGCCCCAAACAAGCTTGCTCGACCTCATTAACCGCGGTGATGGTGGACCACTAGAACACGGTTTCGGTGCTGTGCGTGATCTGGTCTTAGGGCTTGATGCAATCACTGGCAGTGGCATCGAGATCAAAACCGGTGGTATCGTTGTGAAGAATGTTACCGGCTACGACACTACCAAATTGATTGTCGGGTCGCATGGAACCCTGGCGCTGCCTTATGCTGCGCACTTGCGGCTTTATGCGCGACCCGAGAAAACAGCAGCAGTTATCTTTCACGGTGCAAGCGCGCAAGATTTGCTCTTGCTGGCAGGAGATCTGATTGGCGCTGATCTTTCGCTCGTTTGCTGCGAACTGTTAGACCTTTCGATTGTCAGAGAACCAGCAGTGCTTTCGGATGGCACGGCTAAATTGGCGCAGCGATGGAACAAATTCGGACTGATTGTGCGGGTTGCCGGTCATGATGAGTTGATTAAGGAATTGATTCCTCAAATTCGCGCTTTTAAACGAGAAGGCACCACCAACTCGGAACTTTCGTTTGATGACGCGGAGGCTCTCTTGCAGATTTGTGCAGCACCAGCTTTTCCCCGACTGGAGCTTTCCGCCAGCGTCTCTGAGTTTTCTTTGCTCCTTGCCGACTGGCTGAGAGCCGCTCCCGACCAAACTTTTCAGTATCGTGTTTCAACCGGGCGAGTTCTCTTGTATGCGCGCGACCTGACCCGGCTTTACGAGTTGAACGATTCGCTCAGATCATTTCTTTTGCGAAAGTCTGCACCGCATACAGTGGCGATGGCGGCATCTGAACTCGAGTACGAAATTGAATATCTGGGGGCGGATATAAAGAAGATCTCGCAAATTAAAGCTTCACTAAAGGAGCGTTTCGACCCGAGTGGCTGTCTAAATCCACTGGCAGTTCTGTGACGATGCCGTTATGCTTTAGTCAGTATGTCCGAACCTTGCAGCCCGCAATCTCAGCCGCAGCAGCGGCTCATCGATAAAGAACTTTTGGATGCTTGCATCCATTGCGGACTGTGCTTGCCCGCTTGCCCCACATATCTGGCTACCGGTCGCGAGATGGAATCGCCGCGTGGGCGAATTTACCTGCTCAATCAGTGGAACGAGGGCACTCTGCCTTTGCAATCACGTCTTGCCGAGCATATCGATTCCTGCCTTGGTTGTCTCGGTTGCCAGACCGCTTGCCCTTCCGGAGTCAAGTACGAAAATATCCTGGATCAGGCTCGACCACATCTGGCGGCGCGAAAGCCCGGAATTCTGCGCTTCGGTATGCGTTTTGGCTTTTCCAACCTCTTGCCTGATTACCCCAGACTGCATTTTGTAGCCGGTGTAATGCGCCAGTGGCAGCGGCTCAAAGGCGGTGAGCTATTGAGAAGACTGGCCGGTGTAAAACCGAATCAGCCTATTGCCACTTCTGAACCGCTCCAGCAAAACCCCGTCCAGAAGCTTTTCTACAGGCTGTGGCAGTTGAATGCGTTGTTGCCTGAGATTCCGTCGTTCAAACCACTGCCAAAAAAGTCGTGGCAGGCAGGCGAGAAGAAAGGCACCGTTCAGTTGTTTGCCGGATGTGTGATGGATGTTTTCTATAATTCGGTCAACCATGCCTCTATAGACTTGTTGAAGGCGCAGGGTTGCATCGTGGAAGTGCCCGAACAAACCTGTTGTGGTGCGCTTGCTGCTCACGCCGGTGAGACTGATGTGATGCTTTCGCTGGCCAGGAGAAACATAAGATCTCTGGAGGTGACCGAAGGTCCAATTGTCGTGACCTCAGCCGGTTGCGGGGCGATGATGAAGCAATATGCAGAGTTTTTGCATGACGATGAAGAATATGCGGCTCGAGCCTCCGCTGTTTCGCAACGAATCGTCGATGTCACCGAGGAACTGGCGAAAAACGACTTTAAGCACAACGACCGTTGTGGAGCCGAACTGCCTGACTTGAAGATTGCTTACCATGCTGCTTGCCATCTCGCTCATGCTCAGGGCATTCGAGAAGCCCCCCAGAAACTGCTTCTGGATTTTGCCGCTGCGGTCAACTCGGTTACACCAAATAAGATTGAACTTATTCCATTGAGAGAAGCAGAACACTGCTGCGGTAGTGCCGGTATATACAATCTGCTCCACACTGAACTGAGCATGGAAGTTTTGAACCGCAAAATGGACTTAATCAAGGAGAGCGGTGCCGATACTGTGGTGACGACAAATCCCGGTTGCATGCTGCAAATCAAGGCGGGCGTCAATCAACGTCGAGTGCCTGTGCAGGTCACGCATCTGTGCGAGTTGCTGCGCGATGCCTATTGTGGTGAAGTTGAGTGATCTCGGGTTGCCAATTGCTATTCCTTGTTTAAGGTGGCTTTATAACTTGAAATGAGCCATCTGAGCGGCTTGGCAAAGCACTATAATGTGCCCTGGGTAAGCTATGCGGCTTGCTGCTAAAGCTAAACCTCGGATAAGTCCGCTCACATCTTATGTAAAGGAAATCAGGCCGGTCGGCGTTTCTTTCTGAGATTCAGAAGCGGCATCAACAAGGAGACTGACGTGTCTACAGAGGCTGTAGTGAAGCATCGAAAGCCCGAATTGTTCGAACATGATCTGCCTGAAGAGCGGCTCAATCACTATTTGAAGAAACAGTGCATTGCCGTCGATACGGAAACTCGCGGTTTGATTATTCCGCGCGATCGCTTGTGCCTGGTGCAAATTTGTGATGACGAAGGTCTGGTCACTTTTGTGAGATTCCAGCATCTGAGTGACTTGCCTCGCGATAATTCAAACTTGAAGAAGTTGATGGAAGCCGAAAATGTGATGAAGCTTTTCCACTTTGCTCGCTTCGATGTTGCCGTCATGAAGCACTACCTCAACGCTACAGTCAATCCGATCTGGTGCACGAAGATTGCTTCCAAGTTGGTGCGCACCTATACCGACAGGCACAGCTTGAAAGATTTGACTCGAGAATTGCTGGGTCTGGAGATGGATAAAACGGACCAATCGAGCGATTGGGCCAAACCTGATTTGACCGATTCGCAATTGGAATATGCAGCCAACGATGTGCGCAACTTGCATGCACTGCAATCCAAGCTGCGTTATTTGTTGGAGCGTGAAGATCGCATGCATCTGGCTGAACGCCTGTTTCAGGCTCTGCCAATCGTGTGTGAGATGGATTTGCGCGGCTGGAAAGATATATTCGAACACTAAGTAAGAGATGTCGATCAGCAGCGGATTGTTTGAAACCAAGTTCGGACTGAATGAAATTAGTTAGGCGCAATAACACTGGAGCATGAGATGGAAAAACTGATTTATGAAAAATCCCGAAAAGGAAGAAGCAGCACGATTCTTCCCCAGGTGAACGTTCCAGAGAAATCGTTGACTGACTTCTTGCCTGCCAAATACATTCGCAAAGTTCCGGCTGCCCTGCCCGAAGTCAGTGAATTGGATACGATGCGCCACTTCGTTCGACTTTCCAAACTTAACCACTGCATCGAGAGTGGCTTTTATCCGCTCGGCTCATGCACGATGAAGTACAACCCGAAAGTAAATGATGCCATGGCTGCCCTGGAAGGATTTCGCGAGTTGCATCCCTATCAGCCTGAAGATCAAATTCAAGGCGCGCTTGAATTGATCTGGAACTTGCAAGAGAAAATCGCGGCAATCGTCGGCTTGCCGGCTGTGACGCTGCAGCCTGCTGCCGGTGCTCACGGTGAGATGACCGGACTTCTGCTCATCAAAGCTTACTTCGAAGCTCAAGGTGAACATAAGCGCCGCAAGGTGATTGTTCCCGATACCGCCCATGGTACCAACCCGGCGACGGCGGCATTGTGTGGTTTTGAAGTCGTCGAGATCAAATCAAACGAGCGCGGACTGGTCGATATAGATGCTCTTAAAGCTGTGGTCGGACCTGATACAGCGGCCATCATGCTCACCAATCCGAACACGCTCGGCTTGTTTGAAGAAGAGATTCAAACCGTTCAAAAGCTGGTACACGAAGCGGGCGGACTTCTCTATTACGACGGCGCTAATCTGAACGCCATCATGGGTCTGGTCAGACCAGGCGACATGGGCTTCGACGTCTGCCACTTGAATTTGCACAAGACCTTTTCCACTCCGCACGGCGGCGGTGGTCCCGGAGGTTGCGCAGTAGCTGCTCGGGCCAAGCTGGAACCATTCTTGCCGAAGCCTGTCGTACGTCGCGAGCAGGAACGGTTCACGCTCGATTGGAACCGCCCTCAATCAATCGGTAAGGTGAAGGGCTTCTACGGTAACTTTGGCATCCTTGTGCGGGCTTACACATACATCATGGCGCACGGACGGGATGGACTCTGTCAGGTGTCGCGCGATGCGATTCTGAGCGCCAACTATCTCAAGGAAAAGTTGAAGAGAAACTTCGTCGTTGCTTACGGCCAACCTTGTATGCATGAGTTCGTGCTCTCCGGCAGTATGCAGAAGGAACGTGGCGTGGCTACCACCAACATTGCTAAACGCATGCTCGATTACGGTGTGCATGCACCGACCGTCTACTTCCCTCTGGTAGTGCCGGAAGCAATGATGATTGAGCCGACTGAGACCGAGTCGAAAGAGACTCTCGATGAGTTTGTTGAGATCATGCTCAAGATCGACGAAGAGACCAAGAATGAACCTGAACTCGTCAAATCGGCACCACATAAGACACCAGTGGGAAGATTGGACGAAGCTCTTGCTGCACGCAAACCTAACTTGAGCTGGCAGCCTGACAAAAACTGATATACGCTTGCAGCACTGTTCTGTGCTTGCACAGACCAGTGCGCAGACTGGCGCGGCTCGGTCCGGTCCATGACAGTGGCGGCGATTTGACGCAGGCCATTTCAGTAAACCGCACAGCTAGATAAGCACAGCTGGATCCCGCACAGCTAGTTACGCACAGCCGGATCCGCACAGCTAGTTATGCACAGCCGGATCTGCACAGCCGGATTACACATGAGAGATCACCACAGCTTCAGTTGTGGCAGCATCCAGATTCGTTTCAGCCGTGACTAATTGTGGCTAAAACACGTTCCGATATTCAATTTGAAACTTGACGTATGTGAGTTGTTCTTTCAACCGCGCAATCTCGCGCTTTGTGCCTTTGATAGGAGCCAGGCAGGCCAACGCAATAGCGTTTATAAAGAGAAGAGGTGTCATTGCCATCATCAGCTTGCTCATTTCATCGCCGATGAAGCCGTTGTAGCAGCGCATCGCCACATAGAATCCGAAAAGATTGGCCGTAAGAAAGATACCGCAGTGCATGTAGAGGAAAAGTCTTTCTCGGGCCAGGAGCACAATCAGCTTAGCAAGCTCGTCTTTGAGTTCCTGGGGCACATCGTTCTTCGGCTTGGCGAAATTCGGTGTTTTCTGCGGCGCTCTCTGCAATAACTGTGTCTTGACGCCGGTTGCGTGGTCCGCCGACTGCACCATCATGCCGGGGGTGCGGTGGGCTGCAAATGATTGAGCAAAGGTTCGGTGTTCGTTTTGACTGGTAGATTGGCGCTGTCTGCCGGGGGCTCCACATTCACCGCAAAATCTGGCAGTAATTTCCAGCGCTGTCGAGCAGTGAACGCAAGTTTCTGTCGCATGTCCGGTGTGGTTTGAGGTTAAGCTTAACGCCATATTTTCGTATCGTTACCTGGTCGTGCGAGATCTCTCAAGAGACCTCTTCAGTAACCTACCGAGCCCGCTGACGGCTCGAAACCTATGATATGCCTGATTCCGAAAAACTCCAGTCGATTTAATCGCTATCCGCCGCCCTTAGTGGTGATTTCACCATAGGTCGCCGATGTAGTGTCGTTTTTGACGCACTGGAATTATTACATCAGTATGAAGAGTGTGCAAGGGAATGCAACTATGTGAAACAAATTCTTGGATAAGTATTCGATCACCTAGACGATACTCGAGAGTTTCGCCGCTGCTTTGAAGAGCTTAATAGCCGCGTGGGGATTGAATTTCCCTTCAGTGAAGACTTCTTTGACGATGGCATTGCCAATGATGGCGTTATTCTTGAGCACCAGCCTCTGAGCATATGGCATAGCGGCGTCGATGAAGTTGAACTGTGGGTTGATCGACAGAGCAACGCCCTCGAGCGTCAGCAAGGCTCGCATTACATAGGTAAAGTCAGTCGGCAGGCGGAACGGATAGCGATAGCAGACTTCCGAAAAGTCGAAGAGCATCTTTCTGAACCGCACTTTGTTCATACCATCGGCAAAACGAGCTTCGACTATAGGTGACAGGTCGGCGAACAGAGCGTCTCTGTCTACATCATCGCTCAAGAAGCCCATGCCGACAAAGTCATCGATGAGACCGCGATAGTCACGTTGGATAACGTGGACCAGGGCGCTGACCAGATGCTGTTTCAGCTCTGGAGTCAGTCTGCCGACCATGCCGAAGTCGAAGATACCTATGCGACCGTCCGGCATCAGGCGCATGTTTCCAGGATGCGGATCGGCATGGAAGAACCCGTCTTCCAGCAACTGACGCAAATAGAAGTTGGCTCCGATCTTGGTGACTTCATCAGGTGTCATGCCGCTTTCACGAATCGCGTTTAGATCGGTTATGCGAGTGCCCGGGATGTATTCGATAGTGAGGACGCGTCGGCCTGTCAGTTTCCAGACGATACGTGGAATGCAGATGTGGTCGGCGTTTCGGAAGTTGTGCCTGAATCTGTCGGCGTTGCGACCCTCGCGAATGTAGTCTATTTCTTCAAAGGTGGTGCGGGCGAATTCGTCGACAACACCAGGCCAGTCCGTGTGCCGGCAGAGGCTTGGATAGTTCATGACCTCATCTGCAACGGCAGCCAAAACCTGCACGTCAGCAGCAATCAGATTGGGCAGTCCGGGTCTCTGGACTTTGACGACGACATCTCTTCCGTCTTTCAGAACGGCTTTATATGCTTGAGAAAGGCTGGCTGCCGCAATCGGGACCGAGTCAAACTCCGCGTACAGCTCTTCAGGCGCGCCGCCCAACTCGCGGGCGATAATTTCTCTGGCTTCCGCAGTCGGGAAAGACTCGACATTCTCTTGCAGTACCGCCAGTTCGAGCATAGCCGGCAGAGGCACCAGGTCGGCTCGTGTGGAGAGTGTCTGACCTATTTTTACGAAGGTCGGACCTAAATCGTTTAATTGCTTGCAAAGTTTGCGACCGAGAATACGAAGCTCGTCATATTGTTCGCTAGTCAGAGCGATCTCTTCAGGATCGCGATCGTCGGAGCGATCTTTCATGCGCTCGAACTCTTGTGTGTGATGCTTGGAAAAGCCACGCACGGCGTAGATAATCATCCACACGATTGGAAAGACTCTGAGAGCGGCTTTGTAGCCTTGAATTCTCTGGATTCGCCAGAAGACTCGCCACCAGGAGACAATGATCTTGCCCGCGGTGACGTCGCTAAACGCTTCGCTTATTGGATTGAATCCAGCACTGCCCATTTTGCTCCAGTGATTCCTGTTTCGGACCCGCTCTTGACCTCTAGTGTACGCGTACGGTAGCCGTTGTCAGAAGCGCTGAACATAAATTTTAGTTCGTAATGGATATGGGCCAAAAACACGCCAGCCGTAAGGCATGCGGCAGGCTAGTCTCAATGATGAATGAACAAAGATTGCGCGCCAAAATTAGCCGCAATTTTAAGTTACTGAAAATATCCGCTCGCTATCGTTGCCTATTTCACAGCCTGGCAGAGTTTGGAAAAACGACTCGATTCAGCGCTGTTTGAGAGCCGAATATTGCATGGCGATAATTTCTTTGACGCCCTTTTCGGCAACTGCCATCAGATCAGGCAACTTATTGTTGTCGAATGGTTTGGATTCGGCAGTGATTTGCAGTTCCAGAATCTTTCCGGATTCGGTAAGAACTATGTTGCTGTCCATTTCTGCCTGTGAGTCTTCCTGATAGTTGGGATCAAGGAGAATCTGGTTGTTGATCTGGCAGACGCTCACTGCTGCCATGTGTTCGAGCAGTGGCAAATCATCCCAGACACCTGATTTTCGCAGTTTCAGAAGGGCGTCATATAAAGCCAGAAAACCACCGCTGATTGCGGCAACTCTGGTGCCACCATCGGCTTGAAGAACATCACAATCGAGCGTAATCGTTCGTTCACCAAGGGCTCGCCGGTCGACCACGGCTCGCATACAGCGGCCGATTAGCCTTTGAATTTCGTTGGTGCGGCCTGAGGGCTGTCCGCGTGTCACTTCGCGCTGGGAGCGCTGCAAGGTGGAGCCTGGAAGAAGAGAGTACTCAGCTGTAATCCAGCCTTCGCCTTTGCCAAGCAAGAATGCGGGCACTCTTTCTTCGATCTTAGCGGTAGTGAAAACCTTGGTGTCGCCGAACTCGACGAGCACTGAGCCGTCGGCGTTTTTAGTAAAGTGCCTGGTGAATTTTATCGGTCTGAGCTGATCCCATTGCCGATTGTCGCGCCGCCGATGCATCCACACTCACTTTCTGCTGAAGTTGATTCCCATTTCAATTTCGTCAGTTTCCTGCCGAACCATCTTAGAATAACCCCCTAACATCCCTTAAGTATATGGGCCAGAATTATTCAGTCGCTGCCGGCCCTTGTTGACCGAAGCGCAAGCGACTGATCTTGGCTGTGCCTTTGAGGCTAAACTGCTTGCCTGGCACGACTTTCATGTCAGTGAAGCTGAACTGAATATCATCAGATTTGCTGCCCCATGCTGCCAGACCATTCACTTTTTTGACGAGCATTTCAGACAAAGTGGGTGAGATTTCGCTGCCGTTGGTGTTCAGGTGCGTATCGCTCACTGCGATCCAACCGTTTTCCAGACCCAATCTGGCATTCAGTTCAAGCGGCATGGGCATTGAACCTGTCCCCAGACCAATATTGGCATCGGTGGTGATTGAAACGCGATTCTGCTTTTGCAGTGTCACATTGGCGTTGCTCAAGGTGATACCAAAATTGGAGGCATTTGCGCCCAGCAAGCTGGCGATCATGCCGACCTTTTTATTGGCAGTAACTGAAAGTTTCTCCAGAGTCTGAGGGGCGCCAAGAAATGCATTCAGGCTTTGCTGACTGATTACGGCTGACACTTCCGCTTCTACTGGGGTTTTGAACTGCAAAACTTTGTCGTTCTTCATCGCCACGGGGTCAAAAGACATGTCGATAGCGGAGTTCAGGTTCAACTGGTCGAAAACGAACATTGGGAAATGCCCGCCCGTCACGGTTATGTTCAGCCCTTTCAGCGTGCCGGCCTTCATATCAAGGTCTGAGGCGATGATACGCATCTTGTCGATTGATGAATTTTGCAAACGAGCGTTGTCAATCTCCAGATCGACTTTACCGAATCCACCGTTGCTGATGTCCAGAAAGGAGAGAGGTGAAGCCGGAGTGGGCGGCACCGCAGGCTGTGCCAGGGGCGCGGGGCTCGGTACGATTGGCTGAGCTGAAGGCGCTGTCGGCATCACTTGCGTCTGAGGCATGAGACCCGGTAAAGCCTGCGCTTCCGTCTGAGCGAAACCGGGCAAGTTTACAGTTGCTCCGGTCGTCATTCCGATAATGAGAGCCAGTTTGGCTGCCAACCTGCCGTTATAGCCGGAGCGTGAGTTTTTGTCTGTTGCGTTCAAGACGAGCATCGGTACACCTGAAATTGCCATATGCTTGAAATTATAATGTGCAAAGCCACTCTCTGGTTAACCAAAGAGTGGCTAAGAAACCTGATTATTCAGATTACCAGTGCGACAAAACTACGGGGTAGTTGTTGTTGCTGTGCTGGTGCTTGTTGTTGTACCAGTTGTAGTTGCTGGTGCACCAGTGGTGGTGGTAGTTGAAGTGGAAGTCGCAGTTGCGTCAGGCGTAGCTGTCGTTGTGCTTGTCGTGGTTGTTGTAGAGGTTTCTGAAGAACCGCCACATGCCGCCAATGAAGCTACGAGTGCGAAGCTAGCCGCAGCAAGGGCGATGGTTTGGAATTTCGAAGTCATAAAGTCTGATCGTCTCCTTCTTTGCCTAATGAGATTGTTCGTTGTGTAATTCGAAAGGCAAACTAGTAACTTTTTGCCAACTCTGGAACGGCCGCAATTATACATTTAAATGAACCCGAGTCAAACCACTTGGAATGCATATCTGCTGCTAAAGTAACGTCTCCGCCTGGCATTCACGCGGCGGAACGATATCGACAAGATTGCTTACATATGTACTCATATCGATTGGCAAAATTGCCGCAAAGGCTGAATTCTCTTGACGCGCGGCGGATTGTAAAGAGAAATTCGCCGGCCGTCAATTTTTAGTGACGGCTAAGAGGCAATATTTTTAACGGTGATTATCTTTTAAAAAGAGAATTACCGGTCATTTGTCTGGGCTTTTCCATGCCCATGAGAGCAAGGACTGTCGGTGCTACGTCGGCTAAACTGCCGTCACCTAATTTGGTGCCGGTTTTCAAGCCGAGCGGGTCGGAGGCTTGAAAGTCTGCCACCACAAGTGGTACCGGGTTGGTGGTGTGAGCCGTATGCGGTTCCCCTGTGCGCAAATCGATCATTTGTTCGCAGTTGCCATGATCCGCTGTGATTACAAGTGACCCCTGAGCAGCGCTGGTCGCCTCGAGCAGCATGCCGAATGCTTCGTCGACTGATTCGATAGCGTTTACTGCGGCTTCGAGCATGCCTGTGTGACCGACCATATCAGGATTGGCGAAATTCAAAACTATAAAAGGATACTTGCCTGAGGCAATTGATTGACAAGCGACTTCGCAGACCTGAGGCGTTTGCATTTGTGGTGCCAGATCGTAGGTGGCGATTTTCAAAGAGGGAACCAACTGCCGTACTTCTTCATCGCATGCCGCCTCTTTGCCACCATTAAGGAAATAAGTGACATGGGCATATTTCTCGGTTTCTGCAGTGTGGAATTGTGCTTTGTGATGACACGACATCCACTCAGGCAGAGAGTTGTCTATATCCTGTGAAGGCAGTTGCGAAGGGTTGAAAGCCACCGGTATGTTGAGTGAACTGTCGTATTCGGTCATGCAGCCGTAGAAAACTGAGGGGACGACGGGCCGCAAAAATGGTTCGAAGTTCTCCTGAGTCAGGGCTCGGCTTATCTGCCTGACGCGATCTGGTCGGAAGTTGAAGCAAATCACTGCGTCTCCGTCCTGAATTGGTCTGGCTGTAACTATGCGAGGCAGCACAAATTCATCGTTGAGATTTTCGGCATAAGACTCTTCGACAGCTTTAGTCGCCGACTCTGCTGCCGGCGCATCACCAAGAACAAGGGCGCGCCAGTACTTTTCAATTCTCTCCCAGCGATTATCGCGGTCCATGGCATAGTATCTGCCGCAGACAACGCCGATTTTGCCTATGCCTGCAAGCTTTTCCTGCAGTTCTCTCATGAATCGCAGTGCCGAACGCGGCGGCGTGTCGCGTCCGTCCAGAATCGGATGCACCACCAGTTCATTGACGCCGTTGCGTTTCGCCAGTTCAATCAGGGCGTCGAGATGGTCCGGGCTTGAGTGAACGCATCCGTCACTGACCAATCCGATAATATGCAAAGCCTTACCCGGGGCTTTGGCAACTTCGGCTGCTTGAGCCAGAACAGGATTTCTGAAAAAAGTGCCATCTGCGATGGTGTTGCTTATTAAAGTCAGTTTTTGAATAACAACACGTCCGGAGCCTATCGTTAAATGACCGACTTCTGAGTTGCCCATCAGACCTGGAGGCAGACCGACGTGGATGCCCGATGCCTGCAATAAGCTGTTGGGAAATTTGGACAGCATATTGCTGTAGTTGGGGGTTTTCGCTGCTTTGATCGAGTTACCACGCTTTTCTTCGGTGTATCCCCAGCCGTCTAAAATCAATAAAGTTACAGGTGGCACAAGCAGTCTCCTCAATTGCAACGATTGACTGGCGATTGTATCTCTCTTTGAATCTCTTTAGATCCTGCCGTCAAGAAGTGTTGTTGGATATCTGAAAATACTCGACAGCTTTGGCTCGTACATCAGGTACTATTAGCACGCACGTCAGTCGTGGACTGGATATGCGTAATAAGCCGCCTAACGAAGCGTCCAAGAAAAACAAGCGAAGTGAGATTAAGGTTGCTGAACAGCCCAAACAAGCTCGCGTTGAAGTTTCGCTGAAAGACGACGGCGCCGTAAAACAACCGGCACAGAGCGAGCCTGTCCGAGATGCTGATTGGATTGCTGAAGCTTCTCACGAACTGCGATTACCAATAGCTAATTTGAAGTTGCTGATTGAGACTTTGCTTGATGGTGGTGCTCTGGAAGACGAGGCCACGGCAAGGCGCATGCTCTCGCGTGCCAAAACCGAAATCGATCGTCTGCAAAGTCTTGTTGTTAATTTGCTCTCTGTCGAACAAAGCGCTTCTCGGCGCGACGTTTCTAAGTTCTGGGTGCCGCTGGAAGCGCGGGCCAACTATGCCGTTGAGACGACCAGAAAGCAAGCGTCCGAAAAGAATATACGCGTTGATGTGCAGGTTGAGGGCGGATTCTATATCTATGCCAATCCTGAGCAGCTCGATCAAGTCGTTCTCAACCTGGTTGAAAATGCCATTAAATTCACGCCTGAAGGCGGTGTCGTCACCATCAAGTCAGGCGCCAAGCCAGGCATGTTTTCAGTGGAAGACACGGGTATTGGCATGCCGGCCCAGGAGATTCCCAAGATCTTTCAGCGCTTTTATAGAATCGATCGGGCTGCATCACGAGGCAGTACAGGACTGGGATTATCAATCGTGAAGCATATAGCTGATTTGCACGGTGCTAAAATTAGTGTGATCTCCGAAGAAGGGCGCGGCTCTGTCTTCCAGTTAGAATTTCCATCGCCTCGAAGCGTTGGTGCCAGTCGTTGAGAGAAAAGAAATGACCACCAGTGCACAAAAAGTGATGCTTGTTGATGATGATGAAACAATCATCGACACGCTTGAGTTCAATTTGAAGAGACACGGTTTTGCTGTCACGGCATTCAACCGGGGCGAAGTTGCGCTTGCCAAGTTTGATGAACTGTCCCCTTCGCTCGTCATTCTGGACTGGATGTTGCCCGACATGGTTGGTCCTGAAATCTGCAAATTGATTCGCTCAAGATCGTCTGATGTTCCGATTTTGATGTTGACTGGACGATCCAGCCCGGCTGATGTTGCCACCGGACTCAGTGCCGGGGCCGATGATTATCTGGCTAAACCGTTCAGCGCCATCGAACTGCTTGCCAGAGTGCAAGCGCTGTTGCGCAGGGCTGGAAAAGCAAGCGGCAAAAACGCGCGCATCCAACTTGGCGATCTTGTGCTCGATAACGAAGCCAAACTTTTACTCTGGCATAACAAGCAAATCGACTTGTCGCCTAAGGAATTTAGCCTGCTACGAACCCTCATGCAGAATGCCGGCAAGACTCTATCAACGGAAACCCTGCTCAATCAAGTCTGGGGAGCTGATTTTGCCGGCGATGTGAAAACAGTTGCCGTGCACGTTCGCTGGCTCAGGCAGAAGTTGGAAGCGGATCCTAAAAATCCGCAATTACTGGAAACTGTTCACCGCTCTGGATATAGATTGAATCCACCGGGTGAAAAATCAAAAGACCTCAGTCAATAGGAGTGGTGCTGTGAAAGTCGAAGCGATAATGCTCTTCAAAGAAGATGTACTGACTCTGGGTCGGTTGGTGGAACGCACCGTCGAACAGATGCTTCGTATGCTCAGAAAAGATCCAAGTGCGGATCTTGAGCAGATTGAGCAGCAGGAAGTGGCTATTAATCGCATGTTTACCGAGATTGAGGAAAAATGTCTGGATCTTTTGCTTGAGAAAGATATGCTGCAAGAGAAGGATATTCGCACTTTGTTTGTCAGTGCCACGATCGCCCAAAAGTTCGAGCGCATGGCAGATCATGCCAACAGAGTGGCAAGAATCGGCTCATGGGCACGCGAGGACAAATTGGACGTGCCTGCTGAACTGCCTGAGATGGCTGATGTAGTGCACAAGATGGTGCAGGAAGTGCTGCTGTGCTACATCACAGATTCAGCGCAAAAGGCACAAGAGATTTTAAAGCGAGACAGCCAGGTCGATTATCTCGATGACGTTCTGTCTAAGAAGCTGCTTTCTGACCTGGGATCGCAAGATTCCGCCAGAGCACAAATGCGCGCTCAGTTTCTGTTCGGCGGGCGCTTTCTCGAACGCATGGGAGATCTGGCTGCGTCTATCGCCAAACGCAGTTACTTCATTGCTACCGGTGAACGGTTGAAACCTGAAGCAAGCGGTATTGCATAACTTCGTGTAGGAAAGACATTTGCCAGTATTGATTGTTGCCGGTGATGAAGAGTTCGAACTTTCCAGGCGAGTTCAGGATTTGCGCGCCACTCTGGTTGATTCAAACTGGGCTTCGGTGAATTTTTTGCGCCTCGATAATCCGCCCCTGCAAGAGATTATCGAAGCAGCGGGGACCTTGCCCTTTGGTCCGGGCAATAAGCTTGTGCTCATCGATCGCTGCGAGTTGTTTACGAAAAAGCGCTCCAAAAGCGGCGATGAAGGCGGCAAATCCGAATCCGAAGGTAAGGGGAAAGAGAAAGACAGAGAACGCCTCTTAGATGATCTGGAAAAGTCACTGGCATCAGTGGCAGCGAACACGTATGTGATTTTTGCCTGCCCTTTCAATCTCGATCAGACGCTGAAAACCACTAAAGCAGCGCAGAAGCACGCCAAAATTGAAAAATTCGAGAAGGAAAAATTCTACGTTGGCAGTCCCAACGGCAAGTTGAGTTCGTGGTGTCGTACCGAAGCAAAACGGCACGGTGCGACCATTGAAGATCAAGCAATCACATACCTGCTTGACGGCACTGAAGCTAACTTGAGGCAGATCGCAGCCGAAATCGAGAAAGCGGCTATCCACGTTTTGCCTGGAAATCACATTACCTATCAGGCTGTCGTTCAACTCAGTCCATACCATTCACATGTTTTTGCCCTGGCTGATTACTGGTTGAGCGGCAAAGGCAAAGAAGCCCTTGCCAGCGCGGAAGAACTTTTGACCAGGCAGAGTGCTATGCCAATTATTGCCACCATGCAAACGATGATCTCAAAGTGGATACTGATGAAGTCGTTGTGCGAGAAGTTCAATCACGACTTGCCTACTCCTCCGGGGGTGCTGCGCCGCGAATTGCCGATGAATGAATTAGTACGTCGGGTGGCAGGCGAACTCAAGGCAAAGGAGTTTATGATAGAAAAAGATCTCAAGAGAATCTCCAAGATCCCGTTGGAAAGACTGATCGAAAAGCGCCTTGATTTGACGAGATTGGAAAATTCGATCAAAACGGGGATGATTCCTGAGAGTCATGCCTTGCAAGTTTTTCTTGCCGGTTAAACAATATCGAGTGATTCGAGGAAGTAAGTATGTCGGACACACAATTCGTCTTAGATGAAATGACTGCGCGCGATACGTGGCGCATTTTCAGAATCATGGCCGAGCTGGTCGAAGGCTTCGACGAATTGTCAAAGATAGGTCCGGCCGTATCGATGTTTGGCTCAGCTCGCTGCGGACCTGATTCTGAGGAGTATAAATTAGCGGAGGTGATCGCCCGCAAGCTGGCTGAAAGAGGTTTCGCTGTAATCACAGGCGGCGGACCGGGAATTATGGAAGCCGGTAACAAAGGTGCACTCGCCGCCGGCGGTACATCTATTGGGTTGAATATTCAACTGCCGCGCGAGCAGCAAGGCAACCGGCATCAGACTGTCTCTGTGGACTTCAAATATTTCTTTGTGCGTAAATTGATGTTTGTCAAATACGCCATGGCATTTGTGATCATGCCGGGTGGTTTTGGCTCGCTTGACGAATTATTCGAAGCCCTGACATTGATTCAAACCCGGCGTATCAAGCACTTTCCGCTCTTTCTGGTCGATTCCAAATTCTGGCAGCCGCTCCTGGATTGGCTGCGCACTGATGTTGTGCGCCGAGGCTTCCTTTCAGAAGTCGAGCTTGACCTAATAACCGTCGTTGACGACCCGGATGAGCTGGTCGAACAAATTGTCTGGTGTGACCAGGAAAAATGTTATCTGTCTGAGCACGGCATCCTTACTTATCCCAAGCGCAACGGTTCCGGTGCAATTGTAGAGTCTGGTTCGACGACCTCGGGCTCGTCGGCTGGCGTTGAAACGCCGCATAACAACAGTCTGGACGAGAAGCTCTAGAAAAGAGCGCTCCCTTTACTACCTGCTGCCAATTCCTAATTAAGGAATGTGGTAAAAATCCCGGTTTCCGCGCCGCGAAACTTATAATTTCTTTGCGTAAATTGGCAGGAGGAAAGTCCTTGAAGATTGCTGTGTGTGTGAAAGCCGTGCCTGACACGGAAGCTAAGATCGTCGTCAGCGCCGACAAGACGAATATCGACCTAAGCGGTGTGCGTTTTATCACTAGCCCATACGATGAGTTTGCGGTCGAAGAGGCTTTGAGAATCAAAGAGAAGCACGGCGGTGAGACGGTCGTGATCTCGATGGGTGGAGATGAGTGCACAGACGTGATTCGTGACTCGCTTGCCCGTGGCATCGATTCAGCGATTCACTTGAAAGATGACGATTTCAAGAATTTGGACCCTCTGAGCACCGGCAAGGTTCTCGCTGCTGCCATCAAAGATGGTGGCTATGATGTTGTTCTTTGCGGTCAGCAAGGCGTCGGCGGCGACAACAACCAGGTGCCCTCGATTCTGGCTGAATTGCTCGACTTGCCTCAAGCGACAGTGTTGATGAAGCTGGAAATCGAAGCCGGCAAATTTAAAGCCGAGCGCGAAGTCGAAGGTGCACATGACACAGTAGAAGGTTCACTGCCTGCTGTGTTCAGCGCCCAGAAAGGACTGAACGAGCCCCGCTACTCATCGATCAAAGGTGTAATGGCTGCTCGCAAAAAAGAAATTGCTGTCAAAGATGCAGCCGCTCTTGGAGTGAAAGGAAAAGTTGGTGGAGACCAGCGCAAAGTCAAATTGAAAGAGATGCTCATGCCTCCAGATCGCCCGTCGGGCAAGAAGATCGAAGGCGACCCCGATACTCAAGCAAAAACACTGGTTCAGCTGTTGCGCAGCGAAGCACGAGTTATCTAACCTTTATTCTAGGAGAAAGAAATGTCACAAGGTATTTTGGTTTTCATTGAACAGCGCAACGGTCAAATTCGCAAAGCCAGCGCTGAAGCACTGTCTGAAGCTGTGCGTCAGGCCTCCAAGATGAATGAGCCAGTCAGCGCAGTTGTTGTTGGTGAAGGTGCGAAAACCGCGGTTGCCGAGGTCAATAAGTACAAACCAGGCAAAATCTACACCGTTGAAGGCGCAGATTTCGCCAGTTATTCGACCGAAGGATATGCCGCTGCTATTGCAGATGCAGTAGCTAAAGCTGATCCTAAGTTTGTCTTTGCCGCTGTAACGGCGCTGTCTAAAGATTTGATGCCGCGAGCAGCGGCACGCCTGGATGCACCATGCGTTTCGGATGTGAGCGAATTGAGAGCAAACGGCTCAGGTCTGGAAGCAATCAAGCCGATGTACTCCGGCAAAACACTGGGTGTATTTGAATTCAACGCACCGCTCGCTTTTGTTACTTTGCGACCGAATGTGTTTCCGGCTAATGAGCAGGATGCCGCTCACCAGGCGACTGTTGAAGAGCTTTCTGTAAAGCCGGCTCAGGTGCGAGCCAAAGTGACCGCCACGCATTCTGCAGAAGGTCAGAAGGTTGAACTGAGCGAAGCCGCTATCATCGTATCTGGTGGCAGAGGCATCAAGGGACCGGAGAACTGGCCTATCTTGCAAAATCTCTGCGACGTTCTGGGAGCTGCACTTGGAGCCAGCCGCGCCGTTGTGGACGCAGGTTGGATCGATCATGGACACCAGGTCGGTCAAACAGGAAAAACTGTAAGCCCTCAGCTCTACATTGCAGTCGGCATCTCTGGCGCGATTCAGCATCTTGCCGGAATGTCTTCTTCTAAAGTGATCGTGGCGATAAACAAGGACCCTGAAGCACCAATATTCAAATACGCAAACTATGGCGTTGTTGGTGACGTTATGGAAGTTGTACCGAAAATTACTGAAGAAGTACGCAAGCTTCACGAAAACAACTAACACGGTAAGTTTGGCTGAGCCGATTGCTGGTCTCACCAGATTTGTCTTGAATAAGCTGAATCGAATGCCGCGCTTTCAAAGCGCGGCATTCTACTGTGGTGATCTTATTTCACGGGTGCGGTCAGCCCGAATTTATTTTGCACATATGAGTCGAGCATCTTAATAAATTCAGGCACGATTGTCGCGCCACTAAGTGTGGTGACATGTTGACCATCGACGAAAACAGGTGCTTTGGGATCTTCGCCTGTGCCCGGCAGTGAAATGCCGATGTTAGCGTGTTTAGACTCACCAGGTCCGTTAACAATACAACCCATTACAGCCACTTTGAGCTCTTCTGAACCGGGGTAGAGTTTTTGCCAGGTGGGTCTTTTCTCAACGAGATACTTCTGAATGTCTTGTGCCATTTCCTGAAAGAGGGTGCTTGTTGTTCGCCCACAACCAGGACAGGCTGTCACTTGCGCCGTGAAAGAGCGAAGCCCGATTGATTGCAAAATCTGCTGGCAAATTTCTACTTCTTCGGTGCGGCTTGCCCCCGGGCGCGGCGTGAGGCTGACGCGGATAGTGTCGCCGATTCCATCCATCAGAAGTACTGCCAGTGCTGCAGTCGACGCTACAGTGCCCTTCATGCCCATACCCGCTTCCGTCAGACCCAGGTGCAGAGCATGGTCGCATCTCGCTGCCAGTCGCCTGTAGACTTCTATCATGTCTGGGACTTCAGAAACTTTGGCGCTCAAGATAATTTTGTCTCGGCTCAGTCCCAGTTTTTCTGCCATTTTTGCTGACTGAATGGCACTTTCTACAATGGCTCGAATCAGCACTTCGTGCGAATCGACCGGCTCAGGAGCCTGAGCATTTTCGTCCATCATTTTGGCGAGCAAGTCTTGATCTAGCGAGCCCCAGTTGACTCCGATACGCACGGGCTTATTCCACTTTAAGGCGGCATCGATCATGCGTTGGAAGTTCTCGTCGTGCTTTTCGCCCCAGCCGACGTTGCCCGGATTGATTCGGTATTTTGCCAGCAGTCTGGCGCAATCGGGAAAGTCAGTTAGAAGCAGATGACCGTTGTAATGAAAGTCGCCGACGATAGGTATATCTAGCGATTGTTTCTCCAGTTCAGAAACAATTTTTGGCACAGCTGCCGCCGCATCGCGAGTGTTGACGGTGATGCGCACAATTTCTGAACCGGCCTGAGCAAGTTCTTTGATCTGTTGTGCTGTTGCCTTGTAGTCTTCGGTCGGTGTATTCGTCATTGATTGCACAAGCACTGGCGCGCCTCCGCCAATGACGGCATTGCCTACTTTGACCGGCACCGATTCGCGTCTCTTGACCATTGTCAAACCCCTTGGATAGCCACTAAATTTTAAATGAAAGTGCTGTTGCAATTTCGCTTTGTAATGAAGGTTTCCCTCCAATCTGACCGGCTCTTAACGATCAGCCTGTCTGCAGTTAACTTTGTCACTCGAAATCTTCAGTCTGTAACAGTTTTATTTTTGCCAGAGATGCGGCATGTTTTCGCGCAAGCTGTAAACATCATCTGATTGGAGAGGGCTGACAATCAAATGATCGATGACTGCAATGCCCATCAATTTGCCGGCATTGAGAAGTTGTTTTGTTGTGTCAATGTCTTCTTTGCTGGGAGTAATCGTCGAGCCACTGGGATGATTGTGGCAAACGATGATTGCGTAGCTGTTAGCCATCAGTGCGGCTTTGAAGACTTCTCGTGGATGCACAAGGCTGGATGAAAGTGTACCGTGAGATACCTCATGAATGCCTATCACCTCGTTTCTTGCGTTTAGATGCAGGCTGAGGAAGTATTCTTCACTTGCCTGTCTGAGCGGCTTCAAGAGCCTGCTGGCGTCCAGTGGCGATTGGATCGGATAGGGCTCGCGCGCAATTTTGTGTTCGTTGACCAGGCACAGCCGAATTTTCGGCACACCATAGTCGAACTTTTCCAGCAGGCTCTGTTTTCTTGCCATGATTCACCTCTGTAAGCGTTAATAGCTAAAGCCGCAAAGGCTGAAACGTTGTCTCTTCCGCCCTTGCTCTGACATTAGTTACTACGAAGAAATCATCGAAAAAGTTCAAAGCTCGAACAAATTTGTCCGAGCTTTGATCGGTGATCAGACCTTCTGGTTCTTCCAGATGCCTGTTTTGAAGCGCCAGATAGCGATCAAACCAATCACCATGGCTGTGGATGACATCGCTGTCCACGTACCGCTTGGTCCCCACTGCAGTGTCACCGTCAGGTAATACGCCAGCGGCAGTCTTACGGCGGTCAGGAAGAAGCAGCTCACCCACATCGGCCAGTTCGTGTAACCGGCTCCTTGCATTGCACCGAACAAGGTAATCCATGCTGCCACGAATGGTTCGCAGATGCCGATGATACGCAGGTATGACGCTGTGTGCTGTACGACAGTTTCGTCTGCACTCATTACCCGGGCGATCTGCTCTGCAAAGCAGAACATCAACACTCCGCATAACAAGTTGAAGGCGCTGCCCACAGCTGCCACCTGCCATCCTGCTTTCTCAGCTCTGTCTGGCTGTTTTGCTCCGAGATTCTGTCCGACAATGGTGGCGATGGCCATGCTCAATGCATGTATGGGCAGACCCGCTACCATCTCTTCCAGTCTCAGACCGATAGCCCATGCCGCCTGGCACGAGGTCGGGTCTTTGGTCTGGGCAAAGATGAGGAAGAGAACGAAGTTTCCTCCGACCCATGCGATGTCCTGGATACAGGCTGGGATGCCTATCTTCATCAGTCGCACAATCCACTCTTTGTTGAAACCAGTGTGCAAGATGAGCTTTGGATTCAAACAATCTCCGATGTCGGATTTGCTCAGAATGTACAGCGCCACTGCCGTTCCGATTGTTCCAGCCAGAAGCCAGGCCATTCCGAACCCGGCGATGCCGAAGTGGAACGGTCCAAGGCAGAACGTGAAGTCGAGCGCGATGACGAGCGATACCATCAAAATCCATATAGCCATAGGCGTCTTCGCGTTGCCTTTAGCTCTGAATATGGAGTTTGTGATCCACAACATCGTGAACGGAATCTGTGACCAGATATCCCACTTCATGTATTGCCAGCCCAGATCCTCCACCTTGGGTGAAGAGCCAAGCAGGTGAAAGAACGGCTTGGCGAGCAGGAAGCCGACCGTTGCGGAGCTTATGCCGAAAAGCAGTCCGAATACGAGTGACTGTCTGGCTGCCTCGATGGCGCCTTCCATGTCTTTCGCACCCCAGTAACGGCTGACGATCGCAGTTGCGCCTGCGCACAGTGCCACGGCCAGCATGATCATGAAGAACCAGACCTGCCCACCGACACCGATAGCGGCTTGCACGTCGCTGCCTAACTTGCCGGCTACCCAGACATCGACGAAGCTGGCTGCAGCAATTGTGATCATCTGCACGAGCGAAGGCCAGGACATGTGCCAGATGGCTGCCCACGTCGAGCCGGATGTGATCACGGAATCCTGACCATCCTGCACGCAAATATCTTCAAGCTCTTGAAGTGCAACCATACCTAAAGCCCGCACGAAAAATTTATGGACGAATCTCTAGCGTAACTAAAGAGATGACAATAGGAAAGGGGATATCACGAAAAATTGTCATTAAGGATGTGATGCTAGGATCTAGTGGGCACAGAACTAAAGCGTGCGCTTGCTTTTACGGATTTGGTCGAGAGTACACATTTGAAAATTGTTGGTGACAAATACAACTCGGACCTGAGTGCGTTTCCTCCGCTCTCGGCAGAAGACTTCTGGTCGATGTTGCAGAAGTATCTTTTATTCGACGAACCATCAAGTCGCTGCACTCGCTTGAAGAAGTTTATGGCCAGGCAGCTGAAGTATTCAGTTGCCAGAGAGAGAGACCTGAATAATGCCAAACAGGATAAGCAAGACGAGCTTTTTGACGCTATTTACGGGGGGCGTCCAACTCCAGATTCTTCCAGGCTTCTCAGCGTTCTGTTGGCTCTCGAGGAGATTGGTTGTTTCGAAGAGATTGCTTTTGCCAGTTGGGCTATCGAAAGCGGTGCTTCCGAGCCGAGTCAGGGACATTCCTCGCAATTCCGGCGGGGGCTTGAGACTTGGTTTCAAGATGCAAATTTATCACCAGGTCAAATTCACTGGCTTAATCATTGCTTCGTGGCGACGCCTGATTGGTCTTATCTGAAAGGTGATGGACCATGGAGCGGCAGTATGCTGGCAGCCTTTCTGCTTGCGGCGCTGAAGCAGATTGACGAGAAATTCATCGCTGAAGCCAAATTCGATGCTAAGTTTTTCGCTTCAGTGCATGCTGGATTCCTCAGACTTCTGCAAGTCTTCAGGTCTGATTTGCCTGGTGGCTTTATGCCGCGAACGATTGTCATAGTGGAAGGACCAACTGAGGAGGTACTATTGCCTCGTTTCGCAAAGGTCATGGGAGTTGATTTCCAGAGCCAGGCATTTATGATTGTCTCCGCTGGCGGTGCCAAACAAGTGGCGAAACGGTATCTATTTTTGCGTGATCTCGTCGCTTTGCCGATTGTCTGTATTCTGGACAGAGATGCAGAAGAGCAGGCGTCTCTTATCAGTGATGCAGTTCGAGATTGCGACAGGCTTTTCGTTCTCAGGTCAGGTGAGATCGAAGATACTTTTGACACGGCCACCTTCGCTCGTCACTTGAATAAATATCTGGAATCATTTCATGGTTTAGTTCGCCCGGTTGCGCCTGATGAGATTACCGGTAGAGGCAGTCGCAAAGCCGTTTTAAACAAGTTATGGAAAGAACGAAAACTTGGTGACTTCGATAAAATAGCTTTCGCTAAATCTATCGCCGATAGTCTTGATACCGCCCGTGATGTGCCCGAAGAATTTGTGCAGATAGTGAAGTTCCTGGCTGAGGTGGCGGCGGAGAATGGCTGAAACTACTGTAAAAGAGAAGAAGAAAACCGGCGGCGCCAAAATTGCAGCAATTGCCTCTACCGTATTATGGATTTTAGGTTTTGCTCTTGCGTTTGTAATACCAGCACGTTCTCCACTTGGTTGGGTACCTGATGGGATGCTTCTGGTCGGATTTTTCCCCTTGCTGTATGCCTGGAAACCAGGATGGCCCTGGGTTGTCTTCGGCGTTCTCAACACTATCATCGGATTTCTTCTACTGGTTGCCTTTTACATTCCAGATACGAATTTCACTAACGACATGATTATCGTGCGGAAGCACCTGGCCGAGCAGCATTCGCCTTTCACCTGGATGACTGTGGGCATCCTGTCTATAATTTTCGGCAGCATCCGCATGGTTCTGCACTTGTTTCAGTGGATCAAAGCGAAAACGGCAAGACCTTCGTCTGTTGAAGCAGAGAGCAAATAAGAGAAACTCGATTTCGTTGCTTAGTAGTTCTCGGCGCCCGGCGCTGTCTTGCCGTTTGCCACTTGTTGATTCTCTTCAGGCATTAGAACACGCGCCAGGAAACGATCTTCTGTCTCCAGCATGCGCGGTTTAGTACCGCAGATATTGCTCAGGTGCTTCATGCCCTGTACTTTCTGGTCCATATACTGGCCTTTCTTGGCTATATACAGCCACTGGCGCACTGCAAGATTGTGCAATTGAGGGTCTTTAGGCGTCTGGTGCGCTAACTTCTTTTCCATCGCTTCGGCGTACAAGATGCGACCGTCCATGTCTTCGGGCGACATCTCGACCGACCTGGCGAGAACCGAGATCGCTTTGTCCAGTTTATTGACGCGAATCAATTGTTCGCCTTCCATGCGCAGGGCGCTTGAACTGGATGTGCTGATATCCAGGATCTGATCTGACGAAACAGGAGCCTGTTCTGCGTGAACGATGGGGGTGGTGTCTTGCGCAAAGTCGATATCTCTTGCAAGCGCGGGCTGCAAAAGTGATCCCGCTGCAGCAAGTGCAACTATGGTGAGAGTCTGGATCTTCAGGATGTCGCTTCGCATTTGTAGCTCCCTTTCCTTACGTCTGCTCGAATTATTTCACACTGCCGGCTGGTGTCGGCGTTATATGCAAATCGGCGACCGCCTTATTGATATCGCTGGCGCCGTAAATTGCATTGCCGGCTACTAGCACGTCTGCACCAGCATCTACGACTACGCGCCCCGTGGTCGGATTGATGCCACCATCGACGGAGATACGCACTTCAGGATGACCGGCGTTCTCGAGCATCGATTTTACTGTTTTGATTTTAGGCACCACTGCTTCGATGAATTTCTGCCCTCCGAAACCAGGATTTACAGACATTATCAGAACCAGATCGAGGTCATCCAGAACATATCTTATCGTCTCAGGCGACGTGCCGGGGTTTAAGGAAACACCAGCTTTTTTGCCGAGCTTGCGTATGTGAGAGAGCGTTCTTTGCAAATGTACGCATGCTTCGACGTGCACTGTAATGTAGTCGGAGCCTGCTTCGGCGAAATCTTCCAGATATCGATCGGGCTCGACTATCATCAGATGAACATCGAGCGGCAAACTGGTCTGCTTGCGAATTGCTCGCACCACAGGTGGTCCTATTGTCAGGTTCGGTACAAATTGCCCGTCCATGACGTCAACGTGTATCCAGTCGGCGCCTGCGCTCTCTACTCGCTTGATCTCTTCGCCAAGCCTGGCGAAGTCTGCGGACAATATGGAAGGAGCTACCAGAACAGCCATGTTTTTGTGCCTGAAAATCGAACGTCGCGATGCCACTGCTCGTCAATTGAGCGGGTTGTGCATATCATGACTACCCTGCAACCTCCGGTCAAGTGGAACCTGACTGGTTTTGCGCTTTTGAGATGAACTTCTTTTTAGACGGTTCGGACCGTCTGGAGTTGGCTTGTTCTGCGTGGATCTCAAATAAACTGTTGTATGGAATATATGCAGAATGTAACGCGCCCAGGCGCGGAGGAAAGATTATGCCGGACTTAGCATTGACTGAAGAGCAGCAAGAATTTCAGAAGCTGGCGCGCGAGTTTGCTGAAAACGAACTGGCGCCAAAAGCATATGAATGCGATCAGCAGGCAAAGGCTCCCGAAGCACTGTTGAAGCAGTTGTGGGAACTGGGACTGGCGACAACGTTGATTCCGGATCAATTTGGTGGGCTTGGTTTATCTCTTTTGGAATCTTGTGTCATCGCAGAGGAGCTGGCTGCCGGATGCAGTGGCATTTATGGGGTTGTCGAGGCTAACACTCTGGCGCAGATGATTGTGCTTGCGTTGGGTACAGATGCTCACAAGAAAAAGCTTTTGCAACCTCTGACCGAGTCACCAATCTTCGCCGGTGTTGATGTTAATTTGTTTGCCTCGACCGAGAAGAAAAACGACTCTCTCAAACTCAAAGACGGAAAAGTCCTGAGCGGTGAAGCGGTCGTGGCAAATGGTGTCAATGCAGACTGGTTCGTGGTTTCCCCAGGCGGATCTCCTCGCCAATTCTTCGTTGTTTCAAAAAAAAGCGCTGGTGTTGAATGTGGTGCCACTGCTTTCTCGGTCGGCAGAAAAGCTTTGCCGCTCACGTCGATAAGGCTGAACAATGTTCAAATCGCTTCTGACGATATTTTTCAAGCCGATCAACAGATGCTCAAGCTCTTGCAAGATCAAGCCGCTTGTTTGCTTGCTTCCGGTTCGCTTGGTATCGCCTGTAGTGCAATGAAAAATGCCATTCAATATTCAAAGGAGCGAAAGACATTCGGCGTGCCGATCGCCCAGCATCAGGCTGTAGGTTTCATGATTGCCGATATGGCCAAAGATATTGAAGCGGCCAGACTTCTGATTTATCAGGCTTGCGCTATTGCCGGTGCCGAGCAAACCGGCCTGGTGTCGGCTGCAGTGGCGCGGTCGTTTGCTCTGGACATGGCGATGAGAATCACTACTGACGCGGTCCAGGTCTATGGCGGCTATGGATATTCGAAAGAGTATCCGGTCGAGAAGTTGATGCGTGATGCGAAGTCTTATCAAGTCTATCAAGGCAGTAGCGTCGATTCTAAAGTGGAAATCGGTCGTCAGCTTGTTCATCAGTAGCTTCGCAAGCCGTGTTAGATGATTTGAAAAAAGGCCAACTGCTGCTCGTTAAGGCACCACCTTATTACGAGAAGGAATACTTCTACGAAGTGACTGGTGCCGGAGGCAAGCAAATTCGCGCCAGCCTCTATCACTCGCCGAAAGTAAAAAAGTCCTGGAGTGCAGAGGAATTCAAACTGTTGGTAGAGATGGGTATGGTTCGCCTGGCTCGCGACGACGAGCGTCCCACTACATAAGGTGGATGCGTCTGGATAGCCAGGAAAAGGCTAACGAGCTAGTGCCTGTGTCTCTTCCGATGTTTCTTTGAAGCGGCTTTTGCGTTCGCGGCTTTCGCTTTGGCTTTGGCGTCGGCTTCTGCCTTGGCTTTTGCTGCAGCTGCGTCCTTATCTTCGTCAGTAGGCGCGTCAGGATCTTCCAACTCATCAGCCGGGCTGCCTGTAAGAGTCTGTTCTACTACATTTGCATTTTTGCCGAGAATGGGCGCCAGGACCGTGTGAATCTTATGGGGAAACCATGTCTGAACGGTGAATCGAACGGCACAGAAAAAGAGCGCCACTCCGATGAAAATATAAATCGCATGTTCCGACATGCTTTTAACGTGCTTGCGGAAGCGCGTCGGTTTGCGCGAGCTGTTGAAGTTGTTTGCGGAAAGATTATCGTCCAGCCGGCGAGTCATGTCCGCCTGCTTGATGCCGCTCTTTAAACCGCCGCCCATTTTGCTCATTTCGTTAGCCGAAGTGTGTCTGCCGCACACTACGCAAAATTTGAGTCCGAAATTAAGAGTGGCACCACAATACGGGCAAGAGGCTGGCATCTTTTACTTGATCATTCCCCGACTTCGTTGAAAGCGCGAGTAGTTGTATCGTCAGGTTCCACTATAGCACCTTGTTATGCCGAGTTACGCGGGTTCCGTAACTTAGACAAACCGGTCAATAAGCGGCATTCTTCTGAGAAGGGGTGGTAAAAATCTGGAGGCTCAAAAATCGGACGGCGTAGCACCGGCATCAGTGGCACAGTATCGATTAAACATCTCTGATATCGATTCTTTGTCGTGCGATAGAGTTTGCTGCTTACTATTGAGTTGGACGATGCGCTCTTTTAATTCCTGAATTTGCTGCTGAATCACATTGACTTCTTCTGTGATTTCAGATTCGGTCAGAGTAAGCGCTTCGGCAAGCGTAGCAAATGCCTTTTCTAGCTCGCTTTCAGCCATTGAGTTTCCTTTCTCCGAAAAATAGGTGGGCTACATCCAGATGTTTTTGCACTGAGTTAATCTGCGCCAACACCGTCAGGAATATATTACCCAGATTCGCAACCTGATTTGTCACTTGATTTCAAGTTCGGAGCCTCTAAATTCCAGCGCCGTGCAAGAAAACGTCGACTGGATCGGTAGAAGTGGGCGAAGTGGGGCTTTCTTCTTCTTCGTTTACAGGTGGGACCGGTGACGAAAGTTGCAAAGATTCCATGCAGGTCATGACTGATTGCAGTTGCTTCTCCAGTTTGCGAATTCGGTCTTTCAGGCTTTTGATGGCTTCAGCTTCGATATCGGGCACTTCATCTTTGACTTTTTGTCCGTCCCGATAAATTACCCGCCCTGGCACGCCGACAACGACCGAGTTGTCCGGAACGTCCTTAAGCAAAATGGAGCCCGAGGCGATGCGAACGTTGTCGCCGACCATGATGTCTCCTTGAATCTCGGCGCCACTGCCCACCACTACACCGTTTCCCAGTGTCGGGTGGCGCTTTGTGCCCCGCGTGGTTGAGCCCATGCGGGCTGCGGCACCAGCTCCCAGGGTGACGCCCTGGTAGATGGTGCAGTCGTCGCCAATGATTGTGGTCTCTCCAATCACAACTCCCATGCCGTGGTCGATAAAAACGCGACGGCCTAAAGTTGCCCCCGGATGGATTTCGATGCCTGTTGTGACGCGGCTGAAGTGTGAAACGCAACGAGCCAGAGTGTAGAACTCATGAGTCCACAGCATATGCGAGAGCTGGTGAAGGGTGACGGCGTGAAACCCTGGATAGCAGAGAACCACTTCCAGCCTGGATCTTGCTGCCGGATCCTGGTCGAAAATGGCGTCGATATTCTCTTTTATGCGTCTGAGGATCATGCGGAAATGCTCCAAATTCAGATTAGTATTGCCTCTTGACAAGTTTGAAAAGGTTTAAAAAAGCCCCTGAAAAGGGAATCTATGTAATTGAACGAAATTTTTCACATTAATAATGTTCGGAAACAGGGTGTCACGTCCGTTTAACTGCGTAGTTTCCCCATGTCTACGGGGGTTTTAAGGATTATTCTGGGTTAAAAGTTACCACTTGAGTGTCAAAAGTGTCAGGTATTCGGATACAGACGAGATGTCAGGAAGGTGGAAAACTAACCGACAAACCCCGGATGAAAGTTCATAGACTGCGAGCCCTATTGGTTTTCACGTTTTTTGTATGACAAGTAGCTGGAACAATTTCTCACTAGGCAAGCTGGATCCGAAAGAATCCACGCCCGCTCCTGCCAATCCAGCCCTGGGAAGCAACCTTAATTTAGCCAGTCTGGCGCCCAACGAGCATGCAACGGCTCCTGCCAAGCCAGCCACAACTCCAGATAACAGTCTCCTCGGAATGGGAACTGGTTTCGTTCAAGGTGTCGGCAAACAAGCCTACGGCATGGCCGATTCGATCTTCGGCGTCGATAACGTACTGCTCAAGAAAAATATTGCTGCCGGTGGCAGTGGCACGACCGCAGAGGGAATGGGCTGGGTGCCGGCAGCGGGCAAGCTGATTCATGGCGTCAGTCAGACAGTCTCTCTTGCTTATAACAATCCTGATGCTTTGCTTGCTATTCCCGGTCAGCTTTCACAGCAGTGGAACTCGGGCGATTTAAAAACCAGGGCCGATATGGCCGGACAGGCTACATTCATTATCGGTTCGCTTTTTGTCGGCGGCAGTGGCGCTGCTAAAGCCGGAAATATCGCTGGCGACTTGCGCGAAGCTTCGGTCGTCACGAAGGGGCTTAACACTCTCGGCGAGACCGGAACCACCATGCGTGCCCTGGAGACGACGGTGACCGGTTTACGCGGTTCAACTGTTTTGGGCGATGCGACCGCTTTAGGCAGAACTTCGTCCCTGATGGGCGATGCGACCGCTCTAGGCAGAACTTCGTCCCTGATGGGTGATGCTACTGCCTTGACCAGAGGCACAGCATTGGCTGGAGATGGCGCTGCTCTGACAACAGAAGCCGGATTGCTGACTCGCTCCGGTACGGTTATGGACCAGGCTGCGGCAGGACTCGTCAAAACGGGAAGCTTTGGCGAGAAGGTACTGCCCGCTACAGAGGGCGCTACCAAGTTCCTCGTTCGTGGCGGAGAGACTGCCTCGAGTTTAGGTCTTGGCGAAATGTCCATGCCAAATCGGTTCCTCGGGCTGCAGAGCACCGAACAGGGTGCCGGTGTGGTCAGTAAGTTCCTCGAGCGCTTTAGACCATCGGGCGCGACTGAACTTGAAACGACATTGAGTGGCACTGTTCAGAGCATTCCGACCTTTGGCAGAGGCGCAGTTGCAGGTGATCTGACTACGGCTCGAGTCGCTGCTGATTTGACGGGTGATGCGGGGCGCGTCGCAAATCTGACTGGCGATGCTGGAAAATTGACGACCGTCGCTGGTGACGCTGGAAAATTCACGACCGCCGCAGGCGATGCCGGAAAGTTGACGACTGCCGCAGGCGATGCTGGAAAGTTGACGACTGCCGCAGGCGATGCTGGAAAGTTGACGACCGTAACAAACGATGCCGGCAAGCTCGCCAATTTGACGGGCGACGCCACGGCGGCAGGCAGCCGACTCACAGGAGTAGAGGCTAATGCCGGACGGGTGGCTGACTCGGTTGTGCCTCAAGTGGCTCGAACTGAGCATTCTGTGCAGGCCATTGAACAGTTGACCCCGCACGTCAATCAGTTCGCTGAGCAGACAAGTGTGTTGCGCACAACCGGTAATCTAGGTTCACGTTCTGAAGCGGCCTTGACCGATCTCGAAACTGGACTGACAAAGTTCAAAGCCGCCGGCACCGGCGCCGAGCGTGTTGAAAGTCTCGGTCAGTTGAACAAAACTTTGAGCGTGCTCGAGCAGCAGGGTGTCGAAACATCTGCCTTGCGCAACACACTGACTAATTTGCAAACCCAGACGGCCGCAGTTGAGCGCGTCTCGCAGTTGCGCACCGCGACGGCGCAAATCGCTGAGCATTCCTCCACTCTCACTTCTCAGACTGCAGAATTGACCGCCAAGTTTGGTGAACGGGCTTCGGTGCGAGAGCTGGATCTGGCTACCAAACAGTTGACCCAAGCTGGAACTGCTGCTGAAAAGGCACAGGCTCTCGGTGCTGTAGAACGCGCCACCGCCAGGGTTGTCGCCGACTTACCTGCCGAATCAAGCGCTGCTTTGCGCACCACTGTTGAAGCACTTAAGGCACCGGTGCAGCTCGTTGCTAAGTCTGAAACGATGGAAGTGGTGGCAACCCAGATTGCAGATCGTTCAGCTGCTTTGACAAAACAGGTAGCCGAGCTGACTTCGTCTTCGGCCTCACCGGCAGTGCGAGAGCTTGATCTTGCCAGCAAGCAACTGGCGCAGGCCGGAAGTGCAACTGAAAGAGCACAAGCGCTGGCTGCAGTCGAGAAAGCTTCTGCGAAAGTAATGAGCGAAGTGCCGGCTGAAACAGCTGCATCGCTGCGTACTACAGTCGAATCACTGAGAGCCCCTGTACAGGCTGCGGCAAGAAGCGAAGTGGCTGAAGTCGCGGCTGCTCAAATTACTGAACGGTCATCTGCTTTAACTGAACAAGCCACAGAACTGGCTGCAAAATATGGCGCGAAGAGTTCTGTGCAGGAGCTAACCTCCGCAACAAGACAATTCAATGAAGCGGCGACCGCGACAGAAAGAGCTCAGGCTCTTGGTGCTGTCGAGAGAGCTTCAGCGAGAGTGGCCAATGAAATTCCAGAGGCCGGTGCAAGTTTACGGACCACCGTTGAGGGGCTGCGCGCTCCGGTTCAGACGGCAGCGAAAGTCGAACAAACTGAACTGGTGGCAACTCAGATAGCCGAACGCTCCAGCCAGCTCACCCAGGAGACGGCTCGGCTCTCGACGAAGTTTGCCGAAAACCCTGCTGTTCGCGAGCTCAGTACGGCAACTAGAGAATTCAATCAAGCTACAAATGCAGTTGAGCGGGCAGAAGCCTACGCCAAAATGGAGAAGGCTGCCGGCGCGGTTAAAGAACTTTCTCCTGAAGGTGCACAGGTTGCACGAACAGTCGAATCTCTCGGCGCCCCGGTCGAGACCGCTGCTCGTGCGCAGAGAATCGAAAGTGCTGTCGCGCAGGTGGACGAAAGAATCAGCTCGCTCAGTGCTCAAACCAGAACACTGGCTCAGGATGTGGCTGTCGAAGGACGAGTGCCGGCATCAGTTCGCGAATTGGAGTCGGCGACGGCTCGCATGAAGCAAGCAACAACCGCCACTGAGAAGGCGGAAGCATATGCGGCTGTGCAGAAATCGGCCACTGAGGTGGCAACCGAATTCCCAGCCCGGTCGACTCAGATCAGTAAGACTGTCGAGTCTATGGCTCCGCATGTTGAGGCAGCTGAGCGCCTCACTCAATTCGAAAATGTCTCTTCCAGAGTCGCTTATCATGCCGATGATGTCGCTAGAGAAGCGACGTTGCTCAAGGCTACATCGACTGCTCCGCTCAAATCAGAAGCTGCTCTGTCTGAATTGCAGACCAGTGCCAGCACGTTCAAAGCTGCCACCGCCAGCGAACGAACCGAGCAACTGGCCCAGATGAATAAGAATCTGCGTCTGGTCGAAGCCGAAGTCGGTGAGGCTAGAGTGGCTGGGTTGCGCACCAGCGTGGCTCGTTTGGAGAACGAAGCAGGTACGTTCGAACGTATGGCGACAGTCGACAGATCTGTCGCTCACGTGAGCGAACAGTCACAGTCTGTTGTGCGCCAGGTCTCCGCACTCGAGGCCAAAGCTACTACAGATGCAGCGCGTATCTCTCTGGAGAACATTCGTGTCGCTGCCACTGAATCTGGTGCGGCTAACGTTTTGAATCGCACCGAGCAACTTTCTCTGCGTGCTAAAGATATTGCCACCGTAGAGCGCGAGATGGGCACGTCTGCCGGTGCTCAAGTGCGTCAGGCTCTTGCTGATCTCGATCGCTCGACTGTAGCCGCCAGAACCAGCTCAATTGATTTAGTCGAGTACCAGGGCGCAAAAATTCAACAGCAACTTGGTTCACTGCAAGAAGGCAGTCTGGGTTCGCGTGTTCAAGCTCTTCGTCTGGAACAGCTTCAACACGATGTAGCTGTTATGAAGGCTATAGTCCCTGGCGACTCGGTGGTGGCACCGCACCTTCTCAAACTGGAGCAGCAAATCAGCGGTGTTGACGCTATCGCCAACATTCTCGCTCATCCGGAAGTGGCAAGAGCGCCTGGTCGCGAGCTGCTCAAGCTGGCACAGAGTGCCGATGCAGCCACTGCTACCGCGGCTGCGGATCGCATTATCTTGAGTGGCAAGTCGATCGAGAAGCTGGGTGACGGACCTGTAAGTGGCTTGATCAGCGAGCGTGCACAGTTCTGGAGCAACCAGCGTAAGCTTACCGATCTGGAAGACACTGTTAAAACAAAACTGTTCGAGTCTGGCAAACTCTTTGGATTGCCTGTCAACGAGCCGATCTTCAAGAAGACCCTGGCTGACATCGCTATGGCTACCGGTGGCATTTTGACACTCGATGGCGTGGCCGCATACAACTTGAACAAAATCGCTGCTATGGCTCGCGACAATGTGCTCAGTGCGCAAGCCGAGGCTCAAGCACGAAAAGCTGAACAAGCAGGTAAGGATGAACAAACCCGCAATAATGAGCAGTCGAAGAAAGAAGCTGAAGTCAAACCAACTGAAGTGAAAGGTGCTTCTGGAGCGGCTCAAACACAAGGAACGAATCAGACGGCAGCAGCAAGCAGCAGTACTAATGCCGCGAACCCTGCTAATGCAAATAACGCTTCTGCCGCACCGAAGGCCGCAGATTCAGCTACTGGAGATAATTATGTACGCGCTTCGCAGCAAGTCGTCTTCAAGAATGATGCTCAAGACGTGAAGATGTCTCCGGCAATGCAGGTCTACGGAACTCCCAAGTTCTTGCATGCTGACGAGACAAACAATATTCCTGCCGGAAGTTTCCCAACTGCAGGCGCCAGCTGGTGGTGGAAGCAGCAGCACGGCGGCAATCCGTGGGGCTTCAACCGTGGTCCCGGTGCACCACCGGTAGTAGCTGAAGAAGCCAGACCTTCGGTTCAGATTACTCCGCGTGCCCGTGGCATTGCCGCAACTCCTGAGCAAGATTTGACTAAGATTGCTCAAGTGCGCTTTCCGATTCCGCGCGTTATGGAAATTTCCAATCAGGCAATGCTTCTGAACAGCCCCAATCAATTCACATCTAAGGCTGGCAGACCGGGTGTTGTTGGTGGCGCAGCTGGTGCGTCTAAATCGTGGACTACGGTTGACTGGAGTCAAATCGGTAGTCATCGCGTCGCAGCAAGTGAAGGCGGCAAGGGCAATCAAGATTTGAGCAAGCTCGAAAAGGACGAAGAGCTTGGAATTGACGGATCCGGCAGCGCCGCAGCTCCAACCAATCAGGCGGGGGCGATCAATCTGGCACAAAATCTCAGCCAGAATGCAAATGATCCAAATGCAGTAGATCCCAACGATCCAAATGCAGTTGTTGCACTGAATACTCAACCAACGAAAGGTGACGACAACCTCGCCAAAGTCTAGCGACTGGTCGTCAATCTACTGCGAAAGTGGAGCCGGTTCAATCGTCGTCGATCAAGCGACGAAACGTTTCATCGCCAGCACTGTGTTGTGTCCGCCAAAGCCCAGCGCTTCGGTTAGCGCGTAATCAACCTTGGCTTCACGACAGACGTTGGGAATGAAATCCAGGTCGCATTTCGGGTCGGGATTGTGCAGGTTAATGGTCGGATGCAATTGCTGGTGATGCAACGAGAGGGCTGTGGCAGCCGCGCCGATTGCACCGGCTCCGCCGAGCAGGTGACCGACCATTGATTTCGTGCTCGAGATTGCCAGTTTGTAAGCATGTTCTTTGAACACTGATTTGATTGCCATCGTTTCGCGCTCATCGTTGAGCAAGGTCGATGTGCCGTGAGCATTGATGTAATCGATGTCTGTCGGTGACAGCTGTGCATCACGCAGGGCCTCGCGTATGGCACGTGCGGCTCCGTCTCCTGTCTCTTCTGGTGCTACTATGTGTGACGCATCACAGGTTGCACCCCCACCCACTATCTCGGCGTAGATTGTGGCGTTGCGACGCAGCGCGTGTTCCAGTTCTTCGAGAATCAAAATCACTGAACCTTCGCCGATTACGAAACCGTCCCGGTCGACTGAAAATGGGCGGCTTGCTTCTTTTGGCGCGTCATTGCGGCGGGACAAAGCCATCATGTTGTTGAAGGAGGCGACAGTGAAGGAGTTCAAGCAGGCCTCGCTGCCACCTGAAATCATTACATCGGCGCGATTGTCTCTGATATACATGAAGGCGTCGAACAGTGAGTCTAAGCCACTTGCGCAAGCAGTAGCGTCGCTCTTGGCTCGACCTTTGGCACCGTGGGCGATGGCAACCTGGCCGGAAGGAGCATTGGGCATCAATTTGATGATTGAACGAATGCCAATCTTCTTTGGCCCGCCTTGCATCAGTTTGATATGGTCTTCAGTGGTCGTAATGATGCCACCGACTCCTGTTCCAATGAATGTACCGACCCGTTCTGCATCCGTCTCACGGATATTCAAGTTTGCATCGGCAAGGGCGAGCTTGGCAGCTGCCATGCTGAACAGCGTTACTCTGTCCATCTCTTTCAACATCGAGCCGACCTGGCGAGCATCGGTGTAGAAATCCTGGATGTTGAAACCTTTGACTTCCGCGGCGATCTTGACCGTCAGGCCGACTGCTTCTGCGTCGAACTGGGTGATGTAACCGACGCCGCTGTCTCCTCGCAGCATCGCTTTCCACAGGTCTTCTCGTCCAGTACCAATCGGCGTAACAGCGCCAATTCCGGTTACGACAACTCTTCGGCTCATAGTCTAATCACACTCGGGCGCTTGGTACCACTTGGCTGGAAAGCCGCCCACTTTCCATCAGGGGGCTGTCCCCTCGAGCAGTGGACATTCTAACAAGTTATTACTATCCATGATAAGAAAAAAACAGATTCCCCTAACAATTGTTCGCGCATAAACTTCAAAGAACGAGTCTTCATATGCTTTTCCATGATTCAAAGGGTGACATTATGTTTATTGCAATCGTTTGTTTACAATAGTCGAGTTGGCTATAAACACCTCTTGAGTATTCGAGCCAGTTGCTAATCTGATCTCAATGCTTCGTGTGCCTGTGCTCCACGCCGTCTTCAGCGATCACTCCTGATCATCGTCTGAGCCACCATTTATGGTGCCGTGGTGGCTGTCGTCCCACAGGCTGAATTCGTCTTCCATACATTCGTAACTCTCGCCCGCTTCTTCTTCGCCCAAATATTCCTCAGATCGAGAGGTAAGGAGGAGCGATTCGATGGTTCTGTTGTTCATCAATCGGGCGCCGAGAATCTTCGCTGATGTCTCGAGCTGTCCGTCGACTGGATTTTTAAGGAGTTCGAGAACCCTCTTTTGTTGCTCTTCTCTGACATTCTTTGAAAAAGCCGACTGCAATGCCTTACCCACTTTTCTGTATTCAGGCTCAAAGCGTTCTACGTGTGCCCAGAATTTCGAATTGTGATTGAATTCCTTGACGTGTGCGAGTTCGTGAAGCACAAGATAGCGTCTGCCTCTTTCGGGAACATTTTCGACGGCGAAGCGTGAGAATGTGATCACTCGGCTGCGTAAATTTATTTGTGCCAATCGCGTATATTTTGCTGATCCGATCCTGACTCCACCTATGGTGACTCCGAAGGTAGCATCATTTATCCTTTTGACATAGCCGGCCATGAATGCCTGGTACATCTCCAACACGGCACGGTCGCCGATTGCTGCATACTCATTGCTGTCGGTAGCGACTTGTTTGATGGTCTTTTTTGGCATATTCTGTTTGAATTCCCCAGACTCGACTTATAGAATAGGCTTTTCATGCAGCTTAGGCAAGGTTTTGGAGTGATCAGAAAGTGGAAACTGTGAGTCCGTTGCTTGATGTCAAGAATTTGACGCTCATCACGGGCGGTGCGCGTTCCGGCAAGTCTGCATTCGCCGAGTCGCTGGCAAACGCTGATGGCGGCCCGGTTCTATACGTCGCCACTATGGAGGAAATTGCCGAAGATACTGAGGCAGTCGAGAGAATAAAACGACATCGTGCCCGTCGTCCGCAGTCCTGGAAGACAATTGAAGTGCCGTTGGCGGTTCATCGCGCTGTTTCCGAGATTCCCGAAATTACCTCGGTGTGCCTTGTCGATTGCCTGTCTCTATATGTCTCGAATATGCTTCTTTCGCTGGATGAGAAGTCAGTTGCTCTGCCCGAGTTGGAAGCGGCAATTTTTACTGCAGCCGCCGATTTGTTGGAGTCGATGAAGTCCAAACCGACGACGCATTTTATAGTTGTCACCAATGAGGTGGGTTGGGGTATAGTGCCTCAACATAAATTGGCTCGCACATATCGCGATCTTCTCGGTCTGGTAAATCAGCAGTTTGCCGCTTGTGCCGGGCAAGTATGGCTCAGTTGTGTGGGTTTGCAGATCAAGTTGAAATAATTTCGCCGCCAGTTGAGTCCAGCCCCGAGATGGTTTGGTTGAGATTGCGCTTTGCCAGAATTTGATAAAAAAACTGATAGCGAGCGAACTGTTAGTGAATCAGCGCCAGGGTCCATTGGCGAAAATTGCCGTCACTAACGGATCTTTGATATCGCTGGCGGGTGGCTTGCCCATGGCAATTTGTTCGTACAGCTGCTTGCGATCGCTTTCATTAGCGGCCAACCACATCACTTTGAACTTGGCCCAACTCAACGAAAAATTGGACATGGCCCGCTTATCTTTCTCAGTTGGTGCCTCGGAATACTTGCGGGCAATTACCGAGGCAAAAACTGTTCTGTTGTCGATAGCGTCAACTGATTTGCCAGGGTGCGACTGTTCATACATGAAGCAAGCCATGTCGCCGTATGCATCAACTGAATCTTCCGTGAGAGGTGGATCTCCGGGGACCGAAATTCTTTCGGGACCCAGTAGTTCGCTCAGGATGGTTGAATCATCTTCCGTCACATTTTTAGATTTCAGTACAAAGCGCAACAGGGCTCTGAAGAGGGAGGCAAAGGCGGTTTTCTCGTCTTCATTGTTTTTGATTCTGCCGCGCACTTCCGGCCAGAAGGTGGTTATTTGTGATACTTCCGCGCCGCGCTCGGTTGTCAGTTTGTGTGCAAGAGCTTCTCTGTATCTGGCTTTTTGCTCCGCTGTAACTTGCTCTTTCGAGACAAGCTCAAACAGTTCAATCCAATCTTCAATTGCGCCATTACTTTTCCCCGGTGAAACTGCCGCCCGGGACTTTGCTGTCGGTGTGGGCGTGCTGCCCCTGGCTGTGGACTTAGTTGAGGATGGCTTCGCTGGCGGGTGCGCGGTCGGCTTAGCTGGGGCGGTCAAAGCTGCTGGCGATGCTTTCAGTGGTACGAGTGCTTGTGCACTGCCTGCAGAAGCTCCTTCGAGAGTTTCTGGCGAGGCGCTCTCCGCCTTTGGCACCGCTTTTGGTGCGGCTGTACGAGCGAACGGGTTGCCGGAACGCGGCTGAAGTGACTTGGCGGGCGATGCTTTAAGCTCTGTCGGTTGTTTGCTTTCGTCATAGCCCCAATCGGCTGCTATTGCACAGCCGTTCGAGGAACTAAATATTAGTGCGGCAATCGCCGCCGATAAACGTCTGTTTTGCATTATTTAGACATCGCTTTGTGCAGCCATGTTGCGATTTGTTTGGCTAGTTCAGGATGGGCTGCGAACATTTGAGAGCCGTGCCCGCCCTGTGGAAGAATGTCCAGGCTCGATTTTTTGTTCATCTTACTCAACTGGGTGGCAGATTCGGCCGAATAAGTATCGTCTTTGGCGGCGACCAACAAGACTGGTTTGTGATAGCCCGCCATCGACTCGGCTGGCTTCAGCCCGTGGAAATCCACTCCCGGAGAGAGCATCACTACCGCCTCAACATTGGAGGCCAATCGGGCTTGAATAATCGAGGCATTAGCTCCGATTGAGGCGCCCACCAGAGCAAATTTTTGTACGTCGATGTTTGGTACCGTGACCATGTTTTTCAATACGACTCGCAAGTCGAACGGCAGTTGTTGCCAGTCTGCGTTAGTGAATTTGGTGTATGGAAAATTGCCGCCTGTAAGCCGGCTCTGCGATGCACCGTGCCCTCGCATGTCAAGGTTAACTACTGTGAAGCCCTCCGCTACAAGCGGTGCAACCAGTGGTTTCATGTCAGCGTTTGTTCGTCCTAGCTGGTGAACGAGGATAACGCATGGATGCGCCTTGTCGCCGGGAGCGGAGTAGATTTCCGCCATCAGGCGGGTTCTGTCGGATGCGACGAAGGCGTGTCTGCGAGGTGCCGGTAGCGAATCTGCCAGAGCAGCTGCGGACCAGGTCGTGCTCGCTGACAATCCCAGAAGCAGGCCCCAGACGAGTCTTTGAACGGTCTTGTATTTCAACATCGTTTCCTCTACTGCTTATTTCGCACAATTGCGCAACATTCCCGATCCTGTTTACCAGGTACCGGCCATAATTCTACCCGGCAGACGCTTGCCGCGCTCGAGCATTAGAGAGTGGGCAGTGTAATCTTGGCAAGTCTATGGTAATATCGGCGAAGAAGCCCATGAGATCTAGGTTCTGGGCACGAAAGGAGGAATTTCGAAATGTCCAAACTGCAGCTGAGATACTTTCCTGATGAGGTTCTCAAAACCCCGGCCAAGAAAATTAGCAGTTTTGATGCTTCGACCCGCAAGTTGGCTCAAGACATGTTGGACACGATGTACGAAAACGATGGCGTCGGACTGGCTGCTCCGCAAGTCGGCGTTTCCAAGCGGCTCATGGTTATCGACGTAGCCGGAGAAGATGAAAAGCGAAAACCAATCGTATTCATTAACCCGGTGATCGTGCACAAAGAAGGCGAGCTGGTCGGTTTGGAAGGTTGTCTGAGTTTTCCCGGTGTCTATTTTGAAGTAAAGAGAGCCAACAAGATTGTTGTTCGCTATCAAAACGTGCAGGGACGCGACCAGAAATTGGAGGCGGAGGGCGATTTGCTCTGCCGCGCTATACAACATGAGATCGACCATCTCGATGGCGAGCTGTTCATCAACAAGGCTGTGAATAACCTTGTCCGAGATCTCGAGATGACCAAACATGGATTCGCTGATGGTGACATTGAAAAGCTGCAAGACAAAATTGCCGCATCGAGCGGGCACATCATCTCAACGAAACAATCACAACAACAGCCTGTAGTCGGTTAGTCGTGTGTGCTGATAAAAGTCGAAAAGCTTTTGTGCCATTCCCATTCAATGGAAGTGACACACTCTCAGGCTTGACCCATATCATGCTGGGTTGGAAACGCAAGCTGCAGAAGCTCGAGCCGGATTTGTACGTTAATCGCTACTTCAATCAAGATTTGAAGGGGCTTTCACAAGCCCGCATCCCAGACCGCGTCTGCCATATCTGTGGTTTCTCTTTGATCAGTTTGACCGCACCAAACGGTTGGGTGATTGAAGCTTGTTCCGCGCATGACATTGAAAAATCCATCAAAGGCGGCGGCTTACTGGAATTTTTAAACGATATTGGCGCACAACATTCGTATAATTTAAGTGATGAACACTCTAAAGTCTGAATTTGCAATA
Organism: Candidatus Melainabacteria bacterium; assembly: GCA_003963305.1. Lineage (NCBI taxonomy): Bacteria > Bacillati > Candidatus Melainabacteria > Candidatus Melainabacteria bacterium. The sequence continues at coordinate 116,918 of RXJR01000005.1, read as the reverse complement.
GCCTGTAAGTGAGCCTATACTGCGACCATGTCATCAAAATCAACTAAAGAACTGGAAAATCGAAAAACGTCTTCCAGCAAAAGTAAGGAAGATGGTTTGCAAATCATCATTACGTCCTTCGGGTATAAGCAGGGACCACCTCCGCTCGCCAATATCGTCTTCGATGTGCGCTTCTTGAAGAATCCCTATTGGGTAGAAGAGTTGCGACCGCTGACCGGCCGAGATAATGCCGTTCAGCAGTATGTGCTCGAGCAGGAGCTGGCGCAGGACTTTCTCGAGTCGATGAAGGGTCTGCTGGCAAAAGTGCTGCCGAAAATGGCAGAGCTGAAGGTTGGCCAGTTTGTCATTGCATTTGGTTGCACAGGTGGACAGCATCGCTCCGCCACGCTTGTAGAAAAGCTTGCCGATGAGCTGGCTGCATCATATCCTGACTATAAGGTTGTAAAACAGCATCGAGAGTTGGATAAGACTGTTGATGCCGGCACTGCTGATGGTGCAAAGTAATTATGGCTAAGAAGACCCCTCTGGAACGTCGCATCAAGGCTCTCTTGCTTCCTGGCTTGAAACGATGGATTGTCTTCATCGTCTTCGGCATCGGCATCATTATTTTTGGTGTTGCTCTGCTGCTTGGGTATCACCCGATTTTCAATTCAGTCAACTTTGTCGAAGACGTCTTCAAATATGTGACAAAGGTTTTGCCGTACCGTATTTCAGGTGTGATCGCGATTGTCGCAGGCGGACTCTTCTTGTTCTGGGCGATCACTAAGATGACGCAGTCTGTGCTCGGTGCTTACTTGCCGGACGACAGAGAATCGATACCAGACGTTCTGTTCAGAAGGCGGCATCTGGCCAGCGGACCTCGTGTGGTTGTGATCGGCGGCGGCACCGGGTTGGCTAACCTGCTTAAAGGTTTGAAAGCCTTCACCAACAACATCACCGCCATAGTCACCGTCGGTGATGACGGGGGCAGTTCGGGCAGACTGCGTGAAGAACTTGGTGTTCTGCCTCCGGGCGATATTCGTAACTGTATTACTGCGCTGGCAGACGAAGAAAAATTAGTTACAGAACTGTTTCGATACAGGTTTGAAGCGGGGGAAGGTCTGGAAGGGCATAGCTTCGGAAATCTCTTTCTGACTGCATTGAGTCAGATCACTAAGGGCGATATGTTGGAGGCAGTCAGGGTTGCAAGCCGCGTTTTGAACAGTTGCGGCCAGGTATTGCCCTCGACATTGAGCAACATGACGCTTGTCGCCGACATGGCAGACGGTCAGCAAATTCGTGGTGAGTCTCGCATTCCGGCTGCAAATGGAAAGATTCTGCGCGTCAGATGCGAGCCGGAGAGCCCGGAAGCGACGCCTGAGGCGATTGAGGCAATTCTCGGAGCGGAGTTGATTGTCCTCGGTCCGGGCAGTCTCTACACATCGGTCATCCCAAATTTTTTGATTCGGGGTATTCCGGAAGCTGTGCGTGATTCGCAAGCGAGAAAAATCTACGTCTGCAACGTTATGACGCAACAGGGTGAGACCACAAACTACTCTGTCGCCGATCATGTCGAAGCCCTGCTCAAGCATGCCGGTGCACCTCCGCAATCTGGATATCGTTATATAAACGCCGTCCTCGTTAATGACGAGATCCCGACTGTGAGCAACAGTGATGAACATCATGGTGCCTCGGTGCCCGTGCGTTACGACCCGGACCGCCTGCGTAAGCTGGCAGTTGTGCCTGTGCGCCGTGCCGTTCTCAGTTCGACTTTGAGCGGTCATCACGATCCAAACAAACTGGCTCGGGTAATAATGTTGTGGTTCCGGCGCAAAGGCAGGCGCCGTCCCATTGAAAAAAAAACTAGCTTAGTGCGGAGACCGGAAAATTCAACAACCACTCAGCAGTCGTCATCGGCAAATCAGAAAGTGGAGCTGAGACCGTCTAACGGCAGAAGTAGCGATGCAGTTTTGTTGACACCTACTTCTACGTCGTCCGAGAAGAAGCCGCAGTAAGCTTTTAAGTTCATGCATGACCTGCTGAGCGTCACGCACAGTGTAGATTTAAATTCAAGTGGAGGAATAATGACTGCAGCGGCAACAGATGAGAAGAGAGAAAGTATAGGCCGGGCCATTGGTCGCATCGCCAGTGGTGTCTACGTCGTCACTGTCAAGCATGACGGTGTTCCCGATGGTATGTTGACTACGTGGATTGCTCAGGCTGGTTTTGAGCCACCCATGCTCTCTCTGGCTGTAAAAAATGATCGACCTGTTCTTCAGACACTGAAGAAAGGAGCACCATTTGTGGTGAATGTTCTGTCCAAGAAGAATATGGACATTTTCAAAAGCTTTGCCAGACCGCACACCGAAGGTCTGAACAGATTCGAGGGGCTCTCTGTCGACATGGAAAGAGCTGCTGCTGCTGTTTTTCCAGACGCAATTGCTTATATGGCGTGCCAGGTTCACGATCTGGTGGCGGCGGGTGATCACAGCCTTGTCATCGGTGAGATCGTAGATGGTGCCGGTCTCAACATTGAAGACGAGGCCATGGTGCATCTTCGCAAAAACGGTTTTCAGTACTGATTTAACAAGCTCTGGCAGGCGTTTCAGAAGGGTAGTCGGCGAGCTGTTCGAGTGCCTCTTCGTAGCCTTGCTTCATGAGTTTGCGAGATCTTTCCGGATCAATCTCCAGCAGGGTCGTATTGACGGCACGGCGCGGTTGAAACACACGGATGTTGACGTTCTTGCGTCCTTGCGATTCTATTGAGCCTGCAGCAATCAATCGGTTGTATAGTTCGGCTGATTGAATTTCGCGTCGTGCTGATGCATCCAGCACGATATCGAGGCAACGCACCAGAACCTCAAACATATTGGTCGGGCAGACATTGATCTTTTCTGGATGCAAGAGCACCATAAAGATTTCGTCTGCACCCATGTGGATAGCAGTTTCCATCGGCGTGTTGCGCACCAGCCCGCCGTCTACCCACAGCCCGCTGCCGTGAATGTGCCTGGGCGGGAACGCCATAGGAATTGCTGATGTCGCCATCAAAATATCTATTAGTTCGTTCGTCGACATAATCTCGTCGATGCTGATCAGACGGGTCTCAAGACTGCATAAGTCTGTGGTGCATAGTCCAACTTTCGTGCTGCTTGCTTTCAGCTTTTGCAAGTTGATTTCGCGACGCAGAATCTCTTCCAGTGGGGATGTGTCGAGCAAACCAAGTTTGTGTCCCAACACCAGTCGACCAATCAACCCGGCCGATGGCAAATGGAAAATGTCTCTGGCCCGAATAGAACTCCAGAGTTCTTCCAGTCTCTTGATCGCACCCTGTGCAATCAGTGTGGCGTTGATTCCACCTATGCTCGTACCGTATGCGAAATCAAACGTGATTCCCTTTTCGAGTAATGCCTTGGCGACGCCGACCTGGAAGGCTCCGCGTCCGCCGCCACCGGGCAGCACCAGAGCTCGTTTGGGTTTGTCTACCGGAGTGCTGGTCAGGCTGGGTGCTGCGTCAGTCATTACTGTTTCCTGAATTCCATGGTATCCGCGAGTTCTTAAGCGGCGGACGGCATTTTTTTTCTTACCGACCGGGTGGCTGGACGACCTTTCATCTGGACCGCCAAACTCAGTCTATCGTAAAAATGGACCTTTTTTAGGTCTTTAATGAAAAACGATCCGGCAATAGGGCGCCCCCGGCAGACAAGCAGGCAAACCGCTGCCATTGAAAAAGCGTGCAGCCAACCTGCACGCTTTCTCTTGATTTTTGGTTTTCCCGTACCGCTTCAAGCAGCGATCTGGTTGTTAAGCGCGCGTCAGCGTTTTGCGTGCTTCGCCCACTTTTTGTGCCACTTCATTTGGTGTCTTAGCGACCTTAACGCCTGCAGCTTCGAAAGCCTCAATCTTCGATTGAGCTGTTCCTTTGCCACCAGATACGATTGCACCAGCGTGACCCATTCTCTTTCCTGGAGGTGCGGTCTGTCCGGCGATATACGCAATCACAGGTTTCTTGATGTTCTTTTTGATGAACACTGCCGCTTCTTCTTCAGCGTTGCCGCCGATTTCACCAATCAAAACGATTACTTCAGTCTGAGGATCGTTTTCGAACATTTGCAGCACTTCGGGGTAGTCCAGGCCTTTGACCGGGTCGCCGCCGATACCGACGCAGGTTGATTGACCCTGTCCTGCATCAGTCAGAGCCAGTCCGATTTCGTAGGTCAGAGTACCGCTCTTGCTGACCATTCCGATTGGTCCTGATTTGAAGATAGAGCCTGGCAAAATGCCAATCAAACTCTCTCCTGGTGTGATGATTCCAGGGCAGTTCGGTCCGATTAATTTTGCCCCTTTGGCTTTCACTGCAGCAACGAGTTTGGCTGTATCTTGTGGCGGTATACCTTCAGTGATGAGCACGAGCAATGAGACGCCGGCGTTCAGTGCTTCGTAACCTGCATCTAACGCCAGATAAGGTGGAACGAAAATAACGGAGCAGGTTGCACCAGTTTTTTGTACTGCTTCGGCAACTGTGTCAAACACAGGTAGTCCGTGAATTTCGCTGCCGCCGCGACCGGGTGTCACACCGCCGACAATCTTCGTGCCGTAATCGATCATTCTTTTCGTATGCGCTGAGCCCATTTTGCCGGTAGCGCCCTGTACGATCACTTTCGTATCTTTATTTACCAGAATCACAGTGTTTCTCCTTACGCTTTGGCGCCGACTGGCTGTTTGACTTTCGACTTGGCGACTGCTTCTTTGACGGCATCTTCCAGATCCGGATAGAGTTTCAGACCTGACTTGGCCAGTATCTGCTCTGCTTTCTCCTGATTATTTCCGCGCAGCCTGACAATCATTGTTCGCTCTGGATGCTTGCTCATGAATTCGACAAGTGCTCCGGCGACTTCGTCGCAAGCGGTGATACCGCCCAAAATGTTCAATAAGATAACTTCGACTTTTGGATTTTCATTGACGATTTCGAGCGCCGTCAGGGTCTTTTTCTGGTCGCCGCCGCCGCCGACGTCGAGGAAGTTTCCAGGCTCGCCGCCAAATGCCTTGACCATATCCATGGTGGCCATTGTCAAGCCGGCGCCGTTGCAGAGAATACCGATGTTGCCTTCCAGCTCGACGAGGTTCAAGTCAGCCAGTTTGGCGCGTTGTTCGAGGTGGCTCAGATCGCTGAGGTGCTTTTCTTGCCAACCGTCAAAGTATTTTTGGCGACCGATTGAGTCGTCGTTGACAGTAATTTTTCCGTCCAGAGCGATTACATCTTCGCCTTCTGTGATCACGAGCGGATTGATTTCTGCCAGGTCGAGGTCTTTGCTTTCAAAGAGTTTGTAAAGCTTGTTGGCGACGTCGGCCACTTTGGTGAGCAAGCTGCCGGACAGTCCGAGCTTTTGCGCTAGCTCTCTGCCGACGAATGAGTGGAATGGATAAGGAATCGGCATCGTCACTACATTGTGCGACGATTCGATTTCAACACCGCCGTCGGCGCTGGCGATGAAAATCGGGCAGCCGGCGGCGCGGTCGAGGACGACAGCCATGTAGAGTTCGCGGGCAATGCTCAGTCTCGGTTCAACCAGCAGACTTTCTGTTTTCGAGCCGCCGATGGTCATGGCGAGCAGGTCTTTGGCGATGGCTTCGCCTTCTTTCAGGTCTTTGGGGAACTTAATGCCGCCTGCCTTGCCTCTGCCGCCAGAGAGCACCTGACACTTGAGTGTAAGCGGAAATCCGAGATGAACTTTTCTCAGCTCTTCCGGCTTGGTAATGCGAACCGAAGGTGGAACCGCAATTCCGTGGTCTTGGAAAATTCGCTTTGCTTCGTACTCATATAAGTTCAATGTCCAGTCCTCCCGACGTTCTGCATTCGCACGTCCAATTCGCGACCGCGGGCGCTCTGTCCCGCCTGGCCGCGCACTGTGCACAGCCATGTCATCTCATAAGAGTAGATGAACATCTGCGCGCATCCGGCGATATTTTGGAAGCTTTAATTTAGTAGATGAAAGAACATGTCAAAAAGCTTTACGTCACAGAGCCCTAGTTCAAGCCAGGATCCGCCATATACTTATATCCCGAGTCGCAGAGCATCTTGGCTTCTTGCCGTCGAGATGCTGATCAGGTACGAACGGTGTGGCTCCAGTTGAGCCGGGAGATCTAGGAGATGCAGACACAATGAGAATGGGAATACTCACGGGAGGCGGTGACTGTCCTGGATTGAACGCTGTCATCCGAGCTGTAGTGCGGCACGGCATGAAAGAGCACAACGGTGAAGTGGTCGGATATCTGGAAGGGTGGCGCGGACCGATGCAGAACATGGTCATGCCCCTGACGCTCAAGTCGACGGATGGATTAATTCAGCGTGGCGGTACGATTTTGCGAACTTCTCGCATCGACCCCTTTACTCTCGACCGCGGTCCTGAGCTGATTATGGAGTCGATGAAAAAGAACAATCTGGACGGACTGATAGTCGTCGGTGGTCTCGAGACTTGCCAGGTCGCTTTGAGAATGTTCAACGAGCACAAACTCAACGTTGTCTGCATTCCCAAAACAATTGACAATGACTTGAGCGCCACAGACTTCACGTTTGGTTTCGATACTGCCGTAAACATTGTCGCCGATGCGCTGGACCGGCTGCACACAACGGCTGAGTCTCATAACAGGGTACTCGTTTGTGAAGTGATGGGACGCAATGCCGGCTGGATCGCCTGTTATGGTGGTATCGCTGGTGGTGCAGACTTCATTTTGGTTCCTGAGAAAATTATTGCGCTGCACGACATCACCGAAGCGATCAAAAAGCGTCACGCCCGCGGCAAGGATCACTCCATTATCGTGGTCGCTGAGGGCGCTAAGCTGGAAGGTGATAACGGTACGCCCGGAGCCGAAGATATCGATCCTGAGATTCCTCAGAGGCTTGGCGGCATAGGCGATCGATTGGCAAAGCTGATTGAAAACGAAACGGGATTCGAGACAAGAGCGATGGTGCTTGGACATATCCAGCGTGGCGGCTCGCCGACTGCTTATGACAGAGTGTTAGCCACCCGGTTCGGTGTAGCGGCCGTAGACCTTGTCACCGAGAAAAAATTCGGAAGAATGGTGGCATTGCAAAATAATCGCATCGTCGATGTTCCTCTGTCAGACGCGACAGAGTCGATGAAAACTTTAGACATGGAACTGTATAAAGTCGCCTCCGTCTTTTTCGGTTAGTGAGCAGACCGGTGAGTGACGATCCACGCTTAGTTGAACGAGATCAGTCGTTCATGCAGATTTGTTTGGATCTGGCTCAGCAAGCCGAGGGACGCACGCATCCCAACCCCATGGTCGGCGCTCTGGTTGTGGACGCGCACGGTGAAATTGTTGGTCGAGGCTTTCACAAAAAATCGGGCACTCCTCATGCTGAAGTTTATGCTTTCGAGGAGGCGGGCGAACGGGCTAAAGAAGGCACTCTTTATGTCTCACTGGAGCCTTGCTGTCACTTCGGCAAAACACCTCCTTGTAGTCAGTCTGTCACCGAAAGCGGTGTCAAGCGAGTAGTTGCCGCCATGGTCGACCCCAATCCCAAGGTGGCAGGGCAAGGTCTTGCCCAAATCAGACAAGCCGGAATCGACGTTACAGTGGGCGTTTTGCAGAAAGAAGCAGAGTGGCTGAATCGCGGCTTTATCAGTCGCATAACCAAAAATCGTCCCTGGGTGTGTCTGAAAATGGCATTGACTCTGGATGGTCGCATTGCCGATCGCACAGGCAGCAGTCGCTGGGTGACCAATGCGGAGTCACGCAAGAAAGTGCATCAGTTGAGAAACAAATTCGATGCCGTATTAATAGGCGGCAATACTCTTAAGTTAGACGACCCCGAGTTGACTGTGCGCGATATTCCAGGTGCTCGTAATCCTGTCAGAGTGGCTATCGATTCGCGTCTCGAGCTCAAGCCTGATTCTCGTTTTTGCACGGTCGAAACCGGCGCCCGTACTTTTTTGCTGACCTTGCAAGAATCGATGCACTCTCTATCTTCGACATATCCGCAAGCGGTTGAACTTGTAGTTTTGCCCGCTACAAATGCCAACGTTAATATAAATTCTGCTTTGCAGTTTTTAGCTGAACAAGGAGTCAATTCGGTTCTTTGCGAAGGTGGTGGCAAACTGGCTGGAAGCCTCATGCAAGCAGGCCTGGTCGATGAAGTCTATTGGGTTGTGGCGACAAAATTTCTTGGTGACAGAGAAGCTATTTCTGCATTGCAATTGGATAGCAGTGTGTCCTTAGCGGATGCCTGGCAGTTGAAGTCTGTCACAACCGAAATGCTCGCAGGCGACATTTGGATTCACGGAACGCTGTGAAATCGCTGCTTTTCGAGCAATCGAATTTCGCTCCCGGTATCAGATATGGTGCACAGTAGGTTGCGTTCAGTTGCTGTCAGTCAGTATTAATTCGTGTTGTCAAGAGTTTGGCTCCAGCTCGTCCGTTTTAAAATGAATGAAAACTTATGGCCATTCTCAGATTACAAGGGTAACCTAGGATAAATTGCCAAGTCCTCAAATACAGCAGTGGTGACAAGATGCCGGTACAAAACCCAGTCAGAAATCTAGATTTGACGATTGAGACAGATCGCAACGGCGATCATTTTGTAGTTTTTCCAAGACGGTACGAGAACCTTGTCGCGCCCGAACTGCACGATGAAAAATTGCAGTGGATCCGCAGTTCATACGACACTTTCCTGGCTCGCGTGCGGGAATTTGAAGAGCTGAGAAGACCCGTAAATTACAACTAGTCGCGCTGATACACATCGCCGGGCGTATAGTATGCTGATAGGTCGGGCAGCTTGCTGCCTTTGATAGTTCTCGGTTGAGGCGGAAATCGCGCCTCTTGCCGGTTGAAATTGCCGAGTTGAAATTGTCGGAGCGAAGTAATTGAGCGCTACATACATTGCTGCGCCGCCTGAAAAGGCGACTGCCAGAAAGACCGTCTATATCGAAACCTTTGGCTGTCAGATGAATAAATCCGACTCTGAGCATATGTTGGGTCTTCTGGATGACATCGGTTACGCGCAGATTGATGACATTAAGCAAGCCGACCTGATGATTTTGAACACCTGCGCTATTCGCGAGAACGCCGAAGATAAAGTGTTCAGCTACCTGGGCGCCTGGAAGAAGATCAAAGACAAAAGACCGGGTTCAATGATTGCGGTGGGCGGCTGCGTTGCTCAAGACGAAGGCGCTAAGCTGCTTAAACGTGTTCCTTATGTTGATGTGGTCTTCGGGACGCATAATTTGCATCGCCTGCCCGATCTGGTTTTAAAAGCGCAGTCCGACAGTGAATCTGTTTGTGAGGTGTTTCAGGAACTGCCTGAAGATTTGCCGGAAGTGCCGGTCATTCGTCAGAGCGATGTCAGCGCCTGGGTTTCCGTGATTTATGGTTGTGATTACAACTGTACTTATTGCATCGTTCCGTTTGTGCGCGGACGCGAAAAGAGTCGCTCGGCAGACGCCATCGTTGAGGAAGTGAATGCACTTGCTCAGGGCGGCTATAAAGAAGTGACTTTGCTTGGACAGAACGTTACGGCTTACGGTCATGATCTTGAACCGAAGCTGCATCTGGGGCATCTGATTGAACGAATCGGCACCATGGAACAGATCAAGCGCATTCGCTTTCTGACCGGGCATCCGCGCGATTTGAAAGTGGAAGATATCGATGCCGTCAAGAATGTTGAAAGTGCGTGCGAATATTTCCATCTCCCCATTCAGTCTGGCGACAATCGCATTTTGCGCCGCATGGCCAGGGGGTACACCGTCGATTTCTACAAACGCGTGATTGAGCAAATACGCAGCAAGATGCCTGATGCTGCCATCACCTCAGATATCATCGTTGGATTTCCCGGCGAGACCGAGCAAGAATTCATGAACTCTATAAATTTGATTGAGGAGTTGCGATTCGACGCAGTCAATACGGCTGCCTACTCGCCGCGCCCGCATACTCCTGCTGCGGATTGGGATGGACAGCTACCGGATGCGGAGAAATTTGAACGGCTTCGCTTTATGAATTCTGTTGTCAGCGAAGTCGCTCACAAGATCAATAAGGGTTATGTGGGCAGACGCGAAGAGATTCTCGTAGAAGGTCGCAGCGATAGACACCCTGAACGATTGATGGGGCGCACTCGTACAAACAAAATCGTCAATTTCGATGGCGACGCATCAATGATCGGTCAGCTTGTCGACGTTGAAATCGTTACGGCAAATCCCTGGGCTTTGCGCGGAAAGCTTTAGAAATCAACCGTTAAACTGCAGTTTGTCGAAGTATTCTCTGATGTCGCCGCGGGAAATTCCATCGGTATCAGGGTTTATGTCTTCAACGAAAGCCTTTTTGATGTCGTCGAGCCGATAGAGCATAAAGCGGATAAATGACTTGGCGCGTGCACTGGTGGCGCTGGAATTGAGAAAATAATTCAGTTCAGTGCGCGAAACGAAGCCGTCACTATCCTTATCCATTACTTCAAATGAACGATATGCGAATTCCTGTATTTCCTGAAATGCATCGGCTACCTGTACGCCATTCTCGCGCTTGGGCCGCCGCCATTCTTCGTATATTTCTTCGTCGGCGGGACTGTATTCCAACATTGACACCTGGTTTTATTGAGGAGTTTTGCAAATAGCGCGCAAGAGCGCCATTTTAGCCGCATCCAGAATATACTTTTGCAGAGGCAAAAGATGAAAGAGGATATGACCATCATAGAACATGCGGTGCGATTGCTCCAGAGCGGTGAGCTTGTAGCTTTTCCCACCGAGACAGTCTATGGATTGGGCGCTGATGCCTCGAATCCGGCAGCTGTTGCCAGACTTTACGCCGCCAAGGGGCGTCCGACCAATCACCCCGTAATCGTTCATCTGGCAGACAGCAATCAACTCTCGAAATGGGCTAGTTCAGTACCTTTTGAAGCAATTCAGCTGGCTGAAAAATTCTGGCCGGGTCCCCTTACTTTAATTTTGCCGAAAGCCGATCATGTACTCGATGAAATTACAGGTGGTCAAAAAAGCGTCGGTCTGCGAGTGCCCGCACACCCCCTCGCATTGGAGCTGTTGAAGGCGTTCGGCGGCGGCATCATCGCCCCCTCGGCAAATAAATTTGGCAGATTAAGTCCAACTCGAGCCGAAGATGTTAGAGCTGAATTCAAAGATGAAGTATCACTTGTGCTTGATGGCGGTCCCTGTGCCGTAGGAATTGAGTCGACCATTGTTGACCTTTCCAGAGAGCAACCGATGATTCTGCGCCCGGGCATGATCGATCAGGCTCGCATAGAAGCTGTTATAGGTAAGGTGTTGTTTGCTCATAAACAGGCGGAGCCTTCATCTGTGACACGAGCGCCTGGTGATCTTGCCAGTCACTATGCGCCAAGCACTCCTTTGAAGCTTGTCAGTGCGGAAGATTTGCAGCAGATAGTGAGTGGCAAGGCGGAAGACTTGAATCGCACCGCCGTTTTATCACTTTCAGTTGCCCCTGGTTGCTGTAACTGGATCGTTGCTGAGACTGATCCCGAAATCTTTGCGCGTGACCTTTACCAGAATTTGCGCCAACTGGATGGGTTGAAACTCGATCGCATACTTGTTGAAACGCCGCCGGTTGACCCTCACTGGGAAGGAATCTGGGACCGGTTGAGACGTGCCTCTGCGAAGCTGTGATCATTGTCTCAAGAAGAATTGACCTTACCAATCAGTTGCTATTGTGGTGACCGTGAACGTGAAGCATGTCATGCTCAACTGAGCATCAAGCTGAACGGAGTCGGATTCGCCTGGCGCAATTTGAGTTGCGGTTCCAGTTCCAGAGCCCGTTTCAGGTCGTTCATCGCGCCTTCTCGATCGTTCATTTTTTCTCTCAGTAAGGAACGATTGTAATAAGCTTTGGGATTGTTCTGGTTCAACTCGATGTATTTGTTGTAGTCTGCCAGAGCTGCTTTATCGTCGCCGAGTTGAGCCTGCAAAACGGCACGGTTGTAGTATGCCACTGAATATGATGCATCATTTTTGAGTGCCAGGTTGAGCAGTGCGATCGCCTTCTCTTTGTATCCAAAATAGGCGTGCGCATTGGATTGGGCGAGATAATCACTGGGGGTGACGGCTTTGCACCTGAGCAGTTTAGCGTAGCTTGCAAGCGCTGCATTCTTATCAGTTAACAGTCTGATGCGATTGAATTGAGCGGTCAGATCGTTGCTTAGAGCTATTGCTCGGGAGAAGTCAGAAAGAGCTAATCCGTTTTTTCCGATTTGTTCGTATAAGATACCGCGGTTGGCATAAGATAGCGCGTCGTTCGGCCTCCATTTGAGCGCTTCTCGATAGTCTGCCAGAGCGCCGGCAGTATCTCCCGTTTCTGATTTGAAATCGGCTCTCGTGCGCAGGGCAACGGCATCAATCATATTCACTTTTAGAGCCTGATTTATATCGTCAAAACCGCCCTGACGATCTCCTAAGGAATCGAAGCGCATGAGAGCCCTGTCAATCAGCGCCACGTTGTCGTTGGGATCTTTCTGCAGTGCCTTTTCAAATTCTTCGAGCGCACCTTTTAAATTTCCCGATCTTTTGAGAACAAGTGCTTTCTCGAGATGATCCGCTTCAGCATGTGCGGCAGTGGTTATAGCGTTTGTTGATACTGCAAGTAGTATCAGTGTAAAAACGGCGAGTGATTTATTACTCTTTTTCACTTATTTCGTCTATGCAAAGGAATGTCCACTTCGTGGTCAAGGTGCGATCTCACCTGACCGTTCACGACATGTACAGGCACGCCTTTTAAGTGACCGTGATCGTAATGTGCTTCTGCTAGACCATTATAATAGTTCGATTTGTTTCTTTCAGCGGGAATGGGCAGTATTGTGCTGAAGTAGGCACCTTCGCGATAGGCAGACGCCGGAAGATTGGTGTTCACTGTTTCACTGGGGATGATGCCGTCAGGAGTTTGTGATTTGGGTATTGTCGTCGATCCAGTTAATACATCGCTACTTTGTCTTTGCTGGTGATGTCTTTGACCGCCAAGGTGTTGATCGATGGCACCGGCGTGCAATGGCTGATGATGATAGTCCGCTCTGGCTCGCTGTGTATAAGCAGATTCATAGGCTGGCGCTGCTTCAACATTGTTTTTGATAACGGCTGAGCCCTTGAGCAGTTGGCGCGTCTGATTGAGCTCACTGCCACTGGCGTTGACACTGTTATCGACAAGCTGGAAGTCGCCAAATTCGCTGGGCATTTTGGAGCCGGCACCGGACAAATCCAACTTTGGCGTCATCATTTGCGGCGTCCAGGGCTGCGAAAATTGTTGCAGTTTGCCTGACTCGCCGTTGTTTTCGATACGCCCCAAGTGTTTGTCGCTCATGCCGTGAAACCTCCAAACCTGACGATTCAGATGTTAGGGAAAAGTTTTGGCATTTCCTTGGCGCGCGGACGGGGAAATTTCAGATTCGTCGTAGTTCCCGCTTCCTGTTTTATTCCTGTTTTATCCCCATCGTTCATAAACTAAATGCGATCAGTCGGGAGTTTAAGAATGCTGGAATTAAGCCAATTTGCTGCGAAACCAAATGGCGGCAGCCACTCACTATTGCTCAGTGACCTGGGTGCAGATAGTGGACAAAGCTTTGCGGAGTCTCATTCTCAAGGTGCATGGGAGAGAGAGGCGCAGCTCGCGCACTCAGCGCTCACCTCTATTCCACGTGCAGCCGCGGCGGCTTTCAGTCCTGAACATATTGGTGAAACAGCGTCAAAAGTTGCTCTGGCAGGAGCAAGCACACTTGCACTCACTTGTATTTCCCGACAGCCCGGTATGGCTTGGACCGTTTCCAGAGTCGTGACGCCGGCGATGCTCATCTCAGCTGGGAGTGAAGTGCTGCATAATGGTGCCGCCCTTGTCGGAGCTGTAGCCGATACCTGGCATACTGGCAAGAATTTTGAGCACAACAAAAATATTGTTGATGACAGTCTTGGACGCTTTGCTTTTGACTTAGCCTTGACCTCGACTGCCGGCGGAATAGCTCACGCAAAGGGCAGCCAATACTTTGGTTGGCGTCCAGGTTCAACTCAAGGGCTGCCTGAACTTAATGAAGCAAACTTGCGCTCAGCTGTGCCTGGTGAGACGTCGCCGTTCAAAATCAAAAGCGATGGACTGTGGCGGCGTGTTGATTTACATTTGCCGGCTGGGTTTGATTTCGAATCAAATTCTAAGCGTAACCTTCTGATTGGTCTCGATGGTATTCTCGTCAATAAGCAGCCTGGAATGGCTGGAACAAACGGTCTTGGTGCTCTGGTCGATAAGACCGGTGATATCGGTGCTTTCCCGCACGCTGGTTCATTCAATCTTGTACCAGGCGCGAAACTGTCTTCCTGGCAGTCTGAGGGAGCCGGATTCCTCACTCCAGGTCACTGGCTCGTTCCCAAAGCTCCCATTGACGACACTCGTTTCATTGCCGACGTCAACAGTCGTGTTAAGGATTTGCTCAATACTGATCGGTCAGTGCTTGTTGGTTTTTCTGAGGGCGGCAATGTCAGTCACAATGTCGCTGCAAAACTAGGCAAGGACGTAATACAAGGAATCGGTTCTGTTGAAGGAACAATCATCGGTCGAGAACATCCACCTGTGCCGGGAATGGATGTCTTGATAGTGCATGGAACCGAAGATCCGACCATTCCAATTACCGGTGGTGCAGGTGGCCTGACCAAAATTCTTTCCAGGTTGGGCCACAAGCGCATTGAAAGCTCAGAGCCAATGGCGCAAATAGCTCGATACACCGAAACCAACGGTTTCAAAGGCGATCCTTCAGTCACCGAACTCCATCCGGGTGTAACTGAAAAGGTTTATTCGTCAGAACAAATGGCGAACGGCGGTGAAGTTCGCTACGTCGAGATTGCCGGCGGCAAGCATGCATATTCAGGGCGCAGCGTTGGACTTCAGGAAGACAAATCCGTTTTACTGGGGGCAAATGGTGGTCCTTCCGACTTCAAGATAAATGATCTGGTTGGAACGGTCTTATTGCGCTCTCATTAGATGAATCGAACAGGCTCGAAAAAGGAAACAATTTAGACACTTTCTTCTGCGAAACTCTAATCATTGAAGAGCCGGGACGCCCTTTACGAAGGGGTGTAGGGCGTTCCGGATGCTTCGATAATCTCGGACTCCGCAACTCGACTTCTCCCAAAAATCTTTTCTCTTTTCTGGTTTAGTAACGACTCGGTAACAACAGATTGAGAATATAGACTTGTCCAAATTACCAGTGGTCGTTCCACACTGAGGTACGAAGATGAAACGCTCTAACTGCCGGGGCTTGCTCGGCAAGCTTTTGCTCTGCGCCGGATTACTATTTGCTTCTGCTCCAGCCACTCTTGCGCAATCTGCCGATAACGTCGGTGGCTCATCTTTCGGCAACTTCGGTGCCGGCGGTGCTTACGGCGATTTCGACATGCAGGCTCAAGCTGCAACCTGGGATGGTTCGGCAGGCAATGCAGGCAGTTCATCGGGTGACGGTGGAGTTTACGGACGCGGCTCGTACGCAACCAACGAAGCCCCCGGGCAACAAACATATGGCGATTCTCAACACACAGGCAAGCAGTTAGCCAGTCGGAACGGCATGGGCACGCTGAATTTGCCTCTCGCGCAGACTGTGCCTCTCGACAAAGTCTTTGGCGGTGGTCGCGGCTTACCTCCAACCAAGCTTGACAGCTTCGTCAGAAATGCTGGTGGCAGCGCCGATATGATTTATGGTGACGAAGGATCGGTTGGCATTCCACCATTCTTTGGATTCGATGCAAGCCACTACATTGGCACAGGAATTCAATCGGGCGGTCTGACCACGGGTCACCGCAGCGGACTCCCAAGTGCATGGGGTTATCCTCAATAGGTTTAAATAATGCACCTTGAGGTGCAATTAAATACTCTTTCTCAGGGGCAGTGGGCGAGGTGCATGGGTGTGCGCTTCGTCTACTTCTTTAAGGGGTTTAAGAGGAGTCGGGCTGATACCGTCCCTGGTGTTTTCAAGCCGTTAAGATACTTTCGTTCCCCTCTCTGGTTGTCATCGTGAAATTGGCGAAAAGCACTCTTCATGCAGTATTTGTCGCTGCAGGTTTCGTTGTACTGCTACTTTTGAATCTGACCGCTCCGTCCTCTGGCGCCGAGACCAGTCGCGGACTGGACCGATTCGAGAGTGAGATTATTGCTTATGAAAACA
The DNA here is from genome assembly GCA_003963305.1 of Candidatus Melainabacteria bacterium. Taxonomy (NCBI): domain Bacteria; kingdom Bacillati; phylum Candidatus Melainabacteria; species Candidatus Melainabacteria bacterium. The sequence goes on along the minus strand of RXJR01000005.1, from coordinate 100,771 downwards.
AGGACAAGAAAAATCCGCCGCCGCAGGGACAGACTGTCTTCATCGGCAGTTCGACTTTTACACGATGGGAAACACTGAATAAAGATCTGCGCAAATTGCATCCTGTCAATCGAGGTTTCGGAGGCTCTACTATTGCCGAAATCAACCATTATGAAAAGCGGCTGATGGCCAATTTACATCCCTCGCGAATTGTTTTTTATGCAGGCACAAATGATATCGCTGAGGGACACACGGCTCAACAAGTTTGCGACGACTACAAGGCTTTTGTGCGAATGGCGCAAGAAGATGCGCCGGGCGCTGATATCTACTTTATTTCGATGAGCGTCGCACCCAGTCGAATCTCAATGCAAGACGTCTTCGATCGCGGCAATCAGTTAATAGCCGAATTCATCAAGACAGATCCGAAATTGCACTTCATTGACGTGCGTTCGGCAATGCGCGACAAAAATAATCAGCTCAGAGCCTCATATTTCGGACCCGACCATTTGCACATGACCCATGCCGGTTATGAGGCGTGGATTCCAATAATCGAAAGAGCACTTGCTAATTAGCCTGGAAGGGGCGCCAGATAGGCTCTGAAGCCAGACAGAATCAGATTCTGTGGCAATCCCCTTTAAGGTTCCGGAACTACTGCTATCATGGATAGGCCGTCCTTTTAGTGGAGTAGCTGGCTGATGTTTGATCGTCTCAAGAATATTATGAACGCCATGTTCAACAAGAGCATGAGCTCCCTGGAAACCCCGGAAGTTCTGGCTGAGCAGGCGCAAAATGAGCTCGAGACGGGCGTCAAAAAATTGCGAGAGGCGCTGACTGCCTCACTAACCAACGAAAAGATGTTGGAAAAGCAAATTCAGAAAGCCACTGAGGAAATTACCACCTGGGAAAAGCGCGCTGCTGTTGCTGTCGGCGCCGGAAATGACGATGTGGCAAAGCAATGTTTGGCGAAAAAGCAGGAAGAGAATGTCAAACTGCAGTCATTGCAAGCTCAGGTTACGACGCAGAAACAGAATACCGCCGCATTGAAAGAGCGGTGTCAAGAAATGGAAAGCAAGTTGCGCGATTTTCAGGCTCGTAAAAACGACATGATCAATCGAGTTAAAGCCGGTGATGCTGTTGTAAAAGCTGATTCGCTCATGTCTAAAACGGGCAGCTCCGGGCTCGATAAGTGGGAGCAAAAGATTCATGAAAAAGAAGCGCGTGCTGAGGCTATTCGTGAGCTTAATGGCGGTGGCGCCATGGAAGATAAATTCAAGCAGTTAGATAAGCACATCGAAATGGAAGATGAACTGGCTGCGTTGAAAGCAAAAATGGCAGCCGACGGAAAGATGCCGAAGCTGATTGTAGACGGAGCAGCGGGCAAAACTCAGGTCGATGATAACGTGCCTATGGTAGTGGAAGTAATCGAGCCCGGTGAAGATAAACCTTCGAGCTGAACTTTGGCGCTGCTGGCACCATATGTGATATCAATGCCGGCACCAGGGTTGGCTGTTTGGGACCGTATCACTATTGTTTTGACGGGCGCCCGCTCAACTTTATCAGACTTTATGGCAGCTAAAATCATAGGAAATTCGCTGCAATTGCTGAGCTCGACGCGCTTATTACTCGGGAATCTTGGTATGTAGCGTATAGTGCCATATGAACAGCCCCAGAAACTTGGCTAAATGAATAGACCCTCGTCCAAAAAAGTCACCAAGCTCCCCATACTTCCCGACGGAACGAATCCCAGTGAAGGCGATCTGCGCAGATTGCTCAACATGGCGCAGGGGCAACCGGGTAATACATTTCAACTACCCTGGGTTCATCAAGCGACCGGCGCTCTTTATACTCTTTCGTGCTCGGACACGGGCGTACCTGAGTGGACTTTGACTACAGGTATCGGAGTTCAGTCGGTGACCGTGTGGAAGCATCTCACGGGCGACCTGGAGTTGATTAACAATCTTGTCTGGATGGAGTCAAGCGGTGGATCTGCGCCGCCCAGCAAGCCTGCTGGCTTCTCTGACTTGAGTGATCTGGTTAAATCTGAGCTGGAAAAGGATGCCCAGACGCGTGGGGTGCCGCTCGAGCCCAGACCAGGCGCCAGTCCGTCAGCCTCAGCTGTTTCTGCGGAAAAACCAAAAGCCGCGTCCGCATCGTCGTTGCAGGGCAGCTTGAAAGAAATGCAAGTTTCGGGTGTGCTGCAATCAATCAGCATGACCAAGATGACTGGAAAGCTCGTTGTTGACAGTAATTCCTATGACATAACAGTATTTTTTGAAGAGGGAACGCCCGTGCATGCCGTATCGATGGAGTCGATCGGCGATGCCGCCATAATGGATTTGCTTACCTGGGATGAGGGGCAGTTCAATTTCATCCCGATGGAACGAACCGCCGATCGCAGTATAAACAGGCGACTGGAAGCTATTTTGATGGAAGGGGCTGCACTTGTCGATCAGCACCAGTTCCTGACAAAGAGAGGCTTGAAGCTCAGCACCTTCATGCGTCGTAAGAACCCCAATATCTCAGAACAAGAGTTCGAGATGGCTCTGCGCGATGCCGCGCCGCTCGACATGATTTTCCAGAAACAGATGTACCAACTTGTAGACAGTCGAAAAACATTTGCTGAGATCCTCCGTATCAGACCACTGCTTAAGTCTCAGTGGGTGCCGCTCTGGTACAACCTGATTTCATGCAATCTCGTGGAAATGTCTGACATGCCGACTCTGGCAGCGAAACAATCGGCGCTTGAGAGCATCGGAGTCGATCAAGCATTGGTGTCAGCGGCCAAAAAATCCATCGTGCGTGCCGAGTCTGGAATGTTGCCTTTTCCGCTCTTTCTCTCGTTTTTAGAACAAGAGTTCGTCCGTTTTGAATATACGCGCTCACCGCTCACCTTAGTGGTATTCGATGTGATGGTCAATAAAGAAAAGGGTCCTGAGCCTATTGCAGGCGGCGCCGTCAAGGGTTTGACAGACATAGTCACTTCGATTAAGCGAGAAATAGATTGGCTCGGTCATTTCAGAACCTTCGAATTTGGCGTTCTCTTGCCGCACACTGACGCCCACAGCGCATCTTTCTTTGCCAGCAGGCTGGTTGAAGAAGTCAGAGCTAGTACTATTGGCGGTGCCGAAAATAGTGGCGATCTTTCTATTGCTGTTGGCGTGGCCAGCCTGCCGCAAGACGGTCAAACTCTTGGAGTGCTTTTGCCGGCTGCGGTCGAAGCGAAGAAAAATTCGCGAGAAAAGGGCGTTCCAATCGTTTTGTTTCAATCACTCTACAAATGACCAGGCGATCTGCTCCGTGCAAGCTCCGGTAGGACCTGCAGACAACTCGGGAACATTTTTGTACTCCGGTACAACTATAGATCTGTAGCTCGGAGTCCGGGAGATAGGTCATGAAATCATTAAATGCAGCTCTCTTACTATTGGTTTCCATCTTTGCCATTGCTCCAACAGTGTCTTTCGCTCAGGTGCCTGATGACGTTCAATCCAACCTGCCAACGCCCGTATCGGGACCGAGCCGGGAAGAGCGAGCCAAGCTTGCTGCTGAAAGAAGAACCCTTGAGATTGAGTCAGCCCGATCCGATATTAATGACCTGTCGAAATTCGAGCATGATCATGGCTACTTGCCGAAATTTTTTTACAAGCGCAGTTCTGCTGTGACTAATGAACAATAGATGGTCGCTGGAAAAAATAAACCGTCGTATTGAGCACCATATATAGTGCTGTTTCGAGCGGTAATCGAGCTACGGCAGTTGCGACTGGTTGCAACTGATTCAAAGGTTTTCGATTTAATGAGCCGGTGAGCCTGGTGTGGAAGCTGGTGTGGTTGTAGTTGTCGTCGTCGTTTCGGTACCGAAGTTTGGCGCTAGAGCATCGCTCAATGTTTTGCTGAGAAACCAGCCACCCACGCCAAGCACTATCGCCCCGAGAATGGCGAAGAAGACGATCATTTTGAAGACACGCTCCTTCCATTCATCGCTCTTTGTCTTAAGTGACATAGAAACTCCTAAACCATTTCATCGGCTGCTGGTGACCTGAAACTCCAGAGAGACAGGGCATGTTCCCATCGGGGTGAACTCTCCCAGCAATACTTTAGCAAGAGCGCGCATAGCTAGGTCTGAGGGGTCGTAAGTGGCAATGGCGTTCTCCCAGGCCGATAGCCCCATGCAATCGAAGGGCACGTCGACAGCGACTTGCACTTTCTCTCGTGCATCAAATGATATGAGAGAACCAAGATGCAGCTGCCCCTGGTTAATTAAGGCCCGATAAGTAAGGAAAATGCAGTTGCGTTCACTGCATTGCGATTGCAACGTCTGCGATTCTTCCGGTGATGGGTCGATGCTATAGCGAATTTCAGTAAACTCGAGCGAAGTGAATCTCTCTCTGGCTATGGCATTTAAATGCTCGACGAGCTGCATCGGATAGCGGGAATGATTTGGCACCAGCACCACCCAGTTGCCTGAGTTGATGGGTGGAATTTCACCGCGCAAAACAGTTATCGCACTGCAAGAGGCTTGCAGGCTGCGATCGAACTGGGCATCCAATTCATTTTGAAAGGCCGGTAAAGATTTTTTAGCAATCACTTTTGGTCGTTTGGGGAAAAGTTTGTCTATTCTGCTGACGGCGTCTTTCACTCTAGATTCAGGCAGTCTGCCACTTTTAACGGCATCGACAATGTATCTATGTACGTCCACAGTTTCAGCAATCGGACCGCAAGTGAGAATCAGATCCACTCCCGCCTCGAGTGCCATGACGCATGCCTCAGCCAGTCCCCAGCCCGTTGTAATTGCCTTCATGACCATGTCGTCGGTCATAATCAGCCCCTGATAATTCAGATAGTCGCGCAGAATGCCTTGCGTCACCCGTTTTGAAAGTGTGGCTGGAATCGGCTCCGGGTCTACCGAACTGAGCCAAATATGTCCAACCAGAATGGACGGTAGGTAATCCATGAGAGTACGGAAGGGGAGAAGATCGAGCTGCCACAAGACTTTGCTGTCCATAGGGCAGACAGCAAGATCGGCATGGGAATCTTCCAGCGTTGAGCCATGTCCCGGAAAATGTTTGCCGACAGCAACTAAACCGCCCTCTTCAATACCTTCGATTGCTTGCAGTCCGTATTCGCAAACTTTACGCGGATTGTCCGAGAAAGCGCGTGTACCTATGATCGGGTTGAGAGGATTTGTGAGCACGTCCAGACATGGTGCCAGCAAGCAATTGAAGCCCAGTGTTTTCAATTGAGAGGCATTGATTTTGGACATTTGTCGCAATGCATCCGCTTTGCCTGATGCAGCCAGAGCCATCGGTGATGGAATCGGTGTCAAAACGTGATCGAAACGTTGTACTGCGCCGCCCTCTTGATCTACCGTCAGCACAGGCGGATGCAGAGAATGTTTGACTATGGCGGTACAGAGCGCATGAAGCTGCTGAAGATCGGCAGCGTTTTCTTTGAAGAGTACGGCACCACCGATAGTGCCTTCCTCCAGAGCTTGTTGCGTTACCGCATCCAGAGTCAAGCCCGGAATTCTAGCGACGAGAAGACGACCTACACTCTGGTTGAGTCTGTCATCGTCATTCACGTCTACTTCAATCCCAGTAATCGATGTACATCAACAGGACGTTGTCGGCCTTTTACATTGAATTGTCCGACATACTCAAACTTGAAATGTTCTTTGGCTAGTTCGTAGGTGACGTTCTCAACTACGATATCGCCCGGGCGATCGTCGCCAATAAGCTTTTCGAGCCGGAATACGAGATTAGCCGTATCGCCGAGCAAGGCCGGATTGGCTGTCTGTCCGAGAGCACCGGCGGCAACGGGGCCTGTAGCGAGTGCCATATCGAGCATCATCGGGTGGTCTTTGAAAGGCCATAAATTTGGATTCTTGGCCAGATCTTTCGAGATCACCTTAAGTTGCAGCGCTGTTTTGCAGGCTTGAAACGCTTGCAGACTGGCTCCGGTTTTGGAATCATCTCCGTGCCAGTAAGCCATGATTGCATCGCCGACAATTTTCTCCAGCTGACCGTAGTTGCGATTAATCTCTTCTTTGAGTGTCTCGAAGAAATTTTGAGCGGCTTGCATAACCACACCCGGCTTGTCAGCATACTGCTCTGATAGAGCTGTGAATCCTTTGATGTCGCCAACGAGAATGGTGGCATTAATCAAGTGAATGCGAAACTGGGTCTTATCTTGCTGGTTGCGATCTTCCTCTTCTTCTTCGTAGGAAGTGTCGTTGGGCGGGCTGACCAGTAAATCGTACTGAGCGATTTGTACAACGTCGCCTGTACGCAGCGGATACTCTTTACCGGGCGTGAGCCGGGCTCCATTTAATGATGTGCCGTTTGTACTGCCCGAATCGATTACTGTCCAGCCATTCGACTTGCAGCGAATTTCGGCGTGCTGACCGGAAACTTCCGGAAAGGGCAAAACGAGCTTGCGTTTCCCTGTCGGTGCGGGTTTGCGACCAATTTCGAGGATTTCTCCTTCTTGCACTTCGACCGAATAGCTTTCTGGCGAGTTCGGATTTACGGTGATAAGCCCGGTCGTCATTGTCTACCTATGCCAAATATGTTTTGAAAGATGCCGCTCATGAAAACCACAGACAGGAATTCCCTCAATATTATAGCTAGAGAGACAATCTAACGATGTCACCAGGTAACATCGTTAGATTGCTTAGAGTACTAGATTGGTTTCGCGCTCTAGTTGGCGCTAGCCGTCTTTACCAGTGATTTCTTGAGCTCTTCTACGCGATCCAGCTTCTCCCATGGAAGATCCAGGTCTGGGCGACCGAAATGACCATAGGCTGCCACATTGCGGTAGAATTTGCCGCCGTGTTTCTTCGGCAGTTCATTCAACTTAAATGTGTTGATGATTGCGGCTGGACGGAGATCGAATACTCGTTTTACGACTTCGGTGATTTCGTCATCAGCTATTTTGCCTGTGCCGAACGTTGTTACGTGAATTGACACCGGTTTGGCGACACCAATTGCGTATGCAATTTGTACTTCGGCTTTATCAGCCAGGCCGGCGCCGACGATGTTTTTGGCTACGTAGCGAGCGGCATAGGCGGCAGAACGGTCAACTTTAGTTGGGTCCTTGCCTGAAAAAGCGCCGCCGCCGTGGCGTGAGTAACCGCCATAGGTGTCGACGATGATCTTTCGTCCGGTCAAGCCAGCGTCACCGTGTGGTCCGCCAACAACGAAACGACCGGATGGATTGATCAAATAGCGGGTCTTTTCATCTGTTGAGATGCCCAATTCTTTAATCACGGGTTGAATCACATATGCTTTCAGGTCGGCTGCGATGCGAGCTTGCACCTGGTCGTTGTCTTCAACGCCGTCAATAACAGGATCGTGCTGTGTGGAGATGACGATGGCATCAACGCGCACTGGCTTGTCGTTTTCGTATTCGATAGTGACTTGAGTTTTGCCGTCTGGGCGCAGATACTTGAGAATGCCCTTTTTTCTCACTTCAGAAAGGCGCAGAGCCAGTCTGTGAGCTGCTGAGATAGGCATCGGCATCAGTTCTGGAGTTTCGGTGCAGGCAAAACCGAACATCATGCCCTGGTCGCCGGCGCCGATGTCTGCTGCTTTATCATCGTCTGCACGAGTTTCCAAGGCGTTAGTAACACCGTGGGCGATGTCTGGCGACTGTTTGTTGACTGCTGTCAAAACGGCGCAGGAGTTGGCATCGAAGCCACCACCGTTCTCACCTACATATCCAATATCTTTAATTACATTTCTGACCAGCTCTTGAAAGTCGACATTAGCTGTTGCGCTGATTTCGCCGCTTACTAGAACAAGACCCGTTGAAACTGAGCATTCGGCTGCGACACGACCCTTTGGGTCTTGAGCCAAAATGGTGTCAAGAATGGCATCGGAGATCTGGTCGCAGACCTTATCCGGATGACCTTCTGTAACTGACTCCGACGTGAACAGATATCTCTTAGCCAATGTCTTACTCCTCTTCTACTGGTGGCACTCCGTTTAAGGAGGCTTTGAATTTTTGAAGCAAACCTTGACCCAATCAGTGTTAGGCCAACGTTTACACATCTGTGTGGCTCAAAAATCCCCAGCACAGAGGCTTGCACATTGCTTATGCTAGCAACGATCCAGCTGTCATGAATTAAACATCTTATACAAAATGAGCCTGGCAGCGTTTTGAGCTGACATGACTTGTCACAATCTGATTTTTGAACCCCGGCCGACTAGCTTACCGAGTCATTTTTTTGAAAACACGTTGCGCAGTGAGTGTTACGATATAACCGCGATCGGCTCTTCGACTTGTCGAATGCCGAGATGGGTGAATCTCAGGAACGACAGGCAGGTCCTAGCGTCTAACTGATGGGATGACTGGTCTCCCGGCAGACCAAAAAGGATTACAAGATGGCCACAGCCTACAGCCAGAAGAGTGATAGAGACCTGGTTCTCGCCTGTCAGAGGCGCGAACCGGCAGCTTTTGAGGAGCTCGTTAAACGGCATCAACGCACCGTATATGCGTTGCTGTACCAATTGGCCCCCGATTGGACAGACACGTCCGATCTGGCGCAGGAAGTGTTCATTCGCGTCTGGCGCTCAATAAACAATTTGCGTAATCCGTCATCGTTCAGATCGTGGCTTACCCAGATCGTCACCAATCTTTTTTATGATGAATTGCGGAAACGTCCGCGTCGGTTGCCAACAGTATCTATGGACGAGCCCATGGATGACGAAGAGAGCGCTGATGTGACGCGCGATATAGCCGATGCACATCCACAACCTGATGAAAAGGTTCTCAGCAACGAGATGTCGGATGTCATCAGGAGAGCAATGCTGAGATTGCCGGAACAGTTTAGAACCTCCATCGTCTTAAGAGAAGTGGAAGGTCTTAGCTACGAAGAAATTGCAGTCTTAACCAAGACAGAAATGGGCACGGTGAAATCCCGTATTGCTCGTGCTCGAACCAAATTGCAAGAGCTGCTTAAGCCTTACCTTGAAAACAATACGTCTTCGACGACCGAGGTTTCTGGCTGATTTATGGAAAATTCCTGTACTCGCTATAGATCGGAACTCTCCGCGTATATCGATGGTCAGCTCGAGAAAGAGCAACACACCGAAGTTCAGGTGCATGTCGGTAACTGTGAGCAATGTACGAAAGAACTGGAGACTATTAAGTCGTTAACCAGCTTCTTAAGTTCCGGATTAGCATTAGAAGATCAAAACGTTCCCGACATCTGGGGGGCATTGCAAGATTCAATGCCGTCCATGTGCGAACTGATGCGCGCTGAGCTCTCTGCCTATCTCGATGGCGAACTGACTGCAGCCGCTCAGGAGGGCGTCAATAAGCATCTCAAAGATTGCTCCGACTGCATGGTTGAGTTCAAGCTCTTGAACAGCACCAATCGCTTGCTTGTCAAAGGGCTGGAGTTGCCTGCTCATATCAAGGTCGATTTGTGGACGGCTGTGAAAGCTCAGCTTAATGAAGATTGCGCTTTGATCAACACAGAGCTGTCATCTTTTGTCGACCAGGAAGTGCCCTCGCAGCGTCATCGCAACATCACCGCTCATTTGATAGATTGCCCCGATTGTCGTATTCGCTTCAACAGCTTATCCTCAGTCGGTGACTTGATACGCGAAGCTTATCAGCCGGAATTGCCTGAGAACTTTGATCTCTGGCCAGGAATCAAGTCGAAACTACAGGTGGTGCCTTTCACCGGGAAACAACAAGAGAAAGCCAAGAAAAAATTTGGCGGGCAGCGTATGTACTTGACTGCAGCCGCTGCTGCCGTAATCGCAGTGATTGGTTCGTTAGCATTCTGGTTCGGTACGCCGCAGCCAGTGACAGCTGACACTGTGAGTTCGGAAGGTTACTTAATCGAGTCAGCATTGAAGGAGCCAACGGATGTTGCCGAGGCTGCGGTATATGAGCAGAAGTAAAAAGACTAAGAGAATGAGACTAAGAACTACGCTTTTGACTTTTTCTATGGGCATCACGTGTGGTGCCGCCTTTGCAGAAGACCATTGCAGCATAGATTGGACTAAGTTGAATTTGACTCCCGGTCAGCAACAGCAAATAACTGCGTTGGAATCTGATTGGAATAAGCAATACGCTGACATCAAGCCTGGAATCGTCGAAGAACAGCGGCACCTTTCTAAATTGCTTGCCGATCACACATCAGATCCTGTTGAAATCATGTCGGTGCAGCAGAATCTGACTCGCAAGAAAGAGTCTTTGAACCAGCTGGCTACGGCAAATTATTTGAAGAAGCGTTCGGTACTGAACGAAAGTCAGCAGTTCAGTTTGGAAATTATGGTCAAAAATGCCGTCTCAATGCGACAGCGCATGAACAACCCGGGTGGGCAGACTGAAGTCATGCCTGACCGTGTGCAGAGCTTGATTGAGCGGGTGCGCAATATCTGGCCAACGGCCGGCCCTTAAGGGCGGAAGGACAATTTCCGCTGAAAGTCACCAGGGATCGGTGATAAAGGCGTTGTCGCTATACGATGGCGACATCACTCTGTCGGTGATCGATTGCAGCGGTTCTCGTATTTTGGGATCGTCTTTTATTTCCAGAGCTCGTCTATATTCGCAAATGGCACCGACGTCGTCATGCTGAGCAGCGAGCCCATCGGCAATCTCTTTTCGCAATGAGTATGAATCCTTGCCTCTGATGATTGTTTTGATCGATGTGGAAATATTTTTCTCAGAGGCAGTGTCGTCCGTGCGTAGCAATTGGGCTCGGTGGAAATCCAGGAGTGCTTTGACTTTGTTGTTGCGCTGTTTGATGCCTCTATTATTAAAGACCATGCCCAAGTTATTGCGAGCCAGTTTATAACCCGGGTCCAGATTGAGTGCCTGCGACAGTTTTTGAATCGCTGTAGCATAATCGCCACTGTTCAAAGCGTTGGCGCCTTGATTGTTTAGAGCTGCTTGCGGCAGCCCCATCGGTTTTCCCGGTTTAGGAGCCTCTTTGCCGAGTTCTGCTATCTGAGTTTTGACTTCGGCAATCTGTATTTCGATGTCACGCAAAAGCTCCTCATAGCGTTTTAGTTGCGGACCTCTTTCTTTCGCGATCGCGAGCAACAATTGCTCTTTCGCTCTGACGAAATCGCCGTCATTTTCATATGCTTCAGCCAAACCAGCATGATTCTCGGCACTCTTTTTTTGTGCCAATCTGGACAACCACTGCTTGATAGCGAGATCTTCTTTGTCGAATTTATTCAGAACATTGTAGCTGAAAGTGAAATCGAGTGATACCGAACCTGGTGCATCACTGGGCAAGGGAGGCAGTTTTGAATTTTTCAAAGCGCTGATGGCAGCTTGTTTGTATGCTTCACTGGTTGAGACGGTGGCGGCGATATTCGAAATCTTACCCGGGCTCGAGAGATCGAATCGCAAAACTACAGTTTCAGTTTTGTCTCCTCTGGGCGGGTGCCAGTTGGCGTGTATGACTCTTTCAATTGTGAGAAAATAGTTGGCCAGATCAATGCGACCTTTGGGCTGCGCAACTTCGGAATTTGTCTTCGGGCAAGCTACGCATGACACATGCAAAACGGCTTCGGGAGGTTGATGCAGTTTGATTGCTTCTTTATTCTCTTCGTTGCGGATTTCATTGTATTTTTGGAAGTATGGCAAGGCATCTTCTTTGCGTCCCATATGCCAGAGCGTGTCGGCTAGATTCAGGTAAGCAATCTCTCGCTGCGGTTCTACTGAGATGACAGCAGCAAGAACGCGCATCGCTTCTGCATCCTGGTCAAGTTTTTGCAAGTACCTGCCATAATCGTTCAGTGCGGCAATGTACACTTCGCGGTCCATCTTGAGTGTCGGCAACTTCCATCCGGCTAACCAATATTCAGGTGTTCGGTCTGGAGTGTTGACGTCATGATCCAACTTGTCTGCAACATACGCAGTGAAGTCGAATGTCAATTCCAGGCGGTCTGCCGCTTTTGCAACTTCGCCTTTTCTGTAGAGAGCTTTAGCTTCCTGGTGAACCTTTTTGACGAGGTCGTTGAGCGACTTTGCCGAGGCGTCGCGTGTAGTAATTCCGTCTAGAATGTCATAGTCGTAGACTTTGCGCAAAGTCGCCTTGTCGCCCGCCAGAACCGCATCTACAGCTTGATTGTAGTAACGTTGAACCGGATCGACAGGCGAAACAACGGTAGCCGCCCCGAAAGTCGATGCTATAGTTGCGGCGCTCAGGCAAAGGAATGACGACGCGCTCAGAAAGAGCTTTTTAGACATGTTGACCTGATTGGTATCGCAGACAGTGTCAAAGTCTGTCTTTGACTACTACAAAAAGTATAACGAACTTCACTTAGTGAGTGAATATACCTCATCCTGTACTATCATTTAATGTTGCAAGAAACTCTTGGCTTGCCAGCCTCAAGGCGGGCAGGGATGTCGAGTCTAAAAGGGGACCGCGATGATCGAACAAAAACTCCAGCAAATTGTCGAAAGTGCCATCGATGGCGCTGTTAAGGATGGTAAGCTCGGAAGCCTGACAGAGCGCTCTGTTCCGGTAGTGATCGAACGTCCCCGTCTACCTGAACATGGAGACCTGGCTTGTGGCGTGGCGATGAAGCTGGCCGGGCAAGCAAAAACCGCTCCCATTAAAATTGCAGAGTCGATTTCGGAATACATTAAAAGCAATCCTGAAGCAAATTCAGATGCGATTTCGAAGTGCAATGTTGCTGCGCCCGGTTTTATCAATTTCCAACTCGGCAAACGCTGGCTGGCCAACGCGCTTCAGCAGATCCATGAGAGCGGTGCTGATTTCGGTCGCAGCGACGTCGGTGGAAAGAAAAGGCTTTTAATCGAGTATGTCTCAGCCAACCCGACCGGAGAGTTGCATATCGGTCATGGGCGCAATGCTGTTTTCGGCAGCTGCCTGGCGAACCTGTTCAAGTTTGCCGGTTATGACGTTGTGCAGGAGTTTTACTTAAACGACACTGGTGCTCAAATCGAGCAACTGGGCGCGCAGGCCTGGGCTCTATACCAGCGCAAGAACGGCAGGGAAGTTGAATATCCTGAAGGCGGTTATCCCGAAGAATCTATCAGTCACTTCGTCGATCAAGTTTTTGAGCAAAACAAAGACAAATTCATCAACTTGAATTACGAAGAAGGGGTTGCCGCGCTAGCCGACGCCACGAAACATGTGATTCTGGAAGACCAGAAGCAACTTCTCGAGAAGTTGGGCATTCATTTTGACAGCTGGTTTTCAGAAGCAACTTTGCACAATGGGCAGGTTGAAGAGGTTCTGGAAATTTTTGCCAGAAACAATTTCAGCTATGAAGCTGAGGGCGCGCTCTGGTTGAAGTCTAAGGAACTTGGTGACGAGCGTGACAGAGTCTTGAGAAAGAGTGCCGGTAATACAACTTATCTGGCTGCTGACGCTGCTTATCACCGTGACAAATACTCGCGTAATTTCGATGGGTTTGTCACCATATGGGGTGCCGATCACCACGGTCAGGTGCCTGGCTTGCGCGCTGCAGTAAAAGCCCTGGGCGAAGATCCTGATCTGATGGAGATTATTCTGACGCAGATAGTCAATCTTTCCAGAGATGGAAAGTCAGTCAGAATGTCGAAAAGACGCGGCACCGTCGTCACCTTGAGCGAAGTTATGGAAGAAGTGGGTAAGGACGCAGTGCGTTATTACCTGGCAGAATCGAGTCCGCAAAATCCAATTGCTTTCGATCTGGAGTTGGCCAAAAAGACTAGCCGAGAAAATCCAGCCTTCTACATTCAATATGCACACGCCAGATGTTGCGCAATCCTGCGCCGGGCGCTCGAGCCATACGTGAACACTGAGAAGCAGGTGACTGAACCACCTGTATTGAGCGAAAAGGAATGGGCTGACTTCCAGGCTGAATTCAAAAAGTCTGCTGATGTCTTCTTGCCTGCCTTTGATTCGGACCCGATTGTTTTTGCAGACCAGAAGGCGCTTGTGATGGCCCTGCAGTCGTTCCCGCAGGAGGTGAGGGACGCCGCCGTCAATCGGCAGCCCGGTCGCCTGGCGCGCTATGCCTTTGAAGTCGCGAACGCCCTGCAGAAGTTTTATGAGGTCTCACGCGTCATTACTGACGATACAGCCGTAACTAAGGCCAGACTTGGTCTGATAATGGCGACGAAGCAAGTATTGGCGAATGTTTTGGGCATAATAGGCGTGTCAGCCCCCGAGAGGATGTAGACACTACTCGCGGAAAAATTTTTACTGGCGCTTGCTCACGGGCGTGCCAGATCCGCACGTAGAGCGTATGCTAGAAGAAGAAAGTTTAGCTTCAGCCTGGTCAGCCATCGCTGGCACAGAGCGCGGGCTATCTTTATCCCCAGAGCCATAAGGAACTTTCTATGCAGATGGAAGAAAAGTTTTCGCTGGAGCTGAGCCAGGAAGAGGGCATCCTCCTTTTGACCAGCGCGAGACTGTTGGACAAGCTGGTTGCGGGGGTGACGATTCACGCCCAGGAGAGGGATGAGTTAATTCGCGACATTATCGATAAACTATCGGCGGCCGTATCGCCCTCGCTTGTGACTATGTCTGAAGAGCTTGCCGACGCCATTGTCGACTCCGTGTTGGGCACAGACGAGGAGACTGACGACGAGTTCTTCTGTCCCCACGATGTTTCCGACCGAGATTTCGTGGAGGCGAGCGCCGACGATAACTCGGGCTTCAACTATCCGATGTATTCCATAGATGGCACCTTGCCTGTATTGGAAAAGGCTCTGATAACGCATGTGGCTGTGTCTGCAGAGTGTTATAGCCTGGCTCGAGAGGCGATCGACACTTTGACGCTCGACCCGCTCAGCATTGTGCGAGAGGACGGCATGTGGCGCATGGTGGCATATTGTCACGAAATGGACGACGTGATGCTGTTCCGCGTCGATCGCATCAAAAGCGTTGTGGAGACCAAAGAGCACTTCGAAACGCCGAAAAACTTTGCCCAGAGAAAGCACCAGGCTTTTGCCGCCTACTGCTAGAATCTAACGATTCAGTAGTTTGAGGGAGCCATGGAAAAATTAGCGATTGGCAGTGACCATGCCGGACTCGAGCTCAAGGAGAAGATCAAATCTATCCTTGAAGGAATGGGGTTCGGTTGGGAAGACATGGGCACTAATTCGACAGATTCGTGCGATTACCCCGAGTATGCTCGCGCTGTGGCTGATGCTGTTTCCGGGGAAAAATTCAAACGCGGCATTATCTGCTGTGGTTCAGGCATCGGTGTCTCGATCGTCGCCAACAAAGTGAGAGGCATTCGGGCTGCTCTCTGTCACGATGCCGTCGATGCTGAGACGAGTCGCCAGCACAACGACTCTAATGTGCTTTGTTTAGCGGGGCGTCGCACATCAGTGGAAGAGTCTGAGAAAATCATCAAAACCTGGCTGGAGACACCGTTTGAAGGTGGCAGACATCAGCGCCGCGTTGACATGATCGAGAAGCCACGCGCGGGCGAGTGAGCGAGATTGCGGCTTTGCGAGATCCGTGGATTTATGGTTTTGCGGTTTAGCAGTTTAGCAGTGTTGCTGCCTGATTCGCGTTTGTACTATGGAGTAGGCACATCTGTGTTTTGTCTTTGCGCCAACTGCTGCTGCTGTTGCCGAGTTCTCGTCAACTCGTCCAGATTCATATTGTGCGATTCGACTACAGAAGCTAAGTCATCTTTGGTCATGCCTCTGCTTCCGAACAGGTAGTACCTGTTGCTCTGATACTTATCTATATAAGACAGAACATCGCGCTGTCTCTGGTCCAGGCTGCGACTTTGTAAGTCTGCGACGGCTCCATATTTAATGTTGCCGTTCTCGTCTCTGACGCGATCGTAGAGGCTGTTACCTTGATTGTCTCTCTCAAAAAAGTTTCTTACCTGGTTGCCGGGTAGCAAGCTTTGTTGCTCACTCTGTAGACGATCTCGAATTTTCGACATCGATGCATTTGTCAGACTCAGACTCCAGAAGTAGGGAGGCAGCTGATCGTAATTTCCTTCGGCCGCGTTTAGCAAATCCTTTTGAAGCGGATTAGTTGAAGCGCTAAACTTTGCATCGCTTATCTGTTTCCGTGAGATAGTCGCGCCGGCTCCCGTGTCAGCGTGTACCAACTCGAAATCCACAACTGCTGCGGTTGCTCCATCGCGTCCCAGCTTCGCTTCCACCTCATATTTGAATATGTCCTGCTGCTCGGGATGGGATTTCATATACTCAGAGGCACGATTCATTGCCACTCGATACTCTTGCAGATTGTCGGTCGCAACTGCCGTTTCAATCTCCATGCCGATTCTATGAGCAGTTTCTTTTGTTTCGTTGCGCGGACTCCAGCTATCGGTTACGGACATCGAAGAATCCTCTCAATGAGATCAATAATCGGTCACATTGATAATATTGGATGTCCGTGACAGAGACATTACCAAATTGATGTGCCCCAGCCTGCCTGTTTGGCGGCCATTTAATTTGTTCGATTTCGCGTCGATTCAGAGTGGCACCGTATACGGTGTTGCACCCGTCGCATTGACCAAAGGACAGGGCTTCGTAATCATACGAAAAATCAAAGTGTTGCTTTTACAGCCATTTTATCCATCGCCGATTACTTTGAAGCAGCGAGAGATGGCAGTCGTCCGGTGTGAGACGTGACGGCGCTATCAGTTTCCAGGGGTACGACCCGTGAATCCAATTGAGACAGGTTCGTTGGCATTGAGACTCGCCGAAAAGGCCGCGGTTGCAGTCTCCGGTCAGGCTGAACCTGCCGCAGCTCTGCTTGCTGATGCAGTCGCATCGTGTTCTGGAAAATTTCCCGATATCGCAAAGCTCTCAGAGCAGGCTGGACTTGGTTCTGTTTTGGGAGCAACCAGATTACAGGGTGGCGTGGTCAACAATGTTTATCGGATTGAGACCACCGGCAAACCGTTCATCGCTCGATTTTGCCAGGACTCGCTCGATGTCTATCAAAAAGAGCATTGGGCTATGGATACCGCCGCATCTCGCGGCGTTATAACGCCTCGCATTTTTAAGGTGGGTGATGAAGGCACAACGAGCTATATGCTCATGGAGGATGTCGGTCGCAGGACTCTTGCAGATCTTGAAGGGGACAGAGGCGAAGCGCTTCAGAAGCTCGGCAAACAGATTGGTCTGACTAATGGGATAAAGGTTGAAGGATTCGGCTTTTCGCTCGATTTGAGCAAGCCACAGCGTCCGTTCTTCACGGAATCGTGGAAAGCCATGAAAGCTGGCGAGAACAGATATATCTTCGATGGCGAGCCTCTGGTCAAGCTTGGAGCGCTAAGCGCGAAAGAGAATCGCGAAGCCCAAAAATTTTTGCAACCTATGCTTGATTGGAATTTTGAACCCCGACTTTGCCATGGTGACGTCAGTCTGAACAACGCAATCATGCGGGATGATGGGGCTGTCGCCGTGATTGACTGGACTCAAGCAAAAGGAGGTGTTGCTCCTTATTTCGACCTGGCACGTTTGTCGACTGAGATTCCGGCGGAGCTGCCTTCGTTTCTGAAAGGCTATGGGATTACTCCGCAGCAATTTGCCAGTCAATCTCAGAATTATCAGCGCGTTGCGCTTACTGATGTTTTGAGAGCCGGAAGCTGGGCGCAACGCACTTCTCACTCCGAGCCGCAGAAGTTTGTAGCGGATATTCGTAAGTTGTATGAGAGTGTAATTGGCTCATAACTGCAGAACGGAAAGCTCCAGGGCTTGCTTTGGGGCATAATTCTCTGGACATAGATGCGCTCTCTCTCGTTGGTTTGCGCGCCTTCCTAGTCCCGAGTAGGCTTCCCACCAACCTGCAAAATCTCTTCCTTGATTGCTGTCATCTCTTGAACATGCGCAGGGCTCTGGTCTCTAATCCAGGCATCTATTGAATCAAGTGTCGCTGGTCGCAGATAGGCTGTCTCGAGAAGCAAGTGCCCGTGGGCATATAGCCATCGCGCCGTCTGGTCGGATGAGCGAACATTGCCCATCAGTCGCGTCACCGCACGCGGTACCATGCATTTATCTTCACTGCCTTGTATAAGGAGCATTGGCATTCCCACTCTAATCTTTGATGCATTAGCCAGTGTGCGTCTGACGAATCTTTTAGTTTTGAGCAACTCCGCTACAGTTAGTCCTTTTCGGCAGAGAGGATCATTCAACAGCTCTTGTACGATGTCGGGATCATTTGACACAAGGTTTCTGACAAAACTCGATGTGGACATATTGAAACGCGGATGAATCAAAAGTGCCCACGAGGCTGCCAGCATATTCTCTGGATGAATGAACATAAGAGGATTGACTTGAACTGTAGGACCGGACAGTAGCAGACCGCTGACGAGATCTGGTTGATCCGCAGCGAGCTTAATTGCAACAGCGGTGCCTAAGCTCTCACCCATGACAAACAGCGGAATGTTGGGATGGGCGCTCTTCATAGCTTTTGCTAAAGCAACGATGTCTTGAAAGGACTTTTCATAGTCGACTCGTCGCTTGCTCTCACCATCGACTGAGAACTCTCCTTTCTCGTCAGTGTAGCAGCGCCCAAAGCCTCGCATATCGGGGGCGCAGACGTAGAAGCCTTCTGCGGCGAAAGCTCGTCCCAGCACTTCATAACGTTTGCCGTGCAACGTCAGCCCGTGAATAGCAAGAACCATACCATCCGGCTCTGCGTTCCTCGGTATCCACTCGTAAAGCGGGAGATGCAATTGTTTTGAGAGTGGACCATCTTCCACACATTTTATGCGTTCAAGGGCGTTTCCTTCCCGTCTCGATGTATCTTGAGCAGTCGCATTTTGCGCAGGCGCTGCTTGTGTGGATGTAGTTTGTTCCGGAGCGTTTTGTACAGAGGTATTTTGTACGGAAGCATCTTGTGCCAGCTCTTTCGCAGCAAGCGATGGACTGCCAAAAAGCAAAATCCCGATTGCGATCAGACCGAGAAGTCGATTGGGATGAGTCTTTTCAAGTGCGGGCTGTGATTTGGGTTTTATGGACATTGGCGAATCCTGATTGATTTCGCCACATCTTATGATCTTTGCTCAGTCCGTTCCAGAGGTCGTTTTTAATGGACACCATTGTTGATCCATGCCTTCTGCACGAACATGAATGGTGGGGATTGAAGCACAATTTCTTTCCAAGCACACAAACACAGATGGCGTCATCGAATACGATGGCGCCATATGTGGTGCGTTAGAAGGAGTAACTGGGTTACAGTCCTCTAAAAATCAGGTTTTTATTATCGGGGCAGTCGGACGCAAGGCCCGGGGCTTAGAATCAATGTTGCACTGCTCTAATCGCATCGTGCAACTCCTCTGTTACTTACCTGCCACTCGCTTGCTTAAGCTAAACGTGTTTCTGCATTAAACGCTCAAATTTTTTGAAAAGCCCTCTCAAACCTACAACTAGAATGAAGGGGTGCCTTTTAACCGTCTGAGTGCGATAGAATTATCTGAACAATCTGCAGGCGAGCTTTCTGTGAAACACATTTTTTTGCTGCTCCTCCTATTGCTGCTTAACTGCAACTCTGCTGTATTGGCGGATGAAAACAAAATGACGGTTGAGCAGTTTCAGAAGATGCTTGATTGTCAAAAAGATGCGATTAAGTCAGTTGACATTACTAACGGCCAACCGCTTTTTGACGTAAAAGTTGCCGACAAAGAGGTGCACCAGCTGGTTGATGTTAAAGAGTCAGAACGCAAAGGTTTGATTCAACAGGTCATAGCTAGCGGTGTGCCGTTGGTCATTCACGACAATTTGATGGATTGGGTGAACGATAAGTTTAGTGGAAAAAAAGAACGCGGCAAGGACTTTGGCTGTTCCCAACTTGCTGCTCTTATGGCGGAAAATAAAGTCAGTACAATCAGCCACGTAGATGTCATCGATGGAACGAACGCTCTGGCGATACAAGTTTCAGGCGAACCAGAGCATGAGGTCGTGATGCCTGTTGAAATCAAACAGGAACTGGTTGATCAACTGATCAGCAAGGGGGTCAAAGTCGACCACAAGTCCGCCAAATTGGATTTAGGCTACATTCTTCCTGGTTTCATACTCGGTGTGCTTGCTCTAGGGGCGCTCTATATGTTCAGCCCGATGAGATTGGCGTCAGAGGTGAATGGAAGACCTAACATCGTAAGACCTCAGTCCAGTGATTCGGATGGTACTACAGGCAGTGGCGATGGTCCAAGTGCCTGAAGAAAATCCGGCGGCGTCGTCAAACTTCTATGAACCGTTCTCGCGAACTTTCATCCGGCAGCCTGCATGAGTCATGTTTGCCGAAAATTTTGTAGCGGTTAGAGGCAACCGTGTCGTATCCGAAATCCCTGATTACTTTCGGCATGAACTTAAACAGAGCTGCTACCGACCAGACAGGACCTAAGTTGCTCAAGACGAAAGCTGCTGCGTCTGATTTTGCGAACCAGCGTTGAGTGGGTAGACCGTAATCGGCTACTACAATAATACTATTCAGGTCATTTGCCTGGATGTTGCAGCTCTTCAAAAGAGTCGCTGCAAACTCACTTTGCAGTGAGGCAAACTGAAATTTCCCTGTCGAATCTCTGGGCAGTACGAATTGCACAAACCTGTCGCACAAACCGCAGACGCCATCAAACAGCACAATGTGCGAGCCTGTTTTCGGGTTGGTCAACAGCGTCATCAAGGCTCCTTAGCTGTACCTCCCAGGAAAATGCAGCAGCGTTGTTGTCCTCAAGTAGACAAAGTATCATATTGACGCTTTAGTTTACACGCGGAGGGCGAAAAGTTGCGGTTTCTTGTCAGTCCTTGTGCTTATAAAGGAACGCTCTCGGCACTGCAACTTTGCGAAGCTATCGCGCGAGGCATTCGCGAGGCTTTGCCCGCTTCGGAGATATCTATGGCACCGATAGCCGACGGCGGTGATGGAACCTTAGATGCCTTGCATGCTGCAATAGGCGGGGAGTTCCACTATGTTGAGACTGTAGATGCGATCGGGCGACCTGTGCGTGCCAAATGGCTGCACATCGACCAGACTGCCGTTGTCGAGCTGGCTTGCGCAAGCGGGCTGGCCACGCTCTTGCGCGACAACAAACTGAATGCGCTTCAGGCTCACACCTATGGTTTAGGCCAGGTTACTCGCGATGCACTTTTAACCAGGCCGCAGTATTTGTTCGTCTGCGTGGGCGGTAGTGCCTCTACTGATGGTGGCGCCGGTATGCTTACTGCTCTCGGAGCTGAGTTCTTGAATGAGCGCGGGCAGCCTGTGGAGCTAGGCGGAGAGCACCTTAGTTCCGTGCGGTCTTGCAATCTGAAAGAAGTGAAAAGGTTGATTGATGCCAGTGGTGTATCGTCGATCAAAGTTGCCGTGGACGTTGATAATCCGTTGTTAGGCGATTATGGTGCGGCAGCTGTATACGGTCCGCAAAAGGGCGCGGGACTAGAGCATGTCAAACTTCTGAATGATGGATTGACTCAGTTGGCGCAGGTTTTAGAAGCCGAAGTTGGCAGGGAATGCAAAGATTCTCCCGGCGCAGGCGCGGCTGGTGGCACCGCATTTGGTGTTAGTATCGCTCTTGGCGCTGAAATGATTTCAGGCTTTTCATGGCTTTCGTCAGTGATGAATCTAGAAGAAAAGATTCGGCATTGCGACGTTGTAATTACCGCCGAAGGCTGCCTGGATGACCAGTCAATGAGTGGTAAGGCACTTGGTGAACTGGCAAAGTTGTGCAAGCTTTACGGTAAGCAACTCTGGGCTGTACCGGCAATGGCCGAGTCAGACATCGACTGGAAGAGTCAGGGCGTGGACAAAATTCTGACGACATCATCACACGGAAAGCTGGCAGACGAAATGAGCGTTCAAGCCGCTGCGTATGACCTGTGCAAACTTTGAGGCGCAGTCAACAGGGAATCTATTTTGTCTTGCGAATAAACTGGGCCAGGTCCGCTGTCAGGTTGGAAGAAACCACATCGTTTTTCGGTGCTGTTAACTGATGCAACTCTGCTGGAGTTGGCTGTGGTGGCAGCGTGGCGGCAGCTGCTGCTCCCGGTCCACCAAGATGTACTGGGGTTGAAGCTGCTTGTGGTGCCGGTGCCGCAGCCTGTACTGGGGCGGTCTGAACCGGAGCTGCTGGAGCTTGCGGAGCTTCCATAGCCGTTTCTGGCGCCGCTGCTGGTGTTTGAGCTTGCATTTCGGCCGGTGAATAACTTTGTACTGGTGTTTGCGCGATTGAGCCATCTGGATTGATTGGTGTGCCACCTTCCATCCGCAGTGAGTCACCGCCGGTAGGGGCACCGCTTGGAGCAGAGGACATCTGAGGTGCGCTGGCGAGTTGTTGCGAAGCTGCCGCGGTCGGTGCTTGAGCGAGCGTGCCGGCACTTTCTGCGCCTGTTCCAGGCAACTGCAAGTGTTGTCCCGGCATGATCAAGCTCGGATTAGAGCCGATGATATCTTTATTGAGGTTGTAAATTTCGCCCCATTTGCTGCCATCGCCGTTGACGTGCTTGGAGATATCCCAGAGATTGTCTCCAGCTTTGACGATATAAGTTCCATGTTCAGCTCCGGCTGAGGCTATATCTGAGCCTCCACCCGGCAAGTTGATGGTGGTGCCAGGGTGAATCATCGATGGATTCGATCCCAGTACATCGGTGTTCATCTTGTAGATTTCGGACCAGCGTGTTGGTGCACCCAGTTGATCTTTGGCGATATTCCAGAGGCAATCTCCGGCCCTGATCGTATAGGTGCTGGGCGCAGCCTGAGCCGCTTGAGTAGCATCTCCTGCGGCAGGAATTTGTGATGCGTCTCCTGCTTGAGCGATTTGAGTGCCATCGGTTACCTGTGAACCATCGGCGATTTGTGAGCCGTCAGCAACTTGCTGCATCTGTGAACCATCAGCGACCACCTGTTGATTTGGCACGGCGGCTTGCTCGAATGATGCGTTTGTAGCGCCGACCGGTTTGATCATTTGTTGAGGTTGGGCGGCGATGCGTGGTTGCTCGACATGAGCGGGGGCGCGGTGAACGTGCGCGATGCCATCTCGACCGCTCAACAATCCGGAATGGTTGTGCGAGAAACCAGCAGTTTGATGACCGATATGATCCATAACATGTTTCGGTGCATGAGCGACATGCTCTGTTGCTGGTTTTGCGTCCGCGCTGGCGGGATGACTGGCTGTTGAATGTGCAGGAGCAGCTGCATGGCTTGCCGGTGCAGCATGCGCGGCAGCAGGTTGAGCGACATGTGTCTTGCCCGTTACGCTATCGAGTGAAAGCTGATTTGCTTTCAATCCGCCGAGGTTGTGCGAAGCAGCCGTGTCGGCTGGTGTTTGATGTTGCAGGTAACTGGCGTCGTAGCCGGATGTTGCGTCAGGTGTTCCAAGGGTGGGATGGAAGGTGGCTACGCCTTTGTCCATAGCGATGTATTTATTGGCGCCTAATTGATCTCCAATCGCTCCTGATGGACCGACACCATTGGCGGTGCTCGAATCTACAGCGGATCGTCCCAGTTGACCGATGTTGAAATTACCGACGTTCTGCGCGCCGCTGGCAGCCGGCGCAGCGTCGCTCAGTCCACCTGTGGCGGACATATCGCTTGTGAAGTTGCTTGAGCTGACATTCAAAGAGCTGGGCGCCTGGCCGGAAACAGGAACAGTCTGAGCTGATGCGACTGATGATGTGGGGTTAGCCATCGGAGAATGCGAGGTGAGGGCGACCGGGCGATCGCCGAAGAGTCTGTTCGCTCCGGAAAGGTGTGTGGCCGAGCTGGCTTCTCTCATGGCGGGACCGGACAGAGCATCGCCTTTTCCACTCAGTCCATCGATCTGGCTGCTTAACCGTCCAGTTTCGAACTGAGGCTTATTGAGATCGAGTGAGCCTGAAACTTTCAATTGATCGCGAAAAGCAACGCTATCTTTAAGAATGTCGTGTGTGTTGAATTGACCTGCTGCGTTTTTACCGACAGCGCCGAGCATGTCTGCGCCGTTGGTGCCGAGACCACCCATGCCAAGGTTTTGCAGAATTGGTGCAGTGTTGGGCAGCAAGCTGAGGCTGATACCCATGTGCTCGCCTACCGGCATCGATGTAATCGCCGAGTGGGCGCCAGCCAGAATTGATGGATCGAACCCGGCCAGCAAGTTAGCGTGACCAACGAGGAAGTTGCCCAGTGCCTCGAACATTGAACTGAGCAGCCCAATCTGCCCGGGCATGCGCATGATCATCTGAATCAACGGTGAGATCGGCTGCGAGGCTGCTTGTACTGCAGACATGATGCTCTGTTCAGCTGCAGGCATGGCAGCAGCCACATGCGACTCGATGTTGGGCTGGAAAACCGCGGCGCGGTGAACGTCAATCGCTGAGGCTGCAGCCGCTTCGCCACCTGATGGAGTGAAGTTGGCGCCGGCGCTCATTTCTGGATTGAAAGCGAATCTCGACATGTTTTCCTTGCGGGTTCCGTTGTGCTGAAATCAATGTACATAAAGGTTTGGGGCAAGTCAAAGCAATAGTGGGAGGATTCCCATGCTCTCGACGGCATTTAGCGTATTTCGCGCATGCTCTTCGTAAGATCACATGTGAAACTTTGCTGCTTTTAAGGCGAGCGGTTGCGCTACTTTTGCACTTTTCTCAGGCACGCCACGGCGGCGGTTAGTATAATCACCTTTGGCGATGAAAACAGCGCCGGCACTTTAGTTTGGCTATTTGGGAGAGGATAATGACTATACCGATCAGACATACACTTTCGTCAGCATGTCTGGCATTAGCAGTCGGTTTTTCACTTTTACCCGCCTGTGCACAAACCGTGAAACCCGCTGCCAGAGCAGATGCTGCCGTTACAAAAGCAGCCGTGCCTGCGACAAAAGCCGCTGCTCCTGCCAACCCGGCCGCTGACTCAAGTGCAGCGTCGCTCGATCCTGCAGCCAATCCTGCCGTGGCCAGGCAAATTGCTCTGGCTGCAGCCGTTAAGCAATACAAAGCCAAACCCGACGCCTATTCGTGGGAGGGCGTTTGGAAGGTGGCTCGCGAAATCTTATCCCAACCTGCTACGGTGAAAGCTCCTGCGGCAGCCATTCTTGCCTCTTATCCAGGGCTGTCTGAGGTCGGTGTTTCGGTCATTGACGGCGAAGGTGCGCGCCTCTGGGCTTTTCCGAAAGTTACTGATAGTCAAAACGTGCTCCTGCAGTGGTCTCAGTCTACTTCGGCGCCGGCACCGCGCCCGGCTGGTCGAAGAAGAGCGCCAGTCCACGTCGTTGTGACCACAGTGCCGCATGCTCAGGCTCTCCTGATTCCTGCCGGAGTTGTTCTCAATGACGCACACCTGGCCACCGGTGCGCATGCGCTCACTCTGACTGGAAACATGCGTGGTTCTGGAGCAGTCTGGCTGCAGGGCTACAAAAATGTGGAAGGGCAGTGGACAGAAACGGGCGAGGTTTTTTCGTCTATTCCTCCATTCCTGACCCAAAATCTGGTTGGAAAAGCCTCTTTCTCAGGAAATGACCTGGTTCTCACTGTCGGCGGAGCTAAAACTGCGGCCGGCAAGCCTCAACCGCAATCTTCCGGATACAAAATTGTTTTGCATTTTGTCGAGGGGCATTACTCGCTTGATGCCAGAACCAATGAAGAAGGTCCGGCACTCGTAGCTCTTCAGTTCATTCAAGCCGTCCAGCAAGGCCATTCAGACCTGGCGAAGGGGTGGTTGGCCGACCCCCGGTTGATTAGCATTCCCAAATACATTGGTCTCAATCGCAGTGCCGGTCTGCCTTTCAAAATAATTGCCATGGCCAATCCGGGCAACGGATCGTTCCGCTATCGTTGCATGACGTTCGAGAAAAACGATTTGATTATGGACATCGGCAAAGTCAAAAATCAGTGGGCTGTCAAAGCGCTCTTTATTGCTCCGCCCGACCCGCTCGCTCAAAAGCTGGTTGGTGGTCTGCCGGCTACTGAAAAGGCGGCTGATTCTAAAGCGGAAGAGTCCAATAAATAAGTTGTTTTTGCCAATTTGGCCACTCCACCCGCCTGTTTTGAGATACTTGCGGAGGGGCTTTGTCGATTTACCTAAATTCTGGTATTTGTCCTCTAAATACCTGACGGAGTCAGGGAATCTGGCATATTAATGGGAATATAAATTCTGACGTGAACAAATCAGGCAAATACTTTGACGTCTTATCAGTCCGACCTGCCGCAAACTAAGACAATTCCTCAAGAAGAGAAATCTCTTGAGGAAAAAAACTACTTTGCCTCCACACTTTCTTTTCTCACGTATTCTTATCGCGAGACTCTTTTTGCTGAGTTGGAACGCCTCGTCGAAAGCAGCAAAGCATTCGATGGTTTGATTATCGACTTGATGCAGACTGGATTTTCGTTACCACTGGAAGCGCTTGTCAAATTTAGCCTGTATGCCAAGCGTCTGTTGAAACCCCAGGGCGTCTTGCTCTTCGTCAAAGCAGATGGCGCCATTACGCTCACTAAAGATGACCCGGGAGGCGGTCTCACTTTCAACGCTTACGACAGTCCGTTCGGCATTTTTGCCAGACATCCGATGCTCGCTGATTACGTCTGCGCGACAGTAGCTGGTCTGGATAGACGACGTTTACGCGGGGGCGGCAGTACTCTCGCCAACCATATTTTGTTCACGTCTACGCCTGTGTTGACGGAAGAAGGTCGTCGCGTCAAGGAAACATTTGCCTTGCCTGCACCGCAAAGTTGGGTGATTCAAGTCATAGACGATTACTCCTCTGTCGAGTCGATGACGAGGCTGTTGGAAAGCCGGCACCACTTGCCCGCCGACGAAACGCTGCGCATCATGCAAGAGCTCGAATCTGCGCATTTGATTTATCCGATTTTCTCGCGTATTCAATTCCTTGCTAACTGCTATCACAATCGCAAAGCATTTCGTCTTGGTCGATATATGGTGGCGGCTGGAATCTTGACTGAGAGCCAACTGCAGGAGCTTCTGGAGCGGCAATCCGAGCAGGGGCTGGGGCGCGGACAGAAGAGTTATCTGGGGTTACTGGCGGTGCGCGCCGGTTATTTGAACACGAGAGAATTGGAAGTTTTGCTTGACGACCAGTATCTCTATGGCGGCTATCACAAAAAAGCCGAAGATGATCCGAACTCTCGAAACATCGAGACCATGCGCGATTCCATGATTGGAAGTCTGGGCGCAATCGACACGGCTGGATTGCTGCAATCATTTTCGACTGCTAAAAAGACCGGACTTTTGACTGTAGAAAATCGCGACAAGGCGCTCATCGTTTCATTCGTCAACGGCAAACCGACACATGCGAGAATGAATCGGTTGCGCGGTTATGACGCTATCGTAGAATTCCTGGTCAGTTGGACCGAAGGCATTTTCGTTTTCCGCGATAAGAGTGTCTCGCAAGAGTTGGATGATACCTGCAGTTTGCAGCATCCGCTTGACCGTATTTTGCTTGATGCCGCTTTGTTCCAGGATCAGGTCAATCAGGTTCTGGGCACTCTACCAGGTGGTCGTAATACGATTCTGGAGCGCGTTTGGAATTTCGAGACACTCTGGTATAAGCTTGAGTCTCGTCCGCTTAAATACCTGGATGAGTCGGCAGTCACTGAAAATGACAAAAAAGCGATTGTCGAACTCGTCAGTCTGATAGACGGGCTGTCAACTTTAGACGAAGTGATCAAATCTTTCGATAAGTGGCCTGGTCACTCGATTGTCAAATCAGTGCAGCTTCTGTTGGAACACAGACTGGTCAATGTGCAGCAGGCGAGTTTATTCAGACCGCTGTCGATATTTCAGCGCATCGTTGCGGAACTGCAAAAGACGATCGGGCGCGATGACAACAAAGCCTTATTGCAAGCCAGTCTCCACTACGTACATGGTGATTCTGCCGCTTCCAGTCGCTTTCATATTGATAATGAAGGACGTGTCAGTGTCAACCTCAGCCAGGTGAAAAGCTCCGGTGCACCGGTATCGGCGGTGATACTAGAATTGCGGCGCTGGATGGAAGCATACCTGGCCTATTGCCGAAGGCAAATTGAACCGAGCGTAGTCGACAACGTTGTTGCAAAAGTAGTCAACGGAAATACGACTTAACTTTTAAGATCAACTGCGGGATAATATGACCCTACTGTCTGAGCTCGAGCTTAGATAGTCACCTCAACGCCTGGGCGTGAACTTGCATGGCTCTCGCTCGGTCGCCTACCTCTTTGGAATCAGGTATGAAATACAAATTTGAAACTGCAGCTCTTTCTAAAATCAAAAGCGACGTCATCGTTGTCGGCGTCTTTCAAGGGGAAGACCTTGGAAACGTAATAGCCGGTATTGACCAGAGTCTGGCTAACGGTTCAGGCAATTTTGCCGCTAGTATCGTGGAAGCCGCCTCGCATGAGTCTTTTCAGGGGAAGCTTTCACAAGTTGTCAGTTTGCCGACATACGACAATCTCGCTTGCAAAAAGCTGGTTTTGGTCGGTCTCGGAAATTCAAAGGATTTTAAGCCTGGTGTAAGCAGGAAAATTGCTGCCAACATGGCTCGCCGCTTCTCCAACTCCACAATGACGAGCCTCTGTTTCGTCGGTCGTTTCGCTCAAGAGACAGAACATGAAGACTCGACGAAGAAGCGAAAGAAATCGCAACCAGCGGCAAAGGCTGCTTTAGAGAAAGCTTCGGCGTCTGAGAAGGGCAGTGACAGAGAAGCAGAAACAGCACATCATTTGAAAGCGCTTGTCGAGGGCTGGAATCTCGGTCGTTACAGTTTTGAGAAGTATAAATCGCAAAAAGACGAGAAGAAAAACAAGACTGAGCTGACTCTCTCTTTTGCCGGTGTTAAAGAAACGAAACTGGCTTCCAAAGCCTGTTCTGTCGGTGATACGATTGCAGCAGCCACTAATCTGGCGCGCGGCTTGATTGCTGAGCCGGCATCATATATGACACCAACCAAGCTGGCCGAAGAGGCTAAGCGAATCGCCAAAGAGTACGATCTTTCTTGCAAAGTCCTGGATGCGCCTCAAATTGAGAAGCTGGGCATGGGAGCGTTTCTCGGAGTGGCAAAGGGCGCTGATGAGCCGGCCAAATTCATCGTGCTCAAGTACGATGCTGAGAAATCAAAGAAAACCGTTGCCATCATTGGTAAAGGAATCACCTTCGACTCCGGTGGTCTCTCCTTGAAACCGGCTGCAGGCATGGAACATATGAAATACGATATGTCAGGTGCTGCCGCTGTTCTCGGTGCCATGCAGGTGGTAGGTGATCTGAAGCCCAATGTCTCGGTGCTTGGTTTGATTGCCGCCACAGAGAACATGCCGGGCAATAATGCTTTGCATCCTGGAGATGTGCTCATCTCAATGAATGGCAAGACCATCGAAGTGAACAACACTGATGCTGAGGGCAGACTTGTTCTTGCCGATGCCCTGACATATGCCAGCCGCCAGAATGTGGACGAAATGATTGATCTGGCCACGCTTACAGGCGCGGTTGTGACAGCCCTGGGCCGAGTTGCTGCGGGAATCATGGGCAGCAACCAGGAACTTGTAGACAAGTTGATTGCTGCCGGCAAGGATGCCGGTGAAAATCTCTGGCAGCTTCCTCTCTATGACGAGTATAAAGACAGCCTGAAAAGCGACATTGCCGACTTGAAAAACGCCGGCTCGCGGGGCGAGGCTGCCTCATCCAGTGCCGCCATGTTCTTGAAGGAATTTGTAGACGGCAAGCCATGGGCGCACTTAGATATAGCAGGACCAGGCTGGCTGGATAAAGATCGCGACGAGTGCAACAAAGGTGGCACCGCCTTTGGTGTGCGCACTATCTGTCAGTACATATTGAATTACGCCTAGTTTGCCGCTTACTGAGCAACCAACTGCGTGATGCTGCGCATCAGCGGAATCAGTGAGTCAGTATCAGTGCCATCACTGACGGTGACAAGCAAACCGCCGCCGAAGTCGGCAATGACAACGTAGCCTTTGGGTGTGCGCGATACGATCTGGTGAACTCTCTCTTGACCCATTTTCTTGATCACCATTTCGGTGCTCATGTAGAGTCCGAGTGCCCAGACCCCGATTGACTCGGCATCGATATCAGGAGGCATTGTATTGGCGATCAATAAGCCGTCGTGTCCGACAATAACTGAACCGATCACTGTCTCTTGAGTGCCGATGTGCTGCAGCAATGTTTGCAGTTCTTGCGCGGCTTCCATGGTCAAAATGCGCATCTTCGTTTCAGACAAGTCTGAACCGGTGAGCTTGCCGATTTTTTCCAGGTCTTTCTGGTCGAGCAAGAACTTTCCGATTGATGCAATTCTGCCTGAGCCACTGTCGGCTGAGCTGTCTGTGCGTGGGTCGAGTCTGCCGACGCCTGCAATCTTAGGTGGCGGTACGTTTTGTGCTACGTCAGCCATTTCTTTCACGGCTTCGTTGACGTTGAATTGCGGTGTTGCAACAGGCTGTGGAGGCTGAGGTTGAGCAGCAGCAGCATTGTCAGCGAATATCTTATCGATCATGCTGTCGTCTATCGAGAACAATCCACCTTGCTGCGGTGGTTGCTGCATGCCCTGCGGCGGCGCAGGCGGTTGCTGTGCCCACGCTGGCGCTGCCTGAGGCGGCGCTGCCGGCACTGGCTGGGCCGGTGGAGTGGTCAGTGGTGCGAATGGGTTTTGCATTGCTGGCGGAGCGCCCAGCTGCGGTGCCGGTCTGCTGAAAGGATTGGCCGGCGGTGCAGGCTGTTCTTGTGCCATCACGGGTGGTGATTGGAAAACTGGAGCAGCCGCTGGCTGTGCAGGCTGGTTGGACGGTATCGCTTGTTCGTTGACACCGAGATTTTTACTGAACAATTCGTCCATGGCTGAATCATCGAGGTCGAACAAACCATTTTTCGGCGCTGCCGGTGCTGCCGCTACGGGTGCAGCAGCAACTGGAGCTGCGACTGGTGCGGGTGCAGGCTGGGCGAAAGGTGAGGCCATAGGCTGCGGGGGTGCCATCGTCTGCGGTGCGCTTGCCGGCATGGCAAATGGTGCAGCGTTGCGACGATCCACGCCGGGAGCTTGCGGCTCCTGAGGTGCAGCATTGCGTGGTGTGATCGGTGATATTTTGGGTCCACCTGCGTCAGCAGGCGGTGCCTGACCTGGCACAGCAAAGGGCTGCGGAGGGGCGCTGAAAGAAGGCTGAGCCGGTGCTGCTGTGCCACCATTTTCACCGGGATTCCAGCGAGGAGCTGTGAAGGCTGGTGTTGGTGCTTGTTGGACCGGAGCTGCAGCAGCGGCACCGGTATCATTGACACCGAGGTTCTCGCTGAACAATCTATCTATAGCGTTATCGTCGAGATTCTGGAACAGTCCACCTGGCGCTGGTGCCGTACCGCCGACAGCTGCCGCGACAGCCGGCTGCGGCATCGGGGCTGGAGCTGCGACCGGGTTGGCTGGAGCTGCGAAGGGAGAAGCCATTGGTGCTGCCATCGGGCTTGGAGCTGCCATTGGGCTTGGAGCTGCCATCGGGTTTGGAGCCGCCATCGGGCTTGGAGCCGCCATCGGGTTCGGAGCCGCCATCGGGTTCGGAGCGCCCATTGGGTTGACCGGATTGTCCCATCCGGCTGCCGCTGGTGCTTGTTGACCGATTGGATTATCCCAGCCGCTGGCTGCTGGTGCTGATTGCCCTACCGGCGTGTTCCAGGCACTTGCGGCCGGTGCTTGTTGACCGGCGGGGCTATCCCAACTGTTAGCTGCAGGGGCCGGTTGACTGGCAGGGGCGTCCCAGCTGTTCAAAGGAGCAGGCTGGTTCGGTTGATTATCCCAACTGGCAGCCGCAAGGGGCTGAGCGAATGGATTGGGTCCGGGTGCCACAGGTGCTGGTGGAGCATCCCATGCACCTGTCGCTGGAGCTGGCTGAGGTGCTGGCGCTGCCTGCGGTGCGGCTGCCCAAGACGGAGCTGCACCTGGTATCGCAGGCGGTGCACTGGCTTCCGGCGCCTGTCCCCACGGTGCGGTAGCAGGCTGTTGAGGTGGCTGAGCAGCAGCTGCTGCGGCTGCCGCGGCTGCCGCGGCTGCCTGTTGCTGCCGTTCCTGAATAGAGATGTCCCACTGACTGGAGCTGGCAGTTTGTTGAGTAGCACTGGCCGCTTCGTTGTTGTTCAGTACGTTGCCGAGACGATCCATTATGGAATCGACTGGTACCGATCCACCCGGCTGCCCGGGCATCGGTGCCGGCGCAGGCTGCGGCGGTGCCGGTTGTGAGAATGACGGAGCAACGGGCATATCCCAGGCTCCCGACACTTTTGTTTCCGGCTGTACCGGTGCCGGTGGTGGTGGCGGCTCACCCCATCCAGTCAAACCGACTGGTGATTGAGCCGGAGCAGGAGCGGGGCTGTCCCAGGAGTTGGATACTTTGGGTTCGGCCGGAATTGTTGTTAGTTGATCTGGAGCTTCGTAAACAGGAAAATTCCAGCCACTCTTCGTGGGGGCGGGGTTGTCTGACGGCAACAAAGGCTCTTGCGGCTTGACCGGCTGTGGAACAGGTGGTGCAACAGGAGCAGGTGCAGGAGGATTGGGTTGGCCGAATGCTGCTGCCGGCGTCGATGCTGCCGGGTTTGGCATATTGGTGCCGCTTTGCTTGATGCGATCTTGAATAGGAATATCCCAGCGGCTCTGTTCATCTTGTTGCGGAGCGAAAGACTGTTGGTTGCCAGAGGCTGGTCGTTGAGCTGCGCCACTGCTTAGAGTTTCTCCGCTTGGAGCGAAGGCTCTCCAGGTGCCCGTTTCTACTTGCTCTGCTTCGAGAGACCAGGCTTGTTGTCTGCCACGTCCGAGCGCTGCCGCCTGTGCGCTCGATCCACCCTGCGGTTGGGGTTCAGGCGTCGCCTGTGGTGGACTGGCTTGACCTTGCGACCAGTCGGCTCCATCCCCCCAGGCTGGTTGGTTGCCGCCTGCAGGTTGGTCCCAACTCGAACCCTGGCCCGGTGCAGATTGACCCCACGAGTCCTGTCCTGCCGGTGTGCCGTTCCAACTGTCTGATACTGGTCCGCCCCAATCACCTGCAGGTGGGTTGCCGCCGCCTCCTTGAGCGGGCGCGGTTCCCCATTGATTTCCTCCTGCTGCCGTGGCTTCTGGAGCGCTTCCCCAGGCATTCGGCGCTGGTGAGCCTCCCCAGCTGTCTGTGCCCGATCCGCCCCAGGGATCTGCAGCAGCTCCCTGTCCAGGACCGGCTTGAGGGCTGGCGCCCCAGGCTGTATTAGTATCATTGGTGGTGCCAGGCGCCGGCATCGCCGGTGATGCTGCTTGCGGTTTAGCTCCGGCTTGCATGCCGAGATCGCCAAGCTTGATCATGCCTGTTTCCATTAAGCTCGCGCCAAACTGGCTGGCACCAAGCTGGCTTGCACTCATCTGTCCCTGAGGTTGCGGTTGAGGAGTGGCTGCTTTGTTGGCCGCTCCGCCGCCCCATGATTGACCTGACTCTTGAGCAGGCTCGTCCCATGCACCACCTGCAGGTGGCGGGCCCCAGTCTGATTCAGCTTCGTTTCCTGTTGCACCTTTGGGCGCAGAATCGTTCCATCCGCCCCATGATTCGGCCGATGGCGCTTGCATATTAGGATTGTTACTTTGCTGACCTGGAGCGGCAAATGGGTCTATGCTGCTGCCGCGCGGCTGGGCCTGCATCGGTTGGCCACCCGGTGCGGCATTTGTGTCGTAGTTCCAGTCGTCTCGCGACATCGATTGTGCGGCTGCGTTTTGTTGTCCGCCCCAGCTGTTGGAGCTGTCAATTGGTGATGGTTTGCCCCATGACCCGAGCACTGGTTGTTCGGCCTGACCGGGCTGTCCTGGCTGCGGTTTAGCACCGGGAATGTTTGGAGGAGCAGCCATGTTGGCCGGTGCTCGACCCCAGCTGTCGTCCACCTGAGCCGCTTGTGGTGGCGCAGGCGGTGCCATAGACTCTTCTTCTTCTTGCTGCTGTTGGTCGTCGGCTTCTGCCGGTTTCTCAGAGATCTTGCGTCTAATCGACTCAGCCAGTGTCAGTGGTTGATCGTCGGTGAGGCTGCCGCCGGGAGGCGCCGCAAAACCTAATTTTTCACCGAGAGAGCGCGTTGTCGACTGGGCTTCGCGGTTTTCGATCGGACCCTTCGAGAGAGCTTTGAGGCGATTGGATGTGCCGCTGTGGTCTTCTTCGCGTTGCTTGCTGGTCGGCTTGGACGCTTGCAGTGCTTCTTCCGGCTGCGCGCCACCACGGTTAACGTGAGGAAATTTGGAAGCGTTGCGATCGACTGTAGTGGGCAGCTCCTTCTCTTTCTTGGCGAAAAGCTTTGTGATGAACTCGAACGGGTTGGCTTTAGGCTGTGGCAAACCTTCCATAATGCTCCGAGCTAGCGCTTCTGGCGGATTAGGTGACATATCCTCTGGCAGTGGCACCTCTTCTGCAGCCATAATCACTTGTTGCAGCTGGTGGTGGAATTTGGCGCACGATTCGCATGATTCAAGATGAGCACCGACCATGCGCTCGTCTTGTGGCGCAATGTCCATGTCAAATCTTTGTTGGATCAGGAATCGAAAACGACTGCAATTCATTATGTATACCGGACTCTCTTGAGTTAACCTCGACCTAAGCACTTGACGATCTGAACTCGCGCCCGGAATAACCAAGCCATAACGTTTTCAGGGGTTTGATTCAAAACAGCGCCGATCTGGTCATAGTTTAGTTGGAAGTTGTGGCGCAGCAAGAAAACCTTTTGTTGTTCTTCAGGAAGTGCATTCAGACAGCGCTTTACGCGTTGCACTCCGAGGATGATCGTCGTTTCCCAGTCCATCTGGGCTGAACCGTCGGCACTGGGGTCAGTGCGTGGGTTGCTGTTGTTGGGGGTACTGTATTGCGAGTGATATTCAGCGCAGGCGTCGACGATAAACTGTGAAAGCCAATCCCAGATAGCCATTGAGACTTGTTTGGGGTTGACTTGCTTGAGCGCTCCAAAGGCGTTTTGGAAAGCCATGATCGTCAGCTCGTTGGCATGGTTCTGGTCGCCGGTTGCCATGTATGCGATGGCATAAAATCGGTCCTGATACATCCAGACGAAGTCGTTGCGTTTCGATGTATCACCTTTTTTCAGGTCGACAAGAACAGTCGATGCTGACTGCTGGTAATTGTTGCGGGTGGGGAGGATAGCCATTTGTTACTGATAAGTCCTTTCGATGTGAATCGAAATGCAGAAAAAACACCCTATCTTGGTTCTACCCATTGGTTATAGGTTGTGCGCAGCACAACCGGAAAAAAGCAGATCTAATTTCCCCGTACCGCACTCGTTTTCCATGTTGAGACCGGGCAGCAATCAGTGCACGAGCCTCGAACGAGTTACAAACCGCCAAGACGCCTATCTTTCAGTTTACATGATTTAGGGCTAATCAGCTGATCCAATGGGTTTTGAATGTTTTTTTTGCCTCCATATTTTTACCGGACAAGCCGATTTGACCGTAACATAGATGTACCACGAACGTCCGCTCGCTAAAGGCATCATCAATAATAATAACTATGCCCAATTCAGCCACTTACAAGCTCTCCATCACAAACGAGAACCCCTCCAATCACACTTTGAATTCGGTTGTGATGCAGCCTCGCGCCAGCACACCGATTGACCTGCAAGCGGCCACGTCAAGTATCAAGGTGGAGAGCGATGGTGATTGCCCGCGGCTGATCGAGACCGTCGTTCGCTACATATTCACCGAGTTTTTCTCGCTGGCCCACCGCACCGGACTGTACAATCGCCAGAAACTGCTCTGGGAGTCGATTGCGCGTGTCAACGACGTCGCTGTTCACCGTTTGCAGCAGGGATTTTTCAGCAAGACTGATCTGCCTTATTTCGATTTGCACTTTCGGGACAGCAAAGGGCGTCCGGTTCTACTGGCTTGTGTTGCAGAGCCTGACGCGGTGCTGGCAGCCGATAATGAAAGTGAGCGCCGGCTCAAGGATTCGGTCAAAGCTTTGCAGCAGAGAGCAGAAAAATTGCGTGCCAAAAGCGGCACGTTGTCAGGGGTGTTTCTTGTTTATCCCAAACCGTTTCCTGAAAATGTTTTAAAGATTGTTGAAGACTTGACTGGAGCTTCAGATCCTGTCGGACGATTCGAGTCCATTTTGCCCGAACCGCTCTTGATGCCGATAGATCTTCTGGAAGTCGACCTCGTGCAACTCGATCATGCCGCCGCAGATAGTACCGAACCGGTACGGCTGGTGCATCCGGACCTGGCTGTGAAGAATCGGGGCAAATCCTAGAGCGGAATGTTTCCGTGCTTTCGAGCCGGCCGTTCGACACGTTTGTTTTGCTGTACTTGCAAAGCGGCAATCAATACTTTGCGCGTCTCTGTCGGCAGAATCACATCATCGACATAACCGAGTTCGGCTGAAACATAGGGATTGGCGAATTGTTCTTTGTATTCCTCAACCAGACGTTTTGATTTATCGGTCTGATCGCCCTCTAATTCCTTCCTATATAGAAGGTTGACGGCACCCTGGGCACCCATCACGGCAATTTCTGCAGTTGGCCAGGCAAAGTTGAAATCGCCGCCAACATTTTTCGAGCCCATTACATCGAAAGCGCCACCATATGCTTTGCGGGTGATCACAGTCAGCTTGGGAACAGTCGCTTCGCAATATGCATAAAGCAACTTGGCACCATGTCTGATGATGCCGTTGTGCTCCTGCTTGGTGCCAGGCAGATAACCCGGCACGTCGACAAAAGTGATGACTGGAATATTGAAGGCATCACAGAACCGAACGAAGCGCGCCCCTTTCACTGAGGCGTCGATATCCAGAGTACCGGCTAATGACTGTGGTTGATTGGCGACGACACCGACTGATATTCCGTTCAGCCGGCAGAAGCCTGTGATCAAGTTTGTGGCAAACATAGGAGCAATTTCGAAAAATTCGCCGCTGTCGAAAATACGTTTGATCACTTGATGCATGTCGTATGGCTTGGAAGGGTCAGACGGAACAAGAGAATCAAGCTCGGCTGCGTTCTCTGGCTCGAATGCATCTTCGGCTGATGAAGGCGCCGTTTCTAAATTGTTGCTCGGTAGGTATGAAAGTAATTTGCGAGTCAGCCAGAACGAATCTTCTTCATCGTCGGCGAGAAGCTGTGCCACACCGCTTTTCTGGTTATGTACGCGGGCACCACCAAGATCTTCGAAGCTTACTTCTTCACCAGTTACGGTGCGGACGATCTCAGGTCCGGTGATAAACATGTAGCTCTGGTCTGCCACCATGATTGTGAAATCAGTGACGGCTGGGCTGTACACGGCGCCTCCGGCGCAGGGACCGTAGATTATTGAAATCTGTGGAATCACTCCAGAGCAGGCGACGTTGCGATAGAAAATGTCGGCGTAGCCGGCCAGGGAAGCGACACCTTCTTGAATGCGCGCACCACCGCTCTCGTTCAATCCTATGACCGGGCAGCCGGCTTGCTTTGCCAGGTCCATTACTTTACAAACTTTCTTGGCGAATACTTCTCCCAGTGCGCCACCGAGGAAGGTGCCATCATGGGCGAACAGGTATACGGGGCGACCATCGATCATTGCCTGACCGGTGACAACTCCGTCTCCCACTACTTTCTTCTTCTCCATGCCGAAGTTCGAGCAGTTATGCAACGCATAACGGTCCAGTTCCATGAATGTGCCCGGATCAACCAGCGCCTCAATGCGCTCTCGCGCCATCATTACTCCACGCTCTTGCCGTTTTTTCTTGACGGCCGGATCCACAGCCAGGCTTTTATTTCGTTTCTCGAGCAGCTGAGCGTTTGGATCTAGTTTTGTTTTCTCCATTTTTCTTATTCCTTAGAGCAATGAATTCAAGCAAGTGTGGACGATAGAGAGGTAAATAGACATCGTGCAAACATCAAGAATACTTGTGATGAACGGACCGCTTGCATGGGCGGGCTCGACGCCGAGCTTTTCGAATAGAAACGGCATTGAGGTGCCAATGATGACACCGACAGTCATGGTGACAAAAAGTGAAATGCCCACAACCAGACCGAGATTGTGTTGCTGCTGATTGAACAGTGTGCCCATTAGACCGGTTGCCAGACCGCAAGTCAAGCCGAGCATCATGCCGACTTTGATTTCGTGAAAAACATTGCGACTGAAGACCTTCCAGTTCACCTGGTCCAGACCCGAACCACGCAAGATAATACAGGTGCTCTGCGTGGCCACTGACCCTGTCACTCCTGAAAGTAGTGGCATGAACGATGCTGCAGCGATTGTCTGTCTGATCACGTCGTCGAAGTGAGTGATTACAGTCGCCGAACCCGACTCGATCAAAAGTGTCACGAGCAGCCAGGGCAGGCGTGCTTGAAAGGCGCGGCTGACATTGTAGGTGAGCACTTCACCTTCTTCCGCGCCGGATGGGTTGATACCGGAAGATTGATAAATATCTTCCGTCGCTTCCTCTTGCAAAACGTCGATGACATCGTCGGCGGTGATGATACCGCGCAGTCTGCCCTGCACGTCAACTACAGGCAAGGTCATCAAGTCGTAGCGACTCAATTTCTCTGCCGCGTCTTCCTGGTCTGTCTCGGTGCTTACTTTGATGAACTTGTCGTCCATGACGCTTTCGACAAGAGCTTCGGGATCGGCAGTGAACAGTTCTTTCAACGTCACGTGACCAACGAGAACTTCTCGCTCATCGACCACATAAACGTCATAAATTTCTTCTTCCAACAGCTCATACTTTTCGCGCAAGTAGGCAAGAGCTTGTTCGACAGTCATCTTCGCGTCAAGCGCAAGGTAGTCGGTTGACATGATGCCGCCGGCGGAGTCATCTTTGAAGGCCATCAACTCCTGGATGTCTTCTGCCGCTTCCATGTCGGTCATCTGTTTGATAATTGCGTTGGCTCGTTCTCTGGGCAGTTCGGCCAGCAAGTCAACAGCGTCGTCAGGAGACATTTTGCTGATGATAGGCACAACGCCTATTTCGCCTAAGTCGTGCAGAAGTTCGCGCTGATCTTCGACTTCCAGCTCGGAGAGTACGGCAGAGGCGTTATCTAAATCCAGCAGTCGGAAGCATGAAAGCCTGTGGGGAGCGTCTAATTCTGCAAAAGACTCGGCCAGATCGGCTGGATGTTGCTCGTTGAGCAACATTCTCAATTGTTGACGCTCGCCGTTATCGACTAGCTTAGTCAACTGGTCAGGTGCTAGTGCTTGCGCTTCCGTCACGAAGATTCCTCGAACAAATTCCGGCAGCAAGCGAAGCCGCTGTCGCATCACCACCAACTATAACCCTATCAAGCCTGTTATTTGTGTATAAGACAATGTGTCTAATAAAGCAAGGATGTTGCAGACCGGTTTCGGGGCATGTGAGGCAGTCGCAAGAGTTGCAAAAAAAAGACCTTTCAATCAAAAGGTCTTTCCATGTATTTTCGAACTCAGACTCAGTCTTCCAGGTAGCCGACTAACTTAGACGACCAGGCTGGCTGACGCAGCTTTCTGAATGCTTTGTGTTCGATCTGTCTGACACGCTCACGTGTGATATTGAACAGGCGACCCACTTCTTCCAGCGTTCTTTGCCGTCCATCTTCAAGACCGTAGCGCAAGTGCATGATGTCTCTTTCTCTTGGTGTGAGCTGGCTGAGCATGCGGTTGAGATCTTCTCGCATCAACTCTTCTTCTGTTGTCGAGTCTGGTCGAGCTGATTCGTTATCTTCGATCAGATCGCCAAGATATGTCTCTTCATCCCGGTTTAGAGGCATCTCCATTGAGACGGGCTCTCTGTCGGCTTGAATAATTTCCTGGATTTTGTTTACCGGCAACTCCATTGAAGCGGCTAGTTCGCTCTCATTTGGCTTGCGTCCAAGGTCCTGGGCTAGCCGAGCGCTGGTTTTCTTCAACTTGTTGATGGACTCAACCATATGCACTGGCACTCTAATTGTGCGCGATTTATCAGCCAGTCCACGACTGATAGCCTGTCTGATCCACCAGGTGGCGTAAGTGCTGAACTTGAAACCCTTGGTGTGGTCGAACTTCTCGGCCGCTCTAATCAAGCCGAGATTGCCTTCCTGAATCAGGTCCTGGAATGGCAAACCTCGATTGACATATTTTTTGGCAATTGAAATTACCAGGCGAAGATTGGCTTGAATCAGCTTCTTCTTAGCATCGAGATCGCCTTTGGCAATGCGTCTGGCCAATTCGATTTCTTCATCCGGCTTGATCATCTTGACGCGACCAATTTCGCGCAGATAAAGACGTACGGAATCTTCAGTGAAACCTTCGCTGGGAGAAGCTACCTCCGCTTCAGGCTCTTCAGTGTCGTCTGCAGCGGCTGCTTCTTCCTCAAAAGCCGCTTCCGCCCATTCGTCTGTCAATTCTTCCCGTACCTTTGAAGCCAACGTCGTGAACCCCGATAGTAAAAGTTCGAGTGTAACCTACTCCGTATTTACCCAGTTCACCAACTTCTCTGTCAGTCAAGATGTAGATTAAGTTTTGTAAAATTCCCTAAATCTCATGTAGAGTAAGCCGATGGGGTGGGTGGCGCGTCTATGATGATTGTAGTGTCCCGCTTTCACCGACACCGTCCGAAGAACCGCTTCAAGTATCCAGCAGTCGACAAGAAAATCCGGCAGTGATGTTCACGGTTAATGACTTATGTTAGAAGGCAATTTCAGAGACGTTAGTCTGCCAGGTCTCCTGCAGTTTCTGGCCACTGAAATCAACAAGAGCTATCGGGTCAAAGTTACATCGAACAATCATGCCGGTGAGATATTCGTTTGCAAAGGTGCGGTGACTGCCTCGAGTTATGGACTGCTCGAGGGTGAAGATGCCCTGTGCGAGTTTCTGTCTTGGAAGGATGGCGCTTTCGGTGTGGAGTTGCTCAATCCGCAAATTGAAATCAAAAAGAATTTGCAATTTCAAATTCAACCGACGGCAACTTTTGCGGATCAGAGTTCTTTCTTGAACGAACAGAATGTCGGATTGAATTCAGTGTTGATCGCCTCTAAACTTTTCGGCACACCGGAATGGCAAGACACGGTTCAGCAACAGCCGCTCGAACGCGACGATTTTATGGTCTTGGGATGGTTTGCATCCGGACGCACGATGCGTCAGGCTTCCCGTGAATTCAATTTCGATCTCGTCAAAGCAACTGGCATTTTATTCAGGCTGGTGGCAACCAAATCGATTCTAGTCATGCGTCCTGGCAGCAAAGATGGCAAAGAGCCTGGCATCGAGCCGGAAGAGGCTGGTGTCAGCCCGGCCACGGTGCAGAGGTTCCTGACTACAGGCGGGCAAGAGGCTGCCGCTGCCAATGTCGCTCACGAGGCGGCGCGCGCTCTCACACAAGAGGCTGCTGATGCAGTCGCTCAGGATGCTTTCGTCTCCACTTCCTTCAAAACGGATCTGACACCGCGTACGATACCACAGCCGGTCATCAATCCTAAAGTCGATATGGCGCAGGTGCGCGCTTCGATGGAAGCGCGGTTGCGTGCGAAAAGCGTCAGATCGACGCGTTCCGGCCCCGCTTTCAGTCCGGAGCAAGTTCATGATTTGACAGCACAGACAAGCAATGAAGCACAAACCGCTGGCGCTCCGGGTCAGCGCGATGCCAACTCTGTGGCTAATCAACCCGGTCAGTTGCAGTTGCCGAATCCCTCGGCTGTGACCCTACCGCCGGTGCCCTTGCGCGATTTACTGACTTCTCAGGCGGCGAATCAGCGCGCACTGGAGGAAGCTATTGTTGCACTTAATGACTACTCCGATTACAACAATCGTACTCAACCGCAGTCGGCGGCACCAAATCAGGTGCTCGATTCGACATCGCAGGCGGCTCCGGTTATAGATTCTTTTTCGAAACCTTCACCGACGCCAGCACCGACGCCAACAGCTTCTTCTTCAGCCCCTTCACCTTCTCCTGCGACTGGTCAGACCGACTTCAGCGCGCCCGCTCGTCCGCCTCAGCCATACAGTGCATCGCCCACACCGCCGTCAATGTTTTCGCCATCTCAGTCAGGCATCGATACAAACAGACCTGCTTTGCCAAATAACAGCGACCCGCAGGCAGACCTGATGTCTCGTTCGGGAGTGCCGCCCTTAGCGACAAATAATGCTTTTGCCAAACTGGTCACAGACGAGGCCGAGATGGCCGCCATCGAGGAGGCTTCGCGGCTCAAAACCGCCAGCTTGCCGCTTGTGAGTATGGATATTGAGCGTCTTTTGCTGGCCACGTTTAAACAGACTCAGTTTGGAAAGTTGGCTCTTACGAATCCGTCTCTGGACCATCTGCGACGTCAAACTTTGCTCGATGTAGAGGCCGGCAAGGCCTTAACTGCTGTTATCAGTGAAGGAAATCGCCCTCCTGCGGCGGTTTTATCTTCTTATCGGTACTGTCTGGACCGTGGTTACATCGAGTCTGCAGACCCGGTTATTTCGTTAACTGCTGATTTGCTGCTTGGCCGGGTGGAGCTGGATCAGTACTTGCTCCAGCGGCGCCGGATCACAGGTGATGAATTAAGAGAATTGACAGCTCTGGCTAAGAAGCAAGGGGAGAATCTGAGCGCCCTTTTCCTTCAAAATGGTTACGTAACTGAAGAGGATCTCGATACATTGACGCGCGAACAGAAGCGTTTTGCCTTCAAATAATGGTATATTCTCCCTCCATCTAGAATTCAGATTGATGTAAGGAGGTCTCCGTGACCAATAAGTACAATGCTCGCGAAAAGAAAAAGCGCCGTCTTGCCAAAGCTGAGCGCAAAAAAGAGCTGGTCAAACAAACTATTGCGAATCATGCCAAGTCGCGCGAAGGTCGCAACTAAAAATTGTCTTCGGCGGTAAACAGCAAGCGAATAATGTCTGGAATGCGCCCCACGGGGCGCTTGCACCTCGGACATTATTTTGGCGCTTTAATCAACTGGTTGAAGTTTCAAAGTCAATACGAATCGTACTTCTCAATCGTCGATTGGCATGCGTTGACGACCAAAGCAAATACGCGTGAAGTAAAGGCCAATATCTGGGAAATTGCCCTCGACTGGTTGGCAGTCGGCATCGACCCCGAACAATCAACCGTATACGTTCAATCAGCCGTTCCTGAGATAGCTGAGTTGCATCTGCTTTTTTCCATGATGACTCCTCAAAATTGGGTCGAGCGCGAGCCGACTTTGAAAGACATGGTCAGGATGCTTGCTGCAAATGAGGCAGAAGCCCGCGACAAAGTCACTTACGGGCTGTTCGGTTACCCTGTTTTGATGACTGCAGATATTCTCACATTTAAAGGCGAGTTGGTTCCCGTCGGCAAAGATCAGGAATCGCACCTGGAATTTGCTCGAGACATCGCTCGTAAGTTCAATAACACCTACGACGTTAACTACTTACCGGAGCCCAAGCCGGAGTTCACTGAAACGCCGCTGCTCAAGGGCATCGACGGTTTGAAAATGGGCAAGTCGTACAATAACGATATAAAAATAGCCGACACCGCTGCTGATACCGAGAAGAAGGTGAAGCAAATGGTCACCGATCGCACTCGTATCGCCAAGTCAGACCCGGGACACGTAGATATCTGCGAAGTGCCATGGCCGATGTATAAAGTCTTCAGCGACAAGACTATGCAAGCGACAGTCAAGAAAGAGTGCGAAAACGCTGAGATTGGCTGCGTTCAGTGCAAGTCTCGTCTGGGCGAGATCATCAACGAGAAATTTGCGCCCTTTAGAGAGCGCAGAGAGACGCTGGCGAAAGACCCCGATCAGGTTTTCAAAATTCTCGAGCACGGCAACGTGAAGGCGCGCAAAGTAGCGAAGCAGACGCTTTATGAAGTGCGTGAGATTATGGGGATGGTTAACTGGCATTCCCTGAGCTAGCATCTTGCGGTGTGAACCGTATGCAATCGGACTTTAAGGAAAGTAATTCATCTGCCCCGATCTCTTTCGGGGAGCGTCTGGTCGCCGTGCAGGACTGGCTTCTGATTGCCTATGCTGCCAGTCTTTCCCTGCCGATTACTATTCCATGGATAATTTTGACTATTGGAATAATTGTCGGTCTCGTGCAGATCGCCCTCAGTGCTCGCCAGAAGACACTGAGATTGTCAGTGCCACCACTTGCGGTGCCAATTGGCGTTTTGGCTCTGGTCTATTTTATTTCCGGACTCTGCAATGGTGGGCTGAAGGAGGCATCGGCTTCTGTTGGAATAATGAGAACGTTCCTTGTCTATTTCTGGGCTTTCTACGCTATTGACAGAAGAACGGAACTGAAGGCGAAAGTAATGCCGGCGCTTCTCTGCATGGGGGCTGCAGGCGGCATAGCAGCCACGATTGAACATCAGTTTCAGCTGCATATCGGCTCTTTCAAATATCTTCAGGGCACGGGTTTTCTCAGCGGTCCTATGGCTTTTGCAGGCGTCATGCAATTGCTTGGTTTGCTGTCGCTGGCACTTTTGTTGACAGGGTCGTACCAAAATCTGTCAGGTTTTTTCAAAGACAAGAAGGTTTTCATTGCCATTACTCTGGCAAATTTACTCGGCGTGCTCTTCGCCTTTGAGCGCAGTGCCTGGCTGGGCTTTGCTTTCGGAGCGTTGCTTGTTGCCGGTCTCGTCTCAAGGAAGTTAGCTCTCAAGGTTGTCTCTGTCGGGCTTGTTATTGCTGTGGTGGGCTGGTTTGCACTGCCTGCGGTGCAGGCGCGAATGGGGAGCATCCTCAGAGGTGAGCAGGAAGAAAGCTCACGCCAGCGAATGGAAGTCTGGATAAGCGCTATAGATCAATACAAATCATCAGTGAAAAGCGAAATCATCGGTGTTGGTCCCCGAAAGTTTTCACCACTTCCCATTCAGGGACCGAATAAGCAAGTTCTGGATCATGCTCATAGCAATTATTTGCAGAGTCTTACCACAACCGGAGTGGTTGGATTGTTTGCTTACTTATGGCTGTGTATCGCCAGCCTCAAGCTGGCCTGGCAGAATGCCAGAAGGAATCGCTCCGATGAGCATCTGGACAAATCCATCAGTCTTGGCGTATTTGGCGGAATCGTATCGCTTATGATCGCTGGACTTTTTGAATACAACTTCGGTACTGGAAATGTTCGACTGGCGCAATGGTTTTTGCTGGCGATGCTTGCGGGCAATCAAACCTGGTATCAGTTTGGTGGCAAGGCTGAACACGACTGAGACTGTCTTTATTCGGCGG
Organism: Candidatus Melainabacteria bacterium; assembly: GCA_003963305.1. Lineage (NCBI taxonomy): Bacteria > Bacillati > Candidatus Melainabacteria > Candidatus Melainabacteria bacterium. Next base: position 55,815 of record RXJR01000005.1, on the reverse strand, counting down.
GATGTGGCGGGGTGATTGTCGCAAGCACTTCTTCGACTTTGCCGGCGGTCTTGATGCGTTCACCTGGAGCCTTTTGCAGCATACCGGCGATGCAATTTTCCAGGAGCTCAGGAAACTTGAGCTGGGGAGCCCGCTCTGCCAGAGTAGGCGCTTTGTCGTAGGCATGCTGGGTAAATATCTCCATCGCATTTTTGCCGGAGAAAACTCTTTCGCCAGTTAGTGCTTCGAACATGACACAGCCCAGTGAATAAATGTCCGTTCGTTCGTCCAGCACCTGCCCTGTGCACTGTTCGGGAGACATATATGGTGCTGTACCTGCAACTGTTCCTTCTGCGGTTTTCGAGTCGGTCATCTTTTTGTCGAATTCTGTCGACTTGGCCAGCCCGAAATCAACTAGTTTGGCTTCCAGCACTCCGTCTCGATTCCGCACCAGGATGTTGCTTGGCTTGATGTCGCAATGAATGATGTTGTGTGAGTGAGCTGCGCTCAGCGCTTTGCACACTTGAGAGAAAATCGAGCAGAACTCAGCCGGCGTCAAATGATGCTGGCGGACCAGAATATCGCGCAGATTCTCACCCTCGAAAAGCTCCATAATTAGGTATGGTTCTTGCTGAGAAGAAATACCGAAGTCGTAGAGTCGAATGATATTCTCGTGGTCTAAACAGGCAATTGCCATTGCTTCTTTTCTAAAGCTCTGGAGCACGATCGCATCTTTCAGAAGATTGCGGTGCATTATTTTCAGCGCCACAGGACGTGCCATAAGAACGTGCTCGGCTGCGTACACTTTGCCTGCACCGCCTACTCCTAATTCGCGGTCGATGCGATATTTGTTCTCGAACATCTGTCCTGTATGCAGTGTTTTAGTGACAGGCGCTATCACTTCTTGCACTGCTTCACCGAGCACCTGGCGCATCGGCTGCTGTTTGCTGTAAGAGCGCAATAAGCCGCGTATTGCCGCTGCCACAGCATCTTCGTTTGTGCCCAGTGAGTCGGCTATTTGTTTATTGTTCATACCGTCGCGAATAAATTTGAGAATTTGCAGCTCGACAGGCGAGAGATTATTTTCTCTTCTGCTGCTTGTCGGGTTGTCGCGCACGAGCCGGTCTGCAACGGCTGGGTCGATCCAGATGTTGCCGCTCATAACTGTGTCGATTGCATTTGTAATCTGTTCGATGGAGCGATTTTTGAGCAAGTAGCCTTCTGCTCCGATGGAAAGTGCTGCAGTCACGACCTCCGAGGTGCCGAAGGAGGTGAACATGATAATTTTGGTGTCTGGTAAGTGGTGCTTGATGCGGGAGGCGGCTTCGATGCCGTCCATCCCTGGTATGACAACATCCATGATGACCACGTCCGGGCGGGTTAACAGCACTGACGCCACGGCATCTACGCCGTTTGTAGCCTCCCCGGCAATCTCATATTTGCCCAGATCGCCCAGCGCCATTTTTATGCCGGCCAACGTCAGCGGTTGGTCTTCTACGAGGAAAACTCGGGGCTTCTTTTCAGTTGGCAGACTGGCCATGTAAGCGGATATTTGATAAGCCAAATTTTGCGAGGAATGATTGTGATTCATTTTACTAAGCTTATTGGGTTGCAATCTCTTAGACTGTCTAGATTCGTTGAAGTTTCCGCTCATGTTTATCTAGGCATGACAAGTGATGAGGTAAGCGGATATACATGAGCCGGTTCGGCAGTGGAGAGCCAATCAGGCTCAGACTTTTGGCATAGTCCTCAAACTTGTATCTTTATCCAGGCCTTGGACTGGAATCGCCATGCAGTCAGCAGTCCCATCACGACACATGAGATGGACATTGCCAGCCAGGCTCCAATCGGTCCCATATTGATGGTGATGACCAGATACCACGCTAAGGGAAGGCGTAAAATCCAGTTTGTAAATAAGGTGATCCACATCGGTGTTTTTGTATCGCCGGCTCCCTGCAGCCCTCCGCTCAGCACCATTCCCAGTGCTAAAAATGGTTCGCAGAATGCATTTATTTTCAGGTAGTCAGCGGTGTATAGAACGGTGTTCGGATCAGTACTCATCGAGTTAGCCAGGGCATTGGAAAATACAAACATGCATGTACCGAGCACGCAATTCAAACCGACTCCGATCGCTGCTACGTTCCATCCTGCCCTCACCGCTCTGTCTGTCTGCTCAGCTCCGAGATTCTGACCAACTATTGATGATACCGCCATGCTCAGAGCCATTAATGGCATGAACACCAGACCTTCAAGTCGCATACCGATTGTCCATGAGGCCAGTGATTCGGTAGGATGAGCACCGCGGGCCAGGATAAAAAAGAGGGCGAAAACACTCATCGCCCATGCTAGGCGCTGAAGTCCTGATGGAATGCCGACTTTGACGACGCGTTGCAGAGTGTCCAGGTTCACTTTGAAGATTTCGTTCAGACTTTCGTTCAATTTAGGTGATCTGACAACGAAGGCAATAGCCAGCAAGCTGCCCAGGCAACTGGCCAGAACGCCTGACAGAGCAATGCCGCGCACGCCCAGGTCGGGTACCGGCCATTTGTAAATGACAGTCAGTATGTCGCCTATGATGTTCACCGTCGTCATGATGCCAACGAGAATGAGGGGTGTTTTTGTGTCACCGAGGGCTCTGAATGCCGCATTGATGATGGCTGTGATGCTAAACGGGATTAGATAAAAGCTGTACACAATTAGATAAGCAGTGCTCTGTGCTATTACATCCGGTGCTTTGCTGAATAAACTGACACCAAATCTGGCGAATATAAGTGATATCAGGGTCAGTACAAGACCGACGATGACTGAAAGAGTAATAGACTGCGCCGTCACGCGTATCACTTCGGGTTGGTCGCCTGCACCGGCCGCGCGTGAAACGAGAGCTGTGGTGCCGACACCTGTGGCCATGATGAAAATCATGTAGAGAAAGAGCACTTGTTCTGAGATACCAACGGCAGCCTGCTGTGCAGGCCCTAGCGTGCCCGCCACTTTCACGTCAGTCAAGCCGACAAGCGAACTGCAGATTGTGGTTAGCATAAGCGGCCAGGACATGACCCAGATCGCTTTCCAGAGGTTGCCCTCAGTCAGGACGCCTTCTTTTCTCTTTTTCTCACTTGGGTTGGCGTCCGTCTGCGAACTCGACATGCAATCTGACTTCCATAGCTGCCCTCAATAGTTTAGCGGGCCTGGAAGGCGATTAACAGTGCTGAACAGGCGCGAGTGGATTTTAAGAAAAGCCACCAGTAACGAGGCGTTCTCCAGCCAGTTGAGAGGAAATATCCCCGCCACATGTGGGCTGGCAGATTTCCCGATTCAGCCAGATACTCAATGAACGCTTTGCCGTCAGCAAGAGGTCCTGCCGCTGGAATCGGATGTTTTTTTGCGTATTCTGCGAAGAGCTCTTCGAATGATTCACCAAGGGCTGAGTTGAGACACGGATGCACACGTTCGACTGTGCGCAGTCTCTTTTGTTGCAGGCTGATCGCTGTAACATGCAGTCGGTTCACATCAAAACCCTGCATCGGCTTATCGTCAGTCAGTGCCTGCATTAGCTGGGCCTGTTTGGAAGCCAGTCTTCGTCGCGATTCAGAGGGCATGGCATAACCTCTTTGAATGCGAAATCTCTTTGATCATATCGAGTTCGTGGTTCAATTCTTCATCCAGGTTTCCCGGGAAAATTCCATCTCTTTCCAGTAGAACTCTGGGAGAGTTGGCTCTCATACATACATCTTGCAGCAGCTTGAGCACTGGATTCTTAATGGAGTGACAATGCGTATCGTGATACAGCGATCCTTTGAAAATTCCGCCTGCCACATGCACGTAGGCTAGTTGTTCAAAAGGTATTTTGTTCAAGTAGTCTTCGATTTTGAAGTTGTGATTGGTGGCGTTCGCGAACAGATTGGCTACATCAAGAAGCAGTGAAGCACCGGTTCTTGAGAGTACTTCTGCCAGGAACGTCGCCTCGTTCATTTCGTTATCTGGCCATTCAAATAACGTGGCGATGTTTTCGATAGCCAGTGGAACACTCAGTGCCTGTTGGGCAATCATGATGTTTTCGACGACGATTTCCAGATTCTCCTGCGTTCTTTGAATCGGTAAGAGATGTCCGGATTCCATTCCACCGGCTTTGACAAACGCTAAATGTTCGCTGACCAGCCCACTTTCATAACGCCGGGCCAGACCGTCGAGGTGTACCAGCGAACTTTCGCTTGGAGTCTCAGAACCGCCAAGGTTGAGGGTCGTGCCGTGAATAATCACATCAACTCCTCTGTTCATCAATTGCTTTATTGGTGGCAGTGGTTTGTCGGATGGTGAAAAATCTTCTGCCAGTATTTCGACAAAATCGATATCTTTGCGTTTCTGGATCATCCAGGCCAGTTCGGGTCTCCAACCTATTCCTAACATCGTCGTTAACCTCCGCAGCCGCCGCAACCGCCACCACATCCGCCACCACCGCAGCTCGAGCCGCATCCGCTACCACCGCTGCCGCTACCGCATCCACTGCCGGAGGCTTGTGTGATAAAGAGCGGTTTCATGGTGGCAAAGAGTGGCGAAGTGAGCAAGATGGTGGTTCCGAAGAGACCCGTTGCCATGGCCAGTTCTGTGCTTGTGGGAGTGCTGCCGTAGCGGACGCTGTATTCCAGGGCGCGGTTTTCGGCTTGCAAAAATGAGAGGGCCGCGTCGCCGCGTGCTGTACGAATGCATGACTGACAGAAGAACCATAAGGCTGCTCCGAGACCAATCAATATGAATGCTATGAGAAGTCCTACCGGTTTGCCTCTGGAGAGACCGAGCAGCAACTTGGGAATGCCCAGGAAAACTACCGGACAGAGCACAATCAGAGTGCAAAGTGAACGTATTGCCGCAGTTCTGGCATCGCCCAGAATCAGTCCGGCTTCGACCAGTTTCGGACGGATGCCCTGCGAGATGGGCACCACGTACTTGTAGATGTCCCGTACTTTGGAAATATAGTGGTTTTTTACTGCCTGAAAAACCGAGCGTTCAACCGGGTCTGCGTCGCTCGGCAGAGTGCCGGTCGCTTTGATCGAGCGCTGTGTAAGCTCTGTTGTGAATACTTCAGAAACTAAGAGCTTAGCGGCTGCGGCGTCAACGACGCGGCTATCGCCACCGCTAAGGTAAGCCGCGTCGTATGCGCTCAGCTCAACATCATTGTATTCGCCACCTTTGATTTTCAGAGCGTAGCGCAGAACGACAGCACCGAATATGGCGCCAAATGTGGCTGGGACGTACATTGCTAAAAACTGCGGACCCATCAAATCAAATTCGTTCATGCTTAAACCTCATTTCCATGTTGGACAAAGGAGGCGTTCGCGTCTGCGCCCATCGCGCACACATTGCGCCTGAACCGCTGAAACCTGGTTTTAAAACTCTTTCGCGATGCCTCTCGCTGGCATCTCTGTCCTGTTTTTCTTCTTTTCTTTTGTGCTTCTATACTACTCGCGGGGTGGTTATGGTGTAGTTAAGACGCAGATCATTTAAGTATTTCTGCACTATTTGCAGGAGCGCTTCTGTTTCGATACTCGTGAGAAATACGATATCTTGCTCAATTTCCCTGTCACCTTTGGTATATATGTAGCGACGGTAAAGGCGGAGAGCAAGATTATGCCGAATTTGAGAAGCAGTGTTTACGGTTGGAAGTCTGTATGGATGGACCTGGCCGACGAAGCTAAAGGTGAATTCAAGGAAGACGGAAACGTGGCTAGAGTGCGCGTTCCGATGACTCCGTGGACCGTCACATTCGAGATGAACAGCAAAGGCAAAAACCATTCGAAGATACTTTTGCCGTTCATTGCCAAATCTGATTTTGAATTCGAAATCTACAACCGCAACTGGATCGCTGACGCCCAGAAGAAGTTTGGTCTGCAAGACATCATCGTTGGATACGACGAGTTCGATCGCGACTTCATCATCAAGGGCAATGACGAAGCAAAAGTCAAAAAGCTCTATTCTTCTGAGAACTTGCGTGAAATGATTCATCTGCAGAAAGCAGTGAGACTATCAATTCACAAAAACGGCGCTCTCAAGCAGTACGGAAATGTTCCCAGCGGCGTGCACGTCCTCGTTTTTGAAGAGGATGAAGCGATCAATAGTTTTGACCGGTTGATTTCTTTGCTCGAGCTGTTCAGAGCAACAATGACACAGCTGTGCGAAATGGGCGTGGCTTCTACCGGCGATCCCAACTTCCAAATTTAGAAACGGATTGATTATTCCTTGATCTGACTATTGCTTCAAAGGAATCGATCCGGAGCAGACGTCGCCTTCTTCTGCGCCATTCAGCCATTCTTTGAGTTGCCCGGTGCGGCTTTTGGTGAGCTCTATCATTTTGCGCCATTTGAAAAGTTCGGAGCCGCCGCTCAGAGCGAAGGCATCTGAATCAGAGTTCCTGAAGGCGATCCAGGCTACTTCGGCATCAGTCAGATTCTTCCTGAACGTCGGTCCTGTCTTTCCTTTTGCTGCACTGCCTGACTTGACCTTGACGTAGACATCGTTCAACGTCTTATCGACTTTGTTGTACTCAGCTTTTAATGCCGCCAGGTCAGCCTTCGGTAGAGGTTGTGACCAGGCGTTCAACTCATCCAATCTGGCTTTGTACATCTCTTCTTTGATGTTGCCTACGCACGAGCCTTCGATGCTGCCATAGAGGGCTCGATCGTCTTCGCCTTTGGGTACAGGGAAGCGTTCGTTGATGTGGGCTTGCACGAAATTTTCGTACAGCTCTTGAGCTTCGTCCATTTTTGTCTTGAAACCAGCTGTTTTTGCGTATTTGGTCGAGAGCGTACGCAAAGTTTTCTGGGCTCGTTTCTTAATCAACGTAGCTGAGCTGTTTGCTTGCTCGTTCATCTCCAACTGAGTCTGTGCGCAGGCTTGACCGACGTACAGGAATGACAGACAAATCAACGTGGCAACTCTGCTGTTCACAGTTACTCCTTAGACCTGGTGGCAAGTTTTATTCAAGCACTTCAGGAGATAGATGCTTTAACTTTGGCACCGAAGTGGTCCGTCAGCCGTCTGAGAGTCGGCGAGATGTCGTCTTCTGAGATCACCGCATCAATCAAGAATAAGCCGTCGCTCTTCTGCGCCTCTTTCAGTGCTTTCTGGAAATCGGCTCTGGTAGTCGCCTGCACTCCCTTGCCGCCGACTGCCCGGGCGATGGCGCCGTAGTCCCAGCGAGCCAGATCGTAATAGTCGCGTTTCTGGTCAATGTGGCGCAACATGGCATAGCTTGCGTTGTTGAAGACGATGACGATAGGGTTGAGACCCAGCTTAGCGGCAGTGCTTATCTCCATTCCTGTCATCTGGAATCCGCCGTCGCCTACAAGAATGATCGATCGACGTTTGGGATTGGCTACCTGTGCTCCGATTCCTGCCGGCACACCGAATCCCATGCTGGAGTAGTAGCCAGGCGCAATGAAGATGTCTGTCTTCAGGCTCATACCTGCATAGAGGCAGTCGCCGACGTCTGAGACTACCGAATAGCTCTCGCCCATGACACCGTTCAAGTCTTCGATCATGCCTGCCACTGTCAGTTCTTTCGTACCGGCGGGCGGATAGATATCTTCCACTGGGATAGACGGTATGATGAACTTCATTGCCGGCTTGACTTTGCTTGTGGCACGGTCCAAAAGCTCGTTGACGAGCGATCGCAAATCCACACCGCGGTAAGTGTGGTAGCCCACGGTCACTTCTTTGGCTGTCGATTGGATCAGGTTCTCGGTTTCAAGCTTGGCTGTGTATCCTGCTGTTTCCATCTCGGTAAGAACCGTGCCCAGCGACACGATGCAATCTGAAGATTCGACATATTCGCGTACCTTTGGATTTCCGAATTGTCCAAAGTAATTGCCGATGAAGTTAGGGTGAGTTTCCGGGAAGGAAGCTTTACCCAGAATCGAGGTGACGACTGGGATATTGAGAGCTTCAGCCAGAGCGATGACTTTGTCTTTGAGGTGGAAGCGGCGAATTTCTACACCGACGAACATGACGGGTTTCTGGGCACTTTTCAGGCGCTCTATGATATCTGCAATCGCTTCGTGCACCGCGGGTGATGCGGCATCGAAAGAGTCAGGCGCTTTTTCAGAGACGTTGATTTCGTAGTTGACCATGTCTCGCGGAATTTCTATATAACCCGGGCGCGACTGTTTCTGAGTAGTCTCGAAAACTCTGTCGATGTCGTCCTGGGCCGTGATTGGATTGGACAGCAATGTTTGCGCTTCGGTCACTTCTGCAAAGACGTTGTATTGTGTGTCGAACGATTTGACGCAGTGGTGCAGTTGTGGTTTCTGGGAGCGGTAGCGTGTTTCCGGACTGCCGCTGACAACGATGACGGGTGACTCTTCTGCATAGGCCAGACCGATGGGATTGATCATGTTCAATCCGCCGGCACCGTAAGTGACCATGGCGATTCCCAAGCCCTTGAGGCGAGCATAGGCATCAGCAGCGTAGCCAACAGACGGCTCATGTGTCATCACCACGGTTTTGACACCAATCTTTTGCTGAGCTGCATACAAAGGAAGAATGAAATCACCAGGAATACCGAAGGTGCAGTCGACACCGCTGTCCTTGATTTTCTTGAAGAGGTATTCCGCCAGTTTTGTCTTTTCCATCGTTACCACCTGAAGCTGTTGAAAACGCCGCACTTACGGGTATTACAGCGTGGCATTGTATCGCAATAATGGCATCAGCGGCTGATTCGCGGTGCTTTTCAACGGGGAAGATCTTCAAACTTCTCGCTTGCGGCGTTATTTTGAAAGGTGATTATTTGCAAAGGAAAAGGGGATAATGTGCCCATAGGTTATTCGTGACATCAATGGGCAAGCAGAAGAAAGACGGAAAAACTCCCCCCAAGCCGGCGGCTTTCGAAGCTAAGGTTGTTTATCAACGAGCGCGATGGAAGCATGGTATGCGCATCTTCGGCATCGTACTCATGTCAGTTTTGAACGTGTCGCTCGTCATGAGCGACATAGAGCGCGCCAACAAGGCGGCTCATTTTTCCCTGGTTCATGAATTGATCACCTATGTGGCTCTGTTGCTCCTCGACACGACAGTGCTCATGCCTTTGCTTTTCGAGGTGGATAAAGTTGAGCTTTTCAACGACTCGATTTCTCTGAAAGCGATTTTCTGGACGGCCAGGTTGAAGTGGGAAGAGATTCAGTATTTCAAAACGCCACCGATGCTGAAATTTGCAGTTTTGAAGAGCCAGCGCTGCTTTTACTTGCTGAACAAGCGTGATATCAAGCAATTTTCCGACCTGGCGGCGGCTATTTTGAAGCACCAGGACGAATTCAAATTAAAAGCGAAAACCTAATACCTATATACTGATTGGGATGTATTCTAGCTGGAGCCCTTAAGGCTTTATCTAGAGCGCCGTTTCGGCAAGGATCTCAAAATGGCAGTGAAGGTTATGGCTAAGAAAATTCGAGTACTGATTGGTAAGCCCGGTCTTGATGGTCACGACCGCGGCGCAAAAGTCGTGGCGAGAGCCCTCCGCGACGCGGGTATGGAAGTTGTGTACACGGGTTTGCACCGCTCGCCCGAAGAGATTGTTGAAACTGCCATTCAAGAGGACGTCGACGCTATCGGCTTGAGCGTTCTTTCCGGTGCCCATATGACCCTTTTCCCCAGAGTGGTCGAGTTGCTCAAAGAACAGGGCATTGATGACATTGTTGTTTTCGGCGGTGGGGTGATTCCCGATGAAGACCGCGAGATTTTGCTGGCAAAAGGCATCTCTGAAATCTTCGTTCCCGGAGGCGGCACTCAAAAGACCATCCAGTTCTTAAAAGAGCGCTTCGGTGGCGACCAGAATTAGCATTATTAAATGTACAAAAAGGTGTCAGAATTTCTTCCGAGATGGGTATACATAACTACGAGTAGCATTACTTGTTAAAATTGAAATTCTTACATTAAAAAAGTAAGATTATCTCTTGAAAAGTATGTTATATTATCGGCACTCACCAAGTTCTACTCACAGGGACTTCGAATTAAATGGGAAAACACAATCCTGTCGAAAACACCGATGCTCAAAAGAGCATGAGCCTAGAGCCAACCACAACGTATGGAGCGATGTGGCGGGAAGTAGGTTCACTCTTGAGCGGTAACATCAAGGACATCGCCGCTGAAAAATTTCAGCTTTTTAGCAGAGCAGAAGCCAATGCCACAATTGGTCAATATGCAATGTCAAAAGGTTGGAATCCTGAAGACGACGTCTACGATTTCGCTTAAATAGTCGGTATAAATCAAATTTCCCAGGGTTCGAAAGAGCCCTATTTGTGCTTTTTAGATCTTTTTAGACCGAGCTTCTTTAGACTGATACAATGGTCTAGAAAGTCATTTTGGGACTTTATTTACTAAAACGAGTAGAGGCTTAAATGTCCTCCAGAGCACCTCAGTACAGGAAAGGCGACGTTGTCTTAGTATCCTTTCCTTACACCACAGACGAAGGACAGACGCAAACAAAGCGGCGTCCGGCTGTGATCATTTCCAATGACTACAATAACCAGCGACTCGACGACGTGCTACTGGTGCCGCTGACAAGTAACACAACCAGAGCCGGGCGCGAACCAACCCAGGTTGTCGTTGCCATGAACACGCCCGAAGGCAAGGAAGCAGGCCTTCGTCTGGACAGCGTTATCGATTGCACGGTCATTGCAACCATTCCCAAGACTCTTTTGGTAAGTAAGATCGGTCAGTTTCCAAATGAGACTATGGAACGTGTCGATCAATGTTTGATGATCGCCATGGCAATCGGGCGTCCGGTTCAGACTGAGCCGAGACCACCGCTTTCTTTCGGCAGCGGCGATCAGAATGAGCCCAAATCTGAAAGTGCTTGATTCTTAGCTTGAGCAGCCGGTTTTGGTTTGCCGCCCAGAAATCTGGGACGGTTTGTTCTTTTGAAAATCACATACATGACAGGTGACATCATCAGAGCTGTCAGAAAGACGAGGTCGTCAAAATACAGTCCGGCTGCGTGTTTCATGAGAACCCGCATGGAACCGACGATGGTTGTGATGAATCCAGCCAGGAAATAAGCGAGCAGGTTTTCTCGGGCCAGCTTTGAAACAAGGAAATAGATGATGGCAAATGTGACCAGATAGTTGACTACGTCTATCAAGTAATCTTGCCAGTATCTGTCCGGGCTGGGGAAGATGAAGCTGACCACGAGCGCAAAGATGAAATAGTTTCGCGCCGTGCGTAAATACTTGAAATAGATGCCGATACAGATTGCTGATGCAAAAACTAATGTCATGCCTCTCGTCACCGCATCCAGTACCGTACTGACGGAGGGGTTGAAAATGTTGACCAGCCCGCACAAAACCTCGAGTGGTGCCATTGAAATAGTGGGAGAGATGTGACTGCGCACCAGACCGAGAGCGATCCATAAAACCCGCTGCCCGAGCCCGATTACGAAACCGATGATGGTGGCATCGAGCCAGATGTTCAAGCTGACTGACTTTTCTTCAGGGCCGGCCGGCAAGAATGTTGTTCTCAGGACCGATGCTACGGAGGTGCTGGGCATGAGCAGGCGCAACGCACCCAGACCGAATGCGGCAATGGCTGCGTACATAGCGATTGTCGATGTGGCGCTGGCGAATGTGCGCACACCTTCAGCGACAAAAAAGGAGACGAGGGGCATTTTCGTATCGTACTCAGTAAACAGATCCGGCAATCCGTTCACTGTCTCAATCATGTTGAAGATGCCAATCACTACCCCAATTGCAATTGCGGGTTTCCATGGAATGGCTTGTGAGCGCAACACGCCTTTCGCCCACCAGATCAAGGCAACGGCAAATACAAAGTAGACGAAATAGACGAGGACTTTGCAAATTTCTTCGCGTAAATACTTTTTGTCGCGGTCGAACTTCCATTTGTCGGGCAAAATCCAGTTGTGATCGTAACCGCTTACTCTGTCACCGATACACTCAGAGGTGAGCTTGTATTCAGCTTCCCCGACTTTGTATTTAGGCACGTCGAACTGCACCGTATAATCAGTGCGCGCCTCTTTTTTCTCTTCTCTTGGTTCTGCCGCCAGTGTGAACGGCACGATTTCACGATGTTCCTTGTTGAGGAATGCTTCTATCTTCTCTTGCGCTTCTTTCTGTGTCAGGTTGGCTCCAGGCTCGTCATCAGGTTCGGTCAGACCGAGCGAGAGCACTTTTCCACGCGAATCGACGAGCACCAGATATTCTTTCTGTACAAGATGCTTGAAAAATCGTATGCGCCAGATGAGCGGGCGCTCCGGGATCTCGCTCAACTCATAGAGCCGTTTGGGAGCCTTTTCGAACACATATTGCATTTCGCTGTCGTCCAGACCTTTAACCAGCGATGCTGAATACGAGTATCCGTCCAGGTGCACGTCGTTGGCTTCCAGGTACTGTTTGGCTCTGGCAATAGCACTTTCTCGTGGTATCGTCAGTAGTGCGCTCTGCCCGATCGCCGGCACATAGTAAAGAAACTGGATCGCCGTAAAAATTGTTGCCATGCATGCCAGAATCAGGCGCAGCGGTCTTTTCATTGGTTTGTATTGATACGTGCGCGGCGCTAGCTCTTCAGCTACTACCACAGCTGGTGGCAATTCAACCGGAGTCAGCGCCTTGTTGCTGATTGAATCTTCGTCGGTGAACTCTCCGCGTTTGGCCCGCAAGATAAGAGAACCTGCAGCCAGAGCCAGAAACGGCGTCAGCGCCAGGAAGGCACTGAGGCGCATGGTTGGAATGGAGGAGGCGAACAGCGGTTCCAGACCGAGAAACGTATCAATCAGGTTGTGAGAGAAGATACACGGAAATACCCCGAAATAGCGCAGGATAGTGCCATAGAAAAAGCCCACCACCGTGAGCTCGACGCCGCGAGCGTAAGGCGGCTCCTGGGGATAGTTGCTGTGCATGAAAGCCCAGGCGGCGGCTTGCAACAAATTAGCTACCCAGAAGTTTTTTACCAGTCGTTGAAAGCCAATCAGCCCGATTACGCGATAAGTGAATTCTTCAGTCAGAGAGGCGTTGAAACCCACATTCAGGGCTGAAAAGAATGGGAAGTAAGAGCTCAAAGACTCTTCATTTTGCACTTCAAGTGGGCACCACAGTCCCAGCGGTCTGCCTGCCAGATAGAAAAGAACTATCCAGCCAAGGTGTGTTCCGAACGCGGACGTGCCGCTTACAATGCCGTTCAGCGTGGTTCTTGTGCGCAGACCAATAGTCGTCAGCACTTTTTCGAGGGCCATTTTCTCTGGGAAAGAGCGGCGGTAGATAGATTCTGCTGCTGCTGTCAGAATGAATGTCTGGACAAAAGTCTGCACGGCGCCCGTGAATATTCCCATAGCCAGATTGAGTTGGAATCCGTGCTGCGGCATACTCGTGTCATAGCTGTGCCACTGACTGGGTAATCCGTTCAGGCTTTCAAGCGTATTGAGCACGGCGTAGACGACCGCGACGATGAGAGCAAAACGCCAGCGAATCAAATTATTGGCAAAAGCCCATATAAAAATGAAAAACGACCCGGTGTTCAGTGCCACGTAAAATATGCTGGCTGCGTCAGCCAGTGCATCATTGTAGGAACGCAGCTTGCCGAATTTACGTGACCAGACGTCGGGCACGTGCAAGTAATGATTATAACCAGTCACCTGATTTCCGCTTATGTACACGTGCGTCCGAAGCTTGGCTCCGTGCCATTCATGAACAGTGTCTTCCCACGTAAAATTGTGATCGGTTCTGTGCGGTTGCTCGACTGTGGCCTGCTCGATCAGTTTGTAACCATCGAGACTGGATTGTGCTTCTCTGGTGACAAAGTCCTGGGCCATGGTGAGAGCCTGGTCGTGTTTCACCGTGGGCAGCTCTCGATCATTTTCCAGGCTGCGGTCAAAGGCAGTCAGATGCCCGTCTGGGCTGAGCCAGCAGCCAAATTCTTCTTGCTTGAGCGGCTTGCAAAAGCGTGTTGTCCAGTACCATATCGGAATTGTTTGCTTCATCAGAGCATTTGCTTGTGTCGATCCAAGCTCGTACTCGAGGAAAGTTTTTCCATCGTCGTCGTAGGCAAAGGTGGTTGAATGGATGGGAAGTATTTCACTGTAGCCCAGTTTCTTAGCCCATTCTTCAGCGCGCTGAGTTACTTGAGTTTTTGAGAGCTTGATTTCAATACTTGCTGAAGGAAAAACCTGCGACGATTTCAGCAAATAAAAAGAAAAGCCGATTATTCCGACAATCGCCAGACACCATAGGTAGTGGCGTTTTTTCACGGACTGGTCTCCGTTGGACCGTAAGCGACTACGAAAGCGACTGCATACTCACGCTCGTGACTTAAAGTCACCTCGATATTTGTCAATCCTAATTTCCTGGCTAGCACTTCAGCGCGTCCGTGCAGGCGGATGCCGGGTTCGCCGGACCGCTTCTTTGTCACTTCGACGTCCTTCCAGCCGATTCCGTTCCAGCCTGTTCCCAGCACTTTTGACATAGCTTCTTTGGCTGCGAATCTGGCGGCGAAACGTTGGGCCGCGCCGTGCTTCCTGCCGAAGACATATTTCGCTTCGTTCTCAGTCAAAATGCGTTCAGCAAAACGATGGCCAAATCTTTTGTATGTATTCTCGATACGGTTGACTGAACAAACATCGGTACCGATTTTCAGTTGAAAAGGAAGGGTTTCCATCTAAACAACCTTTCGCTGTGGCTGATTATTTCAGCATAGCTCATTCTCTGAAATCAAAGCCGGACTATTTGGAGCCGCTTTTATCTGTTCAGTGAGACCCGTTGAGTCACTGATCGACTCCGCGCGTGCCGTATAAAAATACTAACTCTGGAGCGGGAAGTGCTTCATGAATTTGAGTGACTGTTCTGTTCAAAATCGGATGCACGAAATTAGGTGCAATCTCTAAAAGCGGCACCAGCGCATAGGCTCGCTCAGCAATGTATTGATGAGGAACGTGCAAATAAGGTGTTTCCAAAACTTCATCACCGAAAAAGAGAATATCCAGGTCGATTATTCTTATTCTCAAACCGTCGTTACGCCGACTGGAAACAGACTCTTTGCTGTGCATTTCGGCTAATCGTTTTTCGATGTCTTTGCAGACGTCGAGCAGCTCTTCGGCGGTCAGAGTTGTGTCTACCGCGGCGACTGCGTTGACGAACCACTCTTTATATTCTCGATTGACCGGCTCTGTCTCATAAAGACTGGAACACTCAATTACTTTGATGCGAGGAATGTCTTTGAGCAACTGCATTGCCTGCTGTACATAGCCCACGCGATCGCCAACGTTTGACCCGAGTCCTATGAAAGCTCGACTCTGGCGCGGATTGCCTCTTATTTTGCGCGGCTCGACCAAAATATTTCTCTCTTGCCCACTTCAGGTGAGCGCGCTAATTATATCGACTCAGCCAGGTCTGTACGAGTCTTGACTTGCAAGAACCTTTGTTTATGCGTACTGAATGCTGACCTGGGGGAACATGCACAGCTTATCCGGCCGGGGCGGAATGGTTACCGTACCAGATCAGGTGCTGTGGGTCGTTCAGTTGCTGTGGGGTGTTCAGGTGCTAGGGGTTGTTCAAGGAGTCTTTGCGCTGTTGCATCAGACGACCAATACCAGACTGCGTCGGCGGCGCCTCGGTAGAAGGCGGTGGCAAAGGAAATTGTGGAGATTCCGGCATGACGGGCTTTTGAATTGGCGGAGGAGCTCCGACTGAGTGCAATATTTTGCTGGAAGGGGGCACGGTGTCTGACTGTTGCTGTTGCGTTTGTTTTGGTGGGGTGCTTTGAGCTGCCTGAGCCGGCGCCTGGGCGTGCGACGGAGCTACTCCACCGGCATTGTAGGCCTGATATCTTCCCGACATGTTCCACTTGCCGGTAGTCGCGCTCTTGGCCATGGCCCGCATCTGTTCTCCCTCTGCGTCTCGATGGACACGAAAGAGCAGATTTGCATAGTTTCCGAGCAAGTTGATAACTTCGGGATGTTTTGCGCCAAGTGCTTTCGTTTGCACGGCCAGAGCTTTCTTGTACAGGTTTTCAGCCTGCTCGAATTTGTCTTGCATGTGGTAAAGCATGGCCAGGTTATTTGCGAGGATGCCGACGTCTGGATGAGTCGGTCCGATTGTGCGCTCGTAAATTTGCAGAGTGCGTTCGCAAAGCGGCTCTGCTTGCGCGTACTTACCCTGTTTGAAGAGCAACTCGGCCAGGCACTCGAGCGTTACTGTCAGTCTTGGATCGTTTTCCGGAAAACCCTCTGCATCTTGCAGTGCGGCATACCAGAGTGATTCGGCGTGTTCGAGTTTGTTTTGTTGAACGGCTCGCTCAGCCTGTTCTTTATAACTCAGCCATCTTGCATCCATGGCGAAACCTCAGGCTTGGAAACGATGTTCCTCGCGTGGCTTTGGGTCGGGGCTCCCTGTCGTCACTTACTACTATAGCAAGCGGCCTTTGGTTCGGGAGTCCTTTGCTTCTTGTTGTTGCCCGCAAAAATTCTCCGGTCTTGAGCTTTCGTCTCAAGAAAAGATCAGTATTTGCATTCTGTCGACGCCGGCATAGACGCTAGAATGGCGTCCATGACTGCCTGTGTGTCAGCCAGCGATTTGAACAAGTATTCTGGATTGGCGGCTTGCAACTCGTCCCACGAGGTCTTGCCTGTGTTGACTGCTATGCATTTTGCATTGTAGCCTTTTGCGCACAACACATCATTGACGCTGTCACCGATAATGACGACTTCGTCTGGCTGGAAGTGAATTTTGAAAAGCTGCCTGGCTCGTTCGACTGCAACTGCAGGAAGGTCTAAACGGTTCGCAGAGTCCGAACCGTAGGCGCCCAGCTCAAAGTGTTTGTTCAGATCGAAGTGGTCGAGTTTCATTCTCGCGCCGCGTTCTACGTTGCCTGTCAACAGTCCAAGATACATGTCCGGATGCGCTGCAATTGCTTCAAGCAGAATATAGACGCCATCATGGACGATGTAATATTTTGAGGCAACGATTTCTTCCTGCAATAAGCCCAGATACTTGTCGATTACTACCGGAATGGCGTCGTTGATTTCATGCAACGGAATCGCTGATGCCGTCAAAATCTCGGTCAAGATTTGCGGGTCTGTCTTGCCTGACATGGGGATGTTCAGGTGGTGCGGCTCAATTTGATAGTGCTCGTTGAGGACTCGCGAGATGGCGCGTCTTCCCGCGCCGTCCGATGAAATCATCGTTTCGTCGATATCGAATAGAACTAATCTTTGCACTATTGGACTTTCTTAGTTGCGGATCTTGTTGATTTTCGAGAGTTTGTTGTCGGCATCACTGTCACGATTGATCACCGGGGTGATAATGGGCAACGACGAAGCTACAGCTGGTGGTGTCGTAGGTGGTGGCGGTGTGAAGACAACGCCCTCGCCCAGATCGATGGCAGTCGGTTCCGCCTCAAATAAACGCACTTGATCTCTGCCGCTATTTTTGGCGACATAGAGTGCCTTATCTGCATTTTCGACCAGTTCAGCCATTTCCATGGCATGTTTTGGAAAGGATGCAACGCCAATCGACGTAGTGATGCGTCCCAGTCCTGGCACCGGTGTGTTGCGGATCTGGCTGCAGAGTCGGTCTGCAATCAGTGCAGCTTCAAGCAGAGTCGTTTCAGGAAGGATAATGGCGAATTCTTCACCACCATATCTGGCTGCAGTGTCACCTGAGCGCAACAAGGTCTTGAGGATGGCACCGATCTGGCGGATGGCGGCATCACCAACCGGGTGACCAAACTTGTCATTGATCATCTTCAACTTGTCGAGGTCGATCATGAGCAGCGAGCAGGAAGTATTTTTTCTCTTCGCCAGTCTGATCTCTTCAGAGAGACGATTCTTGAAGTAAATGTGATTGTAGAGCCCTGTCAGACCATCTGTAATAGCCTGATGTTTGACCTGTGCAAACAGGTGTGCGTGAGTGATGGCAATGGCGACCTGGTCTGCGATGGCAGCGACCAGTTGAATTTCGCTCGAGTCCCACGTTCTCATCGAGTCGCACTGATGCACCATCAGCAAGCCAACCAGCCTGTTTTCGTGCAGCAGTGGAGCGGCAATCATCGACTGTGAGCTGACCACGTCCAGGAAGTCTTTGAAAGGTAGAGTGCGGCTGTCTTCGAACACATTGTTGATCACCGCTATTGGTGCATCTCGCAGTGTCGTTCCGGCTGGTCTTGGTGAGCCCCATTCGTCTTCTGGCGCCGGCGCTTCCATGATTTCGTCGAGATTGATGCCCAGCAGTGTATTGTTTCCAGGCAGAATTCTATTCAAACCTATGTTCGGATGGAAATCGATGGCATCGGAGTACATGTTGACGCCTTTGACGTCACTCATGTGAGCAAGATGGAACTCGTGTGTGACGACGAGCGGTCCTTCAGTGCGAGGCTGGGCGATCTGGATGCGGTCAGCCCCGAGTGCTTGACCGAGTTCTTGCGTGACGGTATTGAGTATGGTGTCAAGGTCGAGAGAGCTGCGCACCGATCGGCTGATGTGGTTGATCAGAAGTTCCTGTTCCGCCATTGTCTTGGTGCGGTTGTATAAACGCGCATGTTCCAGAGCCAGGGTGACGTGTCGTGTCACCGCCTCAACCAGTTCTAATTCGTAGTCGGACCAGACTCTCAAGGTGTCGCACTGGTGTACGAGAATCAAGCCGAGAGCACCACTTTTGGTTGTGATCGGGCAGGCGATCAGAGATTTGATCGAGCGCCAGTCGTTGGGAGAGTCTTTGGAATTCTCGAACAGAGGTGTCGGACCCCGGTCATCCAGCATGTCGAGTGAGAGAATGGAGCCCTGTTCGATGATCATCTGCATAACGCTGTCTCTGGTTATGCGAATTGACTTGTTGTGCAGTGATGTGCCGCCGAATTTTTCGTCCCACCAGACGTGGTTGAAGACGAGCTCGTCGTCTGAGATATCGACTGTGTCTTTCGTGTCGATGAGGGCCAGGCAACAGCGGCTGGCTGAAAGTGCCTGACCCAGTTCGCGCACTGTCGTGTTTAAAATTTCGTTGATATCGAGAGATTGCCGAATCGATTCGGACAGTTTCTCGATCATAGCTTTCTGGTCTTGTCCGACTTCCAGCTGTGTGGCCATTTGATTGAACGCCCGCGCCAAAAGTCCCAGTTCGTCTTTAGCCGGAACATGCACTCTCTTGGTCAGGTCGCCGCGACCAATTGCCAGTGCTTCTCTGACTAGCACATTGATTGTGCTCGTGAAGTGGTTGGTGACGAGAAATGCCAGACCTACTGAGATGCCGATTGCACAGCCAGCCAGACAGGTCATGATGAACAACCAATCGTGAGCCGCACCGTATATGGAATCAGTCGGTACACCAACTACGACAAGCCAGCCTGTTTCAGGAACACGGTCGAAGGCATAGGCGCGAGCGGTCGGGTCTGCGATTCCCACTGCTTCGAAGGTGCCTCGGGTCGTCTTCGATGCTGCTGTAACACTCTTGGCGTGCGAGAAGTCTTTACCTTCCCAGTAGTCATTTTGCAGGGTGCGCGCTACTACTCGTTTGGAGTCATCAACAACGGCGACTATGTTTCCGTTGTTTTCTCCCAGACCGAGAAATAAATTGAGCACTGCTTTCGGGTCGATTGCGGCAACCAGTACGCCCTGCAGTTCACCGCTTGCTATAACCGGAGCGCCGACTAAGATGGCCGCTTTACCGCTGATTGGTGCGTGTTCATAGCCTGAGACGAGTGGAGACTTTGTTTTTTCCACTTTGGATATAAAAGGAACGCTCGTTAAACGCACTGCAGTTTTTTGTGCGTTTGGTATTGCTGATGTGCTCAAAACCGGCTCACCGGCAGCACTGAAAAGAGTGATTTCAGTCCAGAATGGTTGTGCTTGCAAGGCTGTGGCAAAGACTTTTTTGGACGTGTCTAAATTCATCTGCTGTACAGCATGAATAGATGCAATCGCTCTGACTGTGCTTAGCTGAGCTTTGGTCCACTGACCGAGAGTGCGCACTGAGATGGCGGCCTGAAACGTCGTTGCCCGCTGAGCTTCTTGCTTGAGGGTGCGATATTCCTTCCATAGAGAGAAACTTCCGATAGCAAGCAACGGAGCGGCCACTCCCAGACAAAGGAGCAGCATTCTGGTTCTAATATTGAATCGAGTCGGAAATTCTACAGCCACGCAGTCATTCTCTATAGTCCAGTTCTACGGTGATGCCTTTATCTTGATAACCGGACGCCACGAGAATTATAATTGTTATCTAAGAGAGTGAAAGGCCTTGTCGCGTTTAGTAACGACTAATTCGCCGTTAAGGGTGGGATTTCACGCATTAGAATCTGTTAGTACTTTGACTTAATCTTCTGCCTATACGACGTTCTTCAACAGAAACGAGCCAGTCATATGCCTTCTCAACGTCCAGTGGCACTTTGTTTTCGAGATCGAGAGTGAGTCCCAGATGCATGGCGAGAAGAATTTCTTCGCCTGCCTGTTCTTTTTTGCCCTGAGCCAGGAAGACGTCTACTTTCACCATGCGCGCAACCAGGCAGGCGTCGTCAAATTCCAGGGCTCGCTCAGAGAGATTGAGCGCACCGATAATGTCGCCTTCAGCGAAGGCTGCGCAAGCCGCTGCGGCGAGCAAACTGCCTTTCAGGTCACCGTCTACACCGGGATGGTCTGAGGTGTAAATGAAGGCTTTGCGAGCGGCTTTGTAATCGCGACGACGATAGAGAATCAGAGATTCAAGAAAATTGGCGTACAGAGACTGACCGAAATTGTCGCGCAGGCGTTTCAGTTGCTTCTTCGCCTGGCGCCGCAAGCCGGCTTTGTCATAGAGCAGACCGACTTTGCAAACCAGTCTAGGACTGTCAGGGTAGGTGCGCATGTTGGAGAGTGCTTCACGCAACTCCTCATTGGCGGCTGGTCTTGAGAGTTCGGAGAACCATGGGCGCACCTTGGAGTAGCGCATGAAGAGTACAAAAAGGGTTGCTAAAGTGAGATGGATAGCCACAAGCGGCATCCTCTGCTCGACTGCGCCGTCCTGAAATGCCAGCTGCCATCGCACTCCACCCAGCCCTGCAATGGAAAGGAGCGGGTCGGCGATGAAGTTGAGACTGAGCAAAAACACTGACGTGTAGCCGATGATCGTGGCAAAAAATGGATGAGGCTTGAAGAAAAGTGCAGGTAGAAGGCAGAGAGCCAGCAGGGTTGTCGCTATTGAACCTGAAAACAGAACTGGAATCACATACTGTGTCGGCAGTTCAGCAGGCACAATGTGATACCAGAGCAAGCCGTAGTTGAGCGATTTGACGAAACCGCCAAACAAATCGCAAGCCATCGACGTTGTGCGCATATCTACCAGTAGCGCCAGCGGGTAGATGAGGAAGATGACGACGCGCCAGGCGAAGGCTCTGTCTTCGTCGTTCAAATCTTCTTTGGTTAAGCGGTCGCGTTCGCTAAAGAGCCGCCAGATTGTATTTATACCTACCAGCGCGGTGACGCCGGTGACGCTCCATAGGTAAATGTCGTTCATGCTCACGGTGTTAATCAGGTCGCCTGCGGGGTCCTTAATTGGCTTGTCATTATAGGGACCCGTCACCTGACAAGCCTGAGTAAAAATTATTCCGCCGGGTCCGAAAGCTTTATTGCCAAATCGATTTCCTTCTGAACCAGCTCACCAAGCCGGGAATCCAGCCATCTGGCGTTTTCCAGTTGACCCAATTCGTCAAGGGCCATCATGTGAAGCCCAGCTTTATTAAGCGCCCGGGCCCGGTAAAACCTGGCATCGCCAAATTCGGGTGCGAGCCTCGCGGCGGCACTGAAAACCTCCAGGGGCATTTTCCACATCTCAGGAGGCACAGGTCCATTTTTGGTTTTCGTTTGAATGACCCGCTCTTCCAGTTGACCGACTGCCATCAGTGAACGCGATTTGAGGATCGCCGAGGCATGAGGATTCTGGCTCAGTTCAGTCAAAATCGCCTGAGCCTGTGGGATTTTATTTCGTTCTACATCAATCCAGGCTTTTAGATATATAGGATCGGCGAATTTCGGATTCAATTTCAAGGACGTGTCAGCTGCTTCTTCGGCGAACCTGAGCAAACCGGCTGCATAGTAGTGCCAACCCAGATCCAGATAACGGTCGGCACTGGGGTGGTCCTTTAAATCATCCAGGATAAGTTGACGTTTGTTCTCCCAGTTGGGGCGCGTCCTGGCTGCAAACCACAAGGCGGGCGCCTTGCCTGTGAAAGCATAAATGAGCGCAATTACTATAATGGCGTGAATGGCGGCTATATATGGAAGCCACGATGTCACTGGTGTCGAGTAAATCAACTGCCAGTCGCCGTACATGCCGAGTGCCGACATCAGGGCATAGACAATGGCGGTTCCAGCAATAGACCACAATGCCAGGTAAGTCAGGATCGCCACCACCGGCGGTGAGGCGATGAATAGAGAGGCGACGAAAGCCAGCAGTCCAATTGCTATCTGCACACCGCTTCCGGCAAGAAGAATCATCAGTTCTTGCTCGGGTGTAAAAAATCCAGACGGTCTCACGTAGCCCCAGAGTACGCCATAGTGGAATTCGGCGATTTTTCCGCCGCACAGTAGTGTCGTTACCGCGTGACCGCATTCATGGAAAAAGACGACGACAGGCATGAGCACGAACATCGTAATTTGCATGAGCAGATGTCGGTCGGCTGTGGTTAGATCAATATCCCAGAGGCTGTGACGTTGTTCCCATGCCATTTTAATCGTGTACAGCATGAGCGGCACGACGATGATGATGACAAAGTCTTGCGTAAAGATGACTGAAGGATCGAGCATTGTCAGCGCCCGAACAATTTCAGCAAAAGAATGGACAGGAAATACAATCCGGTCAGAGCCGCCATGACCATGAGCATAGACATCGCGGTCGGGTCGGGAGTGACTATGGCAGCTATGACGGTAATGCCGGCAACTGCGTATTTCCAGATACCCAGAAGCATGCGCGAATTGACGATGCCTGTGAATGACAGCGCAAATATCAAGATTGGCAATTGGAAACACAATCCCATATATAAGAGGATCGAGCTAACCAGGGAGATATAGAAATCGAGTCTCTGGTTGATGGGACTGACACCGACTCCAAAAGAGTTGAAGAAATTGAGCATTGGCGGCAAGAGCAGGTAATATGCAAAGGCGGCGCCACCAATAAACAGAAGCGGACTGCCAATAACAATCGGTGTCATCACGGCGCGCTCTCTTTTCGTCAAGCCGGGCGCGATGAAGCGCGATAGCTCGAACAAGATGAATGGCGACGCGGCAATCAAAGCCGCATAACAGGCAACTTTGAAGAAAACCAGGACAGGTTCTTCCAGGGACAGCGCTTGAAACTTGATATCACCGGCTGGTTTTTCCAGGAATGTAAGAATATCTTTTGTGACGAAAAGCATTGCGATTAGAGCGACGCCGATATATGCGATCGATCTGATGATGCGAGTACGGAGTTCGTCGAGATGCTCGACGACTGTCATCAAGCCTTCAGTCGACTCTTCGTCTTCTTTGATTGCCTGGTTGGTGGAATCCAGGTGCTCTTCCAACTTTTCAAACCCGCTTGTTGTCATTTGAGAATCCCATGCGCCATTTTACCGCTTCATGGCGCTACGCTGTCGAGCGCATTCAAATAGAACCACAGCGGAGCTGACCGCAACATTAAGAGATTCGGTCTGGCCTGCCATGGGAATGGTCACTACCTCATCCGCCAGCTCGGCTACCTCGCCGGTCAGACCGTTGCCTTCATTGCCAAACACGAAGGCCAGTCCTTGATTTAAATCCAGTTGCCAGAAAGGTTTCTCGGCAGTCGGCTCCAGAGCGATGATTCTAATATTCTCTTCTTTAAGACGTTTTACAACATCGTCCATTTTCATTCCGACAATCACAGGCAGCTTGAAAAGCGCGCCCATTGCGCTTCTTACAACCTTGGGGTTGAAGGCATCCACACTGCCTGCGGTGGCAATCAGGCCGCTGGCGCCAAAGGCTAAGGCTGCACGAATCATCGTGCCTAGATTGCCCGGATCTTGTACCGATTCTGCCACCGCAATTAGTGTCGCAGTTCCCTTCAAGCAATCGGAAAACTGCGGCGTGTGGATTTTGCCTGTGCTGACAATGCCGCACGGAGTCGATGTTGTGGTCAGATCACGGAACAATTTGTCGTCGACCACAGTAATCTGTTCGATGTTGGGATTTTCGCTCGCCGAAAATCCCGAGTTCAAATAAGATGAACTGACAATTACATCCTGGATGATTATGCCTTTCGACTGCGCTTCGACAAGCAGTTTAGGCCCTTCCAGAAGGAAGAGCCCATGTTGCTCTCGGCCAGAGCGCTGCTGTAAACTCCGCACTTTTTTCAGTAGAGAGTTAGAGGCGCTGCCGATCGAATTGATCTTCATCGCTGCCTGCTGTTGGTGCGTGTGCCCTGGTTTGCTTTAGTGAGCAGCGAAGGTTTTTTCGCGAGCTTTTTCTGCTTCTTTCTTCTTCGCTAAGCGCGCCTGTCTATCTGCATGCGCTTTCTTATCGGATTCGATTTTTTCAGCCAGGGTCTTGTCGACGAGCTGTTTGGCTTGTGACGCCAGAGCTGCGAAAGCTTCTTTGTCATTGACAGCTACTTCGGCAAGGACTTTGCGGTTGAGGGTAACGCCAAGCTTGTCGTTTGCCCAGATAAATTTGCTGTAGCTGAGTCCGTTGGCGCGGCACGCAGCGTTGATTCTGGCGATCCAGAGACTTCTGTAATCGCGTTTTTTCTTGCGTCTGTCAGCAAAGGAATTTCGCCATGCTCTCATCACTGCCTGTTGTGCGGCGATGAAGAGTTTTGATTTTGATCCGCGGAATCCTTTGGCGTACTTGAGGATTTTTTTGTGGCGTTTTTGTAGAACGTTGCCACGTTTGACTCTAGACATTACATCTCCTTCTTCTGATGAAACGAGTCGTGTGATTGAGAAGCCGGTTTTGTTTTCAAAGCTTGAAAAGTCTGTTTCGTCATCGGAGAGGAGGTTCCTTAGA
This sequence comes from Candidatus Melainabacteria bacterium, assembly GCA_003963305.1. NCBI lineage: Bacteria > Bacillati > Candidatus Melainabacteria > Candidatus Melainabacteria bacterium. Next base: position 30,869 of record RXJR01000005.1, on the reverse strand, counting down.
CAGAATCAGACGCCGGCACCTTCGTCGAACCAGGCATGCCTGGCTTAACGAAGGTATTTCGGGTAGGGGAAGAGTTCCCGTACGTTGTCGTCTTGGGTCTTATCAAGTGGAGCCCAGCCGCGCAGATTGCGCTTGACGGATGGGGACATCCATTCGTTGATGTGGCGCTTACCTGCCTGCTTGCGCAAAATCTTACCGGTGCCGGTGATTTTGAAGCGGCGGGCTGCAGCCTTGTTGGTCTTCATCTTTGGCATGAATTTGCTCCAGTGGCTAATCATGAGGTGTTGCCAACTATTGTCAGTAACAATAGTGAGCATTCGTAAGCCCCAGCCTGGTAGACGGGGACGAACTGTACATCATAACACCACTGATGCCGATTCCGGGCGTATTCTCCATGTTTCCTCAATGTTTCGCAGTACACGGGAGGGCTGCCACACCTTTGAGCTGAAAAGTCCATCCCCCTTTGCTTTTCGGGTAAATTCAGTTTTTGTCAGGATTTCCGTGATATTCATGGATGGTGTGCGCCAGTTGATACCGATACTGCCCGAAATCATGGATTTTTTCAGAAATATCATCGGTTTGTTATTCCCTGCGGGCAAGATGCGTTCGTTGGAAGATGGAAGCCCAGTTCATGCAAATGACAATACAACTCAGGCAAGACTCGGCGACCCAACCGAGTTGCCGGATGTGTGTTGCCCCTTCAAGCTGGTCTGGTCGATTGCTCGGGACGAAAAGGACGAGCGCATTTTGTATTTCGAGTTTGAAACAGACGGCGGTGTTCACTTGTATCGAGAACTAGCCAGGTTCGAAGATTGGTCGAGAGCGAAGCAACTAGTGGCACTGTTCAGGACAAAATATGAAGAGAAACTCAGCGAAATCTATCTCGCTCCAGGCGTCGGTATCTATGTTGGCGGTGACGACAGTGCGGGCTGGGCAAACTTTGTTGACTTTGTCTCAGAACAAGGTTACGAGCGCATCATGCAAGATATCGAGTACGTAAAACGCGATGGGGCGACACGCGAAATCTTAGTGCCCGAGACGATTTTTCGCCTTCGCTCGACCGATTGCTGACACTGGAAAACAGTCTCTCAGTGCGGGCATTTACGGTTTAATTGCAGACAGAAAGCAATTATTTTAATGTCACCGGATATGGTGGCATTAAAACGGCAGTCCCCAGATGCTGGGCCGCAGCACGCCGACTATAAAGCATACAGGGCTGAAAATAAGCGATACGAAAGCATTCAGGTCGCTGATTATATGAGTGACATCGCCAGTTAGCGGCGCGCGGATCATCTCAACAGCTATCGGTACAATCATGGCGTAAGGAGAAAGCGACAAGCCGATCAGCAGCCCAAAGACGACGATCGTGCCTGTCTTCTCGGCCAATCTGCGATCTAGAATTCCGGCCAGCCACTTTCCCGCTGCCAGTCCGAGCAGGAAGGCAATGAAGCAGCACAACAGAGGTACACGAATAAATGGCATAATCCAGCCGCCGGCAAAACCAATGGCAACGCAAATTGCCAGTGTTCTTGTCACAAGCCATGCTGACGGGCCGGACGAAGAGCTTTTCGCGGCGCCTCCCATGCAAGCGCGGCAGCGAAAGCCGACCGGGCATTGAGTCATGCAGTTGCTACAAATAGGTGCTTCGCATTCGCTGCACTTCAAGCGAGAATCCGCGTGATTGCACTTTCCTGCCACGTCTTAAACCTCTGTTCTCACCGGTGTCGCGTTTGCTTGATCTTTACATGTACATAGTCTGATTTATACAAGATGAAGCAGGACTTTGCGCGTCCTGCTTCCAATTCAATAGATTCCAACCGAATCAAATCAGTTATGTGCTTTCAGCCGTTTCTGCAGCTGGTCTGGAGCCACCACGCGACGGCAATGGCGAGAGAATCATAAGGACGCTCTTGCCTTCCATTTTTGGCTCTCTGTCCATCATGGCCAGGTCTTTCAACTCGTCGGCGAATTTCTGCATCAATTTCATCGCCATGTCTTTGTGTTGCATTTCGCGTCCACGCAGGATGGTGAGTACTTTGATTTTGTCGCCGTCGTTGAGGAATTTTTGAGCGTTGCGGAGCTTGACCTGGTAGTCATGCTCTTCAATTTTGTAGCGCATCTTGATCTCTTTAACATCGACAACGTGATGCTTACGCTTTGTTTCACGAGCTTTCTTTTCTTGCTCGAATTTGAAACGACCGTAATCCATTATCTTGGCTACGGGCGGGTTAGCATCGGGTTGGACTACGTATAAGTCCAGTCCTCGTTCTCTTGCCGTGTTGAGTGCTTCACGAGTGGGAACGATGCCCAGCTGATTGCCCTCTTCATCGATCAATCTGAGTTCACGGTCACGAATCCTCTCGTTCAAGAGGGGCATGTCTCGTCGTGCTTCCGGTCTTCGCGGATCGCCTTTGTCTACGCTCAATAATCACCTCATGGTTGGAACTAAAAAATATGCCGAAGGTGGGACTTGAACCCACAAGAGATTGCTCTCACTACGACCTGAACGTAGCGTGTTTGCCATTTCACCACTTCGGCGGGTCGAATTGCATTAGCCTAGCAGATAGCTGCTTGGCGTTATCTGATTCTACAACACTATCTTACGGCAACCAAATTAAGTGCCATAGTCAAGTGAGAACTCAACAGGCTGCCCAACACAAGATGGGCAGCCGGCTGAAAGATTTTTTGTGCGATTGTGTACAAATTTGAGTTTAGCCGTCAGCGGTGTAAGGCATGAGGGCGATATCTCTGGCTCGCTTGATAGCGACCGTGAGAACGCGCTGGTGACGCGCGCAGTTGCCGCTGATGCGGCGTGGAAGAATTTTGCCGCGCTCGGTGACAAACTTCTTCAAACGGTTTGGATCTTTGTAGTCTACGAAATCCACTTTATCGGCGCAAAAGCCGCAGGTTTTACGGCGACGTGGTGGTGAATCTTGCGATTGACGCATTTACCTTTACCTCTTTCCTTATTATTAGGCGTCTTAGCAGTCAAGCTGCTGACTTAGAACGGAATCTCGTCTTCGGAAGCGAAGATTTGGTCGAGATCCTCTGATTTGTTCGCTTTGGGACCACCGGATTTAGCTCCGGCGCGAGCTAGTTTCGGTTCAGCCGCTCCGGCATAGTCGTCTGATGCGCTGCTTGCTCCGCCAACTGCGGCAGTCAGATTTTCCACGGCAATCGCATCGATTTCAACGTCGCGTTTGCGTGAACCATCTTGTGCCTGGTAGTTGTTGATTTGCAACCGTCCATCGACGGCTACGAGGTCACCCTTCTTGATTTCTTGAGCGCATCGCTCAGCGAGATCTCTCCAGGTAACAATTTTGACGGCAGCAGTTTCTGTTGCACCATCTGCTCGCGGTGCGGATTCAACCGCAATCGCGAATTCAGTTACTGCAACGTTTGTGGATGGGGTGAAGCGCTTTTCGGGCGCTCTTATCACTCTTCCAGAAACAACGATTTTGCTTAAGCTCATGAAAATCCCTGATGTGTTGTGGGGTTACAGAGTCTTTGCCGACTCTTTTTCGTGAATGACGATAAGGGAACGAATGATGTCTTCGGAAAGTGTCATCATGCGCTTGATGCCCAAAATCGCATCTGGTTTCGCGTGGAAAATGGTGAGGACGAAATATCCATCGCGCATTTTGTCGACTTCATAAGCAAGTCTGCGGCGGCCTTTTTTATCGGTTGTTTCGATAGTGGCGCCGGTTCCTTTGATGAACTCTTCAACGGCGAGGACTACTCTGTCTACAGCGTCTTCATCAAGGTTTGGCCTGATGATGTAGACAACTTCGTATGGTTTGATTACGTTGCTGGCCAATGGTTTTCCCCTCTGGTCGTCTGTCCTGCAAAGCAGGCAAGGGACGTTTGTATTACAAATTCGCAACTAATTGCCGGACGAAAAGTCAGGCAACGTGCAGAACATTCGGCAAATTCTACCACGGGATCCAAATAGGAGTGCCATTTGCGTAGTCTCAACATAGCCAACGCAACGGTCTTGCAATAAACTTTCCTTGTTAAGGTTGTTTCACCTGGCGCTTGTAAATGAAACAAAGGCATCTCCCAACTCTTGTAATCGCCGTGTGTAGCGCATTTTGCACGTTTTCACCGACTGTGCTGGCGCAAGGAATCCTGGCTGAGCCGTCGTCAGGCGACCAGAATCCCATGCCGTTCACGCCGCAAGTGCCTGGAGTGGCGCCTGGGTTCACTCTACCGTCCATGAGTGCTTATAGTTTGCCTGTGCCAGCTGGTATGCGGCCTATCCCAGCCTTCACCCCTGATCTCTTCAAGCAGGTCACTTCCACTCGCCTCGGCGCAGGTACCGTTCTGACCGGCATCCTGGAAGATGACCTTTCCAGTGCCAAGAATCAAGTTGGGGATGTTTTCTCAATTCGACTGGAGAATGGATTCTCCTCTAATGGTGTGGTGATTATTCCGCCCCAATCTAAAATTCTGGGCTCTGTCATCTCGGTCAAGTCAGCCAAGTTTCAAAAGTTCGGAGCGCCGGGGTCGATGGATGTCAGTCTCCAGACTCTCGTCTTCCCGGACGGCCGGTCAACACGCATTTTTGGATTTGTCGAGCACAATCCGGCCCTTGATATGAAGAGTAAAAACGGCACAGGAAGCGCCTGGTCCGGACCATATCAGACTGTCAAAGCCTCAGCTCTTTCTGTTTTTTCCGGCATTAATCAAAAAACAGGGCTGCCTATTCAAATGCCAAACATGCGGCAGGGTCTTGATTTCACTATGTCGAAAGGCGAACTCTTGCCCGTGCGTTTGAACCGCACTTGCGATCTCTCTAATATGGCTGCACCGCCAGTGATACCAGGTACTGCCATGGCTCCAGCGACAATGCCTAACTTCACCCCTTCGGCTGACGGCATGCCACCGCAGGCACCTCCGATCGGCCAATCGGCGACGGCAGGTTTGCTGCCCGGTCTTGCTCCCGGCGAAGATTCACACTTCGGGCTTTCAGCACCGGTGAAGCCAATGCCTCAATCTGATTTGCCTGAGCCATTTTAAAAATCTCTCAGGCGTTACTGTAGTTGTATTTTCAGGCTCCTGGGTAAGTAGGAATAATCCACTTAGCTGTTTCGCCGTGAAAGCAAATGACTGCATCATCTTCGACCGGTGAAGTTTCATCTCCCGTTAGTGAAAACAAGCCACTGCCACCGCTAAAAAATTGGTTTAAGCAATTCAGCGAGGCACTGCAGGTGATGGCAGGCACGCCGCGAATTCTTCGTCTGGTGTGGCAATCGCATCGACAATTTACGGCAATTTTGATTTCCGCCAATATTGTTCTCGGCCTGGCGCCAATGGCAGAGATCTGGTCAATCAAGTTGATTATTGACGGGGTGGCGCAGTGCATAAAAACTGGAAATTTTTCCGGCACAGAGCAGGCAAACCTGGTTGGTTTGCTTGTCGTGCTGGCTTTAATCCGCCTGGTCAGCAGTTCTATGGAGCCCACGGTTCGCCTGGTTCAGGAGCAACTTGGCGATCATCTCGTTCGCGATATCAATTTGCTGATCTTGCGAAAGGCAAACAGCCTGGTTGATATTTCAGTTTTCGAAAACTCGACCTTTCACGATAAGCTGACTCGCGCACAAAATGAAGCAAGTTATAGACCGCTTGCCATACTCAGTAACGTGACGGCGATCTCGCGCTCATTCATAAGTTTGACATCAATGATCTGTGTGCTTGCGTCCTTTCAGCCCTGGTTGGCGGCTGCGGTAATAGCGCTGGCTATGCCAAATCTGATTGCTCAGATCAAGATGCAACACGAGTCCTGGGCTATTCAGAATTTTGAAATTCCCGAAGTGCGTAAAATGCGCTATTTCGCTGAAGTTCTGACGCGCGTAGAAACAGCCAGTGAAATTCGTTTGTTCAATCTTGGTGACCTGTTCATAAAGAAATACCTGGACAAGTTTGCGGAATTTCAAAAGGCTCATGCAAAACTGCGCGCCAATCACTGGATAAGGAATTTTATTCTGGCTAACATAGCGGCAGTGGGGCTGGTCGCTTCCTACTCCTATGTTGTCTTTAGTGCTCTGCGCAATGTTATTTCGCTGGGCAGCCTTTCTATGTATCTGACTGCCACAACTCAGATTGAATATCAATTGGAGATAATTATCTGGTCGATAGCGCACCTGTATCAAGGGAACTTGTTTGCAAAAAACATGTTCGACTTTCTCGAGGTGTCATCGCCCGTGGTATTGCCTGCGACTGGCGCGGCAAAACTGGTGCCGAAAAAATTTGAGCACGGCATTCGCTTTGAAAATGTCAGTTTTCATTATCCAGACAGTGAGCGCGAGGTTTTTGAGAACCTTAGTTTTGAGCTGAAAGCGGGGCAGTCGATTGCGCTGGTTGGAGAGAACGGTGCCGGTAAGACTACTATCGTCAAATTGTTGTCGCGGCTCTATGAGCCTGTTTCGGGACGCATCCTTGTTGATGGAGTGGACCTGAAAGAATACGACTTAACCAGCTGGCGGGCGAACTTGAGTGTCATATTTCAGAACTATGTACGGTTTCATCTGACAGCACGAGAGAATATCGGAGTGGGTAATGTCGATTTTCTCGACGATATGGAACGGATTGTCGCGGCTGCCGAGCGAGCTAGCGCTGTTTCTCTGATCGAGAAGTTTTCGGACAAGTACGAAACCATGTTAGGCAAATGGTTTTCTGCAGACAAAGGGACGGAGCTCTCCGGCGGTGAGTGGCAGAAAATTGCCCTGTCGCGAGCTTTCATGCGAGCCGGTGAGGGTGAAGCGCAGTTGTTGATACTGGATGAGCCAACTTCTGCGCTTGACGCACAGGCAGAATACGACATCTATCTCAGATTCTCGGAGTTGACCAGAGGCAAGACCACGCTTCTGATTTCGCACCGTTTTTCGACGGTGAAGATGGCTGATGTCGTTCTGGTCCTGGAGAAGGGAAAGATCATCGAGCAGGGCAGCCATGACGAGCTTATGCTCAAGAATGGCGAATATGCGCGACTCTATAATTTACAGGCCGATCGCTACAAATAGCATGCGAGCAATACACGGATAGCCAGCCGATCGCTACAAATAGCATGCGAGCAATACACGGATAGCCAGCCCATCGCTACAAATAGCAGACCTATCCTGCTCTATCTATCACTGCAGATTTCGGAGCTCTAGTCTTCTGTTGCTGGGGCGGGTGATTTGCCCAGTCCCTGTTGCTGTGTGGCTGCTTTGTAGTCAGCAAGGTGACGCCAACCCTGATGCAAGATCAATTGATATGCATAGATTTGCTCCAACCAGCGACGTTCGCCTTCCGGCAAGTCTGGACGCTCCAGTCGGCGCTTCAGGCTGCCTGTAATGGTCCTGGTCTCTTCAATTGCTTTGCGGTAGTTGCGTACCGAAGTTCGTTGCACCGCTGCCGGTGCCACGGTCGGAGCAGCAATTCGGGGCTGAGCATTTTGTTGCTGCGGAGCAAACTCGCGACTTTCTCTCGGTGCACGGGCTTCAATGCGTTCGCGGTGTTCTCTAGGTTCACGTTCTCCGCGCTCTCCTCTGTCTCCGCGTTCTCCCCGTTCGCCGCGCTCACCACGTTCACCACGTTCACGTGGTGCACGCTCTTCGCGAATCTGCGGAACGGCTTCCAATTCGCCGTTTCCAGCCTGGGCGGCTGTGCCTTTGCTGGCAGCTTGTTGGGCGAGCGGATGCTGGATGACGTTTTTGTGTCGGTCTGAACCGCCGCGTCTGCGTTCTTTTCTCTTTGCTCTATAGCAGTCGAGGCAGTCGCGCAAGCGTGGGTTCATGTGCTCGAAAACTTTGCCGCAGGTCTGACAAGTCAATGAATGCTTGCTGCGTCCATCGCCAAGTTCTTCGCCGTCAGCGGCAGCTTCGCTTTCACCTTCAGATTCTTCGGCTGGTGCTTCAGGAGTGGTTGGCTCGACTTCGGCTTCCGGTTCCACTTTCGTGACCCGACGTGCGGTCTTGCGCACTTTAGGAGCCTCTTCTTCTTCCTCTTCCTCTTCTACAACAGCAGCTTTGGCTGATTCCTTCTCTTTGCTTGCCTTAGTTGTTTCAGTCTTCTTCACGGCAGCTTTGGCTCGTGATTTTGGCTCCGCTTTTTTCTTGGGCTTAGCGCGAAGTTCCTCGAGGATCTCCAATACTTTCGGATTGGTGAGTCCGTCCTCTTTCAACTTGCGAATTTCTTTCAGCTCTTCCATGGCCTGGTCCGGAAGAACTTTGATGCCATTTTCATCTGATATCGTTTCGATGTTGAATTCGGTTAGATATCGGCGAATCGTAACGCTAGTGACATTCAAGTCCTTAGCGGCTTGGGCAATCTTCGTGCCCTCTACCTTTGGTGTTCGGCTCATTAAGTGATTAGTCCTGACTGTATGTGTTGTCTAAATGGTGTCGTCTCGTTCGTCGACTTCTGCTCAAGGTCAAATCTGAACTGAACTGCGCTAACTGCGCCGCAACTTCCGGATGCTCCAGTCGTTGGTTGGTGAGCTGAACCTGTTTGAAATGACGAACCTGAGGAACTTGCCTGAGCAGCCTGAACTAGCGAAATCGCCTCTGGCCTCAGGGCATCAAGAACCCTCTTAAAGTTAAACCATATACTTATAGTCAGCGCCGAGATGTTTATTAATTTTTCGTCATCGCTGCTGACGACACTGGCGACAGTTCACCCGCTGGGGGCACGAACTGCGCTCCGAACGATGTTTGAGCGTTTTGGTAAGCCCGACGCAGATGATTCCTGCTCAGGTGCGTGTAAAGCTGGGTGGTTACAACCGATGAGTGTCCGAGCAGTTCTTGTACGGAACGAAGGTCCGCTCCACCTTCCAGAAGGTGGGTAGCGAAGCTGTGTCTGAGGCTGTGGGGCGACAGATTCTTTTGAATCTTAGCGCGATAAGCAAGCCGCTTGATTGTCTGCCAGACAACCAGTCGGGAAAGCCGATTGCCTTTCAGGTCAATCAAAAGCGGCACTGCTTTCGCGTTCAGTGATGCGGATCTGGTGGTGGGGGGAAACTTCTTTGCTTCGGCCAGGTACTCTTTCAGCGCTTCCATGGCAAGCTTGCCGAAAGGGACGATTCTTTCTTTGGAGCCTTTGCCCAGGCAACGTATGTATCCCTGGCTCAGGTTCACATCTTTTAGATCCAGTTTTACGAGTTCGCTGACGCGTAGACCGGCGCCGTACAGCAATTCGATGATCAGACGATCGCGAGATTTTTCTGCCACCGCAAGCATTCGCGCCACCTCATCTGGTGTCAGAACTTGAGGCAGATGTTTGGCTTTTTGAGGGCTCTGGAATCCTTCGCACGGGTCATTTTGCCGCATGCCGACATGGCGCTGCCAGACAAACCAACCGCGCAGGCTGGCAAGAATTCGCGTTGTTGTGGCCGCGCTTTGCCCAGCTGCTTTTTGGCTGCTCAAATATCGGGCAATGTCATGGCGGGTCGGATTGTTGTTGCCGTTCAACGCTTTGATAAACGCAGTCAGGTCCGATCGATATGCCGCCACTGTGTTCGCGGATAGTCCACGCTCCAACTCGATGTGGCTCAAGTAGTCCTGGAGAGCGTCAGATAATGAAAGTGGTTCCGGATGTGGTGCACGTGACAACACAGCCCTGGAATAATGCGGCATCGAGCGTGGTGGCACGACCGAAGGTTCCATTTCTAGAATTATGAAATTTTAAGCGTGTCAGTATCATACACAAAGCGATGCTCAATGCAAAGCTTTTTCTTGTCAATTTAGCCGGGTGTCAGTCCCGGCAACGGATGCGCTGAGGCCCGCGGTTTGCTGGGCAGCCAGTGGAAAGACTTCTCAATCGACTGACCGACGGCTTTTGGTTTATCGAGTGGCGAATTTATCTTGAAGGCGAAGGCGCGCGGTTTATCAGACGCGATATCGCCAAGCACCGGCAGTGATGGCAGGTTCTCCAGCTGATGCATTGTCACTTTGTTCATTAGTTTTTGAATCGTCATAGCCTTGGACATTTCGCCGATGGTGCCGCTGCCGAAAACGCTCGATGTAACCCGAGGAATCTTTCCGGCAACCTCGATATCGAGAGTGTTTCGGGTCAGGTTGGCTTTTCCGGCCCCCCACAGTCGCATGTCGTCGCCGTTGTATGTCAGTTCGTCAACGTAGAGAACATTTTTGGACAGTCTGAATTCACTCACCATGTCTTTGAACTTTCCTGTTCTCACAGGCACAGTGCTTTGCAAAAGATTGTTCAGGTTGAAGCCGAATAAGCCCTGGTGCAATAAGTTTGCCTGCGTGATTTTGTTCTGCAGCTGGCTGAATCTGGTGACGATGCCGCTGTGCACCGTTACCACTCCATTGCCGCGCAAGTTGGACAGGGCATCTTTATAGTCGTTGCCTTCTGTTTCGAACTTCATGTCGGCATCGACTGTGCCTGTCAGTTCTCCTGGATGTCCGAACAATTGCTCCGTTAGTTTGTTGGCCTGAGCCTTGGCTAGAGTTGTTCTCAGCGACAGTTTATGTTCGTTCATGTCGAGCCAGCCGCTCACGTCCATGGCGCCGCCAGCTAGATTGGCGTGCCCATTCGTGATGTGCAGCTTCGGCTGTCTGATTTGTTGTTCGTCGGCGTCCAGTTTGATATCGGCTCTAATTTGGTGAACGGGAATCTGTCCGACTTGCATCTGCGAAAAGTCTATTTCTGCTTTCTGGTCTGAACCGCTCAACTCCTCTAAATTGATGTTTCCACTTAAATCTCTGACGTCGAAAGATGGAATCGTAATTTTGTTGAATACAATTTTTCCAGTTGCTTTAGGCTGGAATGCCGTGCCCCCGAGGTTCAATGCGCCCGCTACCGTGCCGCCTACATCTTTAGCCAGGGACGGTTCGAGCAGGGCAATCAGTCTCTTGGCCGGCACCGGATGTGGTGATTTGATTGATCCGCTCAGTGTTGAGTGAGGCAGATCCAGCTCTTTCTTTTCTTTGTCTTTGTAACTCCAGGCTACTGCTCCTTCGGCCTGCAAGACAGAATCGCCGAGAGTAACTGTGGCGGAGGAGACTTTCATAGCGTTGGCACCGATCGCCAGGACTCCTTCTATCTTCATCGGCTCGTCCAGTGGCTGATGCAACTGTCCCAGCGGTGACGAAAGCACGAGACGATTCGACGCTCCAGAGGAGACAGAGAAACTAACTTCGCTGGCTTTCATGGTGCCGTTGAGCTTGGCTCGCAGTGCCAGCGGACCCGATGAGTTGATCGTTAGTTTCCACTTCTTGAACTGATCTGTGAGCGATGGAATCAGCTCCAGCATCTCTTTTGAATCGATGGAGGCAATCAATTCTGTTTTTAAGTTGGGCAGGTCGCTTTGATAGTTTTCGACATGTCCGTTTAAGCTAAAGTGAGAATTTCGCAGCGCTCCGTTCAGGTCTTGCACCGTCAGAAGCGATCCTGATGCCGTCAGTGTGCCTGCTACGTGTTCGATTGGAAATCTCTGCGCACCAAACTTTGCCCCGACGTTGATAAGACTGATCACACCGGAGAGATTCGGCTTGTCATTCTTCATCTCGCAAGTGGCATCGCCGTAGACGCGTCCGTGCACTTTGCTCAAGTTATAGCTTTTCAGGAAGTCGGTGTAGAGCTTCTTGAGCGGCTTTGGCATGACGCTGGATGCCAGGTAAAAGTCGACGTCTGAGAGGTCTATGCCCGCCGATTTTACTTTGATGGCAGTTTTCACCCTGGCGTTCGTTGACAGTTGTTCAATGGCAAAGCTGGTTACTACTTTGTCGTTGTGCGTCACGAAGCCGACGTCTTGCAACGTCAGCACATCATGGTCGTAGACGATGGTTCCGCTTTTCGCACGCAGTGGCTTGGTCATGCCTGCCGGCTGATAGCAGAGATCTTCGGGCGTGGTCTTGAAGTAAATGTTGGGATAGGTTCTCGGTCCACTGATTACGAGATCAAGGGCATGCACTCTGCCCCTCAACTGGTGCTCGGTCAAGAGAGGCACGTGCACCTTCAAAACTTTGAGGAGCGTATTGAGCTGATTCAGATCCAGATGGTCTGAATGAATAGTCAAATTGACGGAAGGTGTTCCTCTAACACTGGCAGTGCCGTTTAAGCTGAATCTGCCATCACCTATAGTGCCGGCCAGACGTTCTATGTTGACCTGGTCGTTATTCCATTTTAGATGTCCGTTCATATGTCGGGCTGTTAGTGTGCCGTCTGAAAGGCTAAATTCGGCGTCTCTGAAATCGGCAGTGCCGCTTGTGTTGTGTTGATTGTCTTTCAGTTTTTCGAAGACACCATTGACGTCGAGCAGTCCATCCAGATTCAATTTTTGCTTTGGTGTGAGAAAGACAAGGCGAGCCAATTCGTTCATGGCCATTTTTGATTGGTAGAGAGCTTGCTCTGCTTTTGCCAGCGATAGTTTGTCTGTGTGAAATGCGAATTTGCCTTCGTCTGTCTTGAGGTTTGCTGAGCCTTCCGTTCGTATGGTTCCGCCTGCGACAGGAATAACTCCTTCGGTAACATCGACACGCTCATCGGGAATCATTTTAATTTCGCCTTTCACCTGTGATGTCTTGCTGAGACCGAGCAAGCACAGAGCGGGCGAGAGTTGTTTTGGCAGGCGGGAGATGAACTCTTCAACCGGGAGTCCTTCAGACTTAACATCGGTCATCATTTTCGGATTGTTGGATGGTCCTTCGATTTTGATGCCGACCTGGGCGCTGCCGCTCATTTTCTGGGGATCAACATAGCTGTTTGGGACCGCTCCATTCTTGGTGACAAGACGTGATACTTCTCCAAGATCCTTGATGTGGCTGTCGAAATTGGCAGAATAGAGAGGAAGTTTCTGGCTCCAGTCACTGACTGTTCCATGGCTGGTCAACTCGACATTAGCCAGTTTGGTGACCATGTCTTTCCACTCGAGATTTTTTGTGTCGATGCGAACTTTGGCAGTTGTTGTAGCTTCCGGTGCCTTGATCGTGCCGATTACCGGTGCGTCGAAGGAGAATTTTTGAGCTTCGGCTGAGACATCGGCTGTTATCCCTTTGCTGAGTGTGCCCCCTCCTTCGATTTTAAAGTCGAACAAGCCCTGTAATTGTTCAAATTTCCTGCCACCTTCTGTAGTGCTGAGGGGGCGATCAGAAATAGCTCGTAAGAAGGGCATCATGTCTTCAGGATTGGCTCGACTGACGGTTGCCTTGAAGCTATATTTGTTGTCTTGCCAATTTGCCAGCTCACCTGAGCCCAGCCCGGATAAGTCAAAGCTTGTCGTGTAGCCTTGTTTGGGTAGTTTGAAGGCAAGATAGAAGGGCGTTTTCTTGCTCTTGTGTGGCCAGACGAATTTCAGCTTCACTTCATTGAGGTCGACCACTTTCCAGGCTTCCACTTTGTTGGGAATGCGGTCTATCAAGTGCATCTTGCCGTTTTGAATTTGCAGGTAACGAATATCAGGCCCGGCCTCGAGCAAATCGTCGAAGTTCCAGTTCGCTTGAGCTGTGCGTATCGCCCAGATTTCTGGTTGGACGAAATTGAGATGGCTGATCACCATTCTCTTGGTGAAGAGCGGCAAAATGCCGATGCCGATTTCGCTTGTGCCGGCGATTAAAAAGGGCGCACCGTTGGGTTCGTACACAGCCAGTTTTGTGGTTTCGACCTCGAGACCGTTCAGTCCGAAAGACCAGGTCAGGTGACCAATGCGCACTTTACGGTGAAACATTTGAGTGAGCGCGGTCTGGCAGTAAGGCTTGGCCCAATCGATGTCGACTAGCAGCGCTACGCCAATGAGGATGACGACAAAGGCAAGCCACATCGCCATAAATTTGCGAATAATCTGCAGCGGAGCGAAGTTTGATTTAAGAGGAGACTCATCCTCGGCCACTGTCTGCTCTGATAGCGAGTCGCTTTGAATCAAACCCGTTTACCAACTAGTCGTAATACGATCGTCATGAAACTTCCGAATTACTAACCTTCCGAGTTGTGCTGAAAAGATTCCGAATGACGCGACTTAGTTACCGTTGATTGTTTACGCAGCAAGCTGCTGACTTATCTTTTGAGTTTGCGAGGCTAATAATCTTGCGGAAGTGTCGCCACACCCAATTCGCTGGTTTCAGGCTAGCACAATCAGCCATGGTAGCCAAGAGTATCCTGCAGGTTCTCTACCTACATGTTACATCCGATTAGATGCAAATCCATACTGATAGGGAATATATCTTTTACGAAGAGAGTAGATATGAGACTCGTGACCAAAGACATCGACATGGAAGAACTGGACAGGGCTTGTTGGCCTGTGTTCCAGCGGTTGATGGATGAATTGGGTGAACGTTACCGTAATTGGATTGTAGTGATTGAGCCTGTTTCGGAAGAATACTTCCTGGGTCAGGACGATCAAGAAGTGTTGTCACGTGCCAGAAAGAAGCACCCCAGGGGCGTTTTCTTTGCTTATCGGCTCAATGAAAATCCGGCCATAGACAGTTTGTAGCCAGACTCGGTGAGGTTCTTAGGTGTATCTGAGAAAGACGAAAAGTATCACAGGGCAGTTTGATGAGGCAGGGCGAGTGCTTTTGCCGGTCACGCTAATGGCTTCGGACGGTTTTGAGCTGATCGTTGAAGCTCTGGTTAATTTGGAATTTACTGGAGCCCTTGTTTTACCAGAGTCTCTGGCTCGTTCTATTGGCTGGCGGTGCCTGGGGGCGCGCAGAGTGCAGATCGGCAACCACGTTGAGTTGTTACACCACTATATTGGAGTGATGTCGCTTGGTGGCACAACCCAGACAGTGGTAGCGTTAGGAAGTTATAGAAACGTCGCAGAAGTTGGCCATAAGCTGCTTTCGGGGCGACGACTGACTGTTGATTTTGCCAGACAGAGTGTCATCGTCGAAGAAGTCGTTTAGGTTAACAGAGATGATTCTCGTAAGCGTAGCGCACGAGAGCGGCTCTGCTGCCCAGGTTTAGCTTCTTCCGCAGGCGGCTTACGTGTACTTCGGTGGTGCCTTCCGTGATGTGCAGTGTTTCTGCGATCTCTCTATTTGAAAGACCTGCAGCCACATTCCTTAAGACCTCAATTTCGCGGGTGCTCAGTTGAACACGAACTTTCTCACGACTCTCATTGCGCTCGGTAATTTCTCTTGTTGAGTTAACAACCGTGCTCAACTGGCTGCACAGCTCGGTTAGCTTATCGATGCTGGTACTTTGTGTTTCAACGATTTGATAGAGTCTTGCCTGGCTTATGGCAATCGAGAGCTGGTTGGCGATGCGCGTCAGCAAGTTGATTTCGCCTACTGTCCAGCAGCGTGCGTAGTCGCACTGGTCCAGATGTAAAAGCCCCATCAACCGTCCTCGATAAACGAGTGGCACCATGATCATGGATAGAATCTGGAACTGAATCAGTTCTGCTCTTACATCTTTAGCAAAGGCGAAAGTGTCGTCTTGCATAACCACGAGAGGACGCCGCTCACCGACATCGAGCAGCAGATCGTGATATTGAGAAAAGAGAGAACTCTTTTCTGAGATCGCATCCACTCCTTCTGGAGTCAACTGTCTGACTATGCGCATGCTGCTTGTCGGATCAGAGGTCAAACAAATGATTGCACGTGAAATTTTGAATTCGCCGGAGAGGCTTTGTACTGCTTTGTCGACAATATCTTCCAGGTCGAGAGAACCGTGGATGCTGACAATGAGACGATTGAGAAGAGCTTCGTCTTTGGATGACTGCTCGACGCGCTGGTAGGTTTCGCGCAGATTCTCGAGTAACATGGCTCTTTGCAAATTAGTCGTGATCGATCTGGGCAAAAATTTCTGATATTCGGTAATCTTCGGCAAATAGTCGCTTGCGCCTGAAAGCAATATCTTCAGGGCGAGCTCGGGACTGTCGACGCTTGTGATTACTATCATCGGACAGTGCGGTACTGCCTTATGGAGAGTTTGAACCAACTCGCCGTTGATGTTGTCAGGCAGTTCGTAATCCATAACGATGACGTCAAAGCGGCCTGTTTGCAACTTGGCAAGCGCTTCTTCGGCGTTGGTTGCAGTTTCTACTCCGTACAGCTGAGATTGCGCCAGGATGGCGTTGCGACAGAGATCTTGCTCTGCTTTGTTGTGGGCAATCAGTAACACGAGCCGTTCACTGGTTTCAGTGCTAGCTGTAGTGTTACTCACAGAAATTGACTCCATCTCCATCGGGGATTCCCTACCACCTCAACACTACATGTATCAGACCGCGTCGACCCTCATTGATAACATAAGCCAGACCATAAACAATTATTGCCCAGCATATAGGGCTCGTAGTTGGGAGATTGGTATAAAAAATATAGTTGCTGGTTTTGCAATTATCGGTCCAAATCTCGCAAGGAATCATTCTTTAAACAAAGACCCTCACCAGAAGCCCCCCAGACCTCTTGTTGAGGTTTTGAAGAATCCTACGAGAATCAAAGAGCAGCCTTCCCTCCGGCTGCTCTTTTATTTTGTCTGTTTCGGCTTGCCTGTTTGCGCCTGAAACCCTGACGGGCTGGCAAGCCATATGAGTTCCAGGTACCCCTTTTGAGTTTTAAACTGATATCAGTTTAAAAACCGGTACGAGGCATTTTTATTCTATAGGAACGCCACAGGCTGGGCGTTTCGACTCCTGACCGGGTCAAATAAACTGCAAAAAATCAATCTGATTAGTTTGCGCCCGTTCCAGTCATCCGAATCGGTTGTCTGCCGCGCTGCAGATAAACTCTGACCAGTTTCTTATGGGCTACGTCCTTGACGTCTGATAAATCGGCAACGTAAGGGAGGACTTCTGGATTGAACTCCATCTTGCCAACTGCTTCGCCCAGGTCATCATAAAAACGACCGCTAATTTCGTAGTCGCCATCTGGGAAAGATTCGATTTCAGGATTGAGAAAGTACCCGACGTGCTGGGCGCTCGGTGTATATATATTGACTTTGACGTCCGCCATCTCCTGCTCCTGTAATTCTTCTGGTCAGAATAATTTTGGCATCTTCTGGCACTTTAGTACTTGCCTGCCTGTTACATTAACAAACACGCATCAGGTTCGCTTGCCGTCAATTTACCGTCGGACGCGGCAAAGCGTTCTTTAAAATGTCGCGACTGATGAGATTTTAAGGCGACAATTCTACATAAACAATGAGGATTATTGTCCTAAAGCCCGTCCAGTGGCTCAAAGGTGATATCATTTACGGACGCAAATACAATCTATAAACAGGAACGAATCTACAGAGATGCTTTTACAAGAACGCAAGCAAGAAGTTATCGAAGCGCACCGCGTACACGCCAAAGATACCGGCTCCCCTGAAGTGCAGGTGGCGATGCTGACAGAGCGCATCAACCAGTTGACCGAACACCTTCGGTCGCACCCGAAAGATTTCCACAGCCGTCGCGGACTGCTAATGATGGTTGGCAAAAGACGTAGGCTCCTGCAGTACATCAGCAGAGAAAGCCAGGACCGATACAAGAGCCTGATCGAAAAGCTCGGACTAAGACGGTAAAGCTATATTGGCGGGCAATTGCTCGCCAATTTTTTTTTGCTGCCGCGTGGAGTGATCTCCCTTGACGGCCTGACAGAGACGTTTAGTGAAATTGTGATCGCGAGCAGCACCGCCAGCATGTCGGTGAGGCGCTGTCATGCAAAGAATTGAAAGTAGAAAAGAAGAAGAGAGGGAAATATTCGTGCAAACAATGCAAAGTCAACAAACTGTTTTTGAAGTAGACGGAAAGCAAATCACGGTGAGAACAGGGCGTCTCGCCAAGCAAGCCTCAGGATCTGTTGAGGTTTACAGCGGTGATTCGATGGTGCTTGTTACTGCTACGGAGAGCAAGACTATTCGCGACGGTATCGATTATTTCCCGCTTCTGGTTGACTACGAAGAGAAGTTGTACTCAGTTGGTCGAGTGCCTGGCAGCTTCGGACGCCGTGAAGGCAAGATGCCCGACAAGGCTGTATTGATCAGTCGTTTGATTGACAGACCGATTCGACCGCTGTTTCCAGAAGGTTACAGAAATGATGTGCAAGTAACAGCGATTGCCATGAGCGCAGATCATGAGCATCCGACCGACACGCTGGCGATGCTCGGAGCTTCAGTGGCAATTGGGCTGGCCGGCTTGCCTTTCAACGGACCTATCGGTGCCGTACGCGTCGGACGTGTCAATGGCAAGTTTATTGGCAACCCGAGCTACTCACAGATGGAAGAGTCTGACATCGACCTGGTCGTTGCCGGCACAGAAAGCTCGATCATGATGGTTGAAGCTGGTTGCAAGCTGGTCACTGAGAAGGACATTCTCGCTGCCATCGACTACGCTCACAACATAATCAAGAAGCAGGTGGAAGTTCAGCGCAACTTTTTTCGCAGCCTTGGTGTTCAACAAAAGTCATTCGAAGCGCCGCCGAAAAAGGAAGGACTCAAAGAGCTCATCATTGAGCACTGCACAGACAAGCTCAAGCAATCAATGGCCGGAGTCACAGACAAAGCTGTGCGAAACGGATTCATCGATGAAGCAAAAGCGGCGCTCAAGGCGGCAATCGAGCAGCTTCCAGAAGAGCATGTATTGAAGACTGTTTCCGACAGGACCATCGCTGAGTACCTGGAGGAAGTGGAAGCCGAGATCATGCGCGCTCAGGTTCTAGACACAGGCGCAAGAGCCGACGGGCGACGCTGCGATGAGATTCGACCGATCACCATTGAATGTGGCATATTGCCCAGAACTCACGGTACCGGCTTGTTTACACGGGGCACCACTCAGGTGTTGTCTGTAGCAACACTTGGTATCGGCAGTGACGCGCAAAGATTGGATTCAATCGATCCTCAGACAGAGAAGCGCTACATGCACCATTACAACTTCCCCGGTTTCTCAGTCGGCGAAGTTAAACCAAATCGCGGTCCAGGACGTCGCGAAATCGGGCATGGTGCTCTTGCTGAAAGAGCCATCATTCCGGTGCTGCCAAGTCAGGCAGATTTCCCGTATACGATTCGCGTCGTCTCTGAAGTGCTTGAATCAAACGGCTCAACATCTATGGCTTCGACTTGCGGATCGAGTCTGGCTCTCGCTGACGCTGGAGTACCTATCTCGCACACAGTTGGTGGTATCGCCATGGGTCTGATCCTGGAAGGCGACAAGTTCGCGATTCTCTCTGATATTCAAGGTCTTGAAGACTTCCTCGGCGACATGGACTTTAAGGTAGCCGGTTCCAGAGACGGCATCACTGCCTTGCAGATGGATATCAAAATCGAAGGAATCTCCCTGGCTATCATGCACCTGGCTCTAGAGCAGGCAAAACGTGGCAGACTGCACATCATCGACAAGATGGAAGCTGTCATGCCGAGACCAAGAACAGAGATGTCAAAATGGGCACCTCGCATTATCACTCTGCACATTCATCCTGAAGACATCGGTACCGTGATTGGACCGGGTGGCAAAATGATTCGTCGCATCATCGAAGAGACCGGCGCCACCATCGACATTGAAGATGACGGCACCGTGCTCGTTGGTAGTGTCGACCAAGCTGGTGGCGAGGCTGCTCGCGACTGGATTCAGCGCCTCGTGCAACGCATCGAAGTGAACGGAGTCTATGAAGGACGTGTCACTCGCATAATTCCGATGGGCTGCTTCGTTGAAGTTCTGCCAGGAAAAGAAGGCATGGTGCACATCTCTCAACTGGAAAATCACCGTGTGGAAAAAGTTGAAGACGTAGTCTCAATCGGTCAACGCGTGGTGGTCAAAGTAAGAGAGATTGACGATCGCAATCGCGTCAACCTGACCATGAAAGGCGTCAGTGATGAAGAGAAGGCTCAATTCGCTCCCAAGGGCTAAAGACTGAGCGCCTCAGCGAGCTTTGCGGTTTTATCAGGAGAAGGCAGCAGGCTGTCTGTTTCAAATCGGCTATTCTTAGATTAGTTGAGTTGTTTTGGAGTGCTGCCTCGAAATATATGCTCTTTGGATATGATCGCTATCTCGAAGATGGCATTTCTTCGTTAACGAAACGCGGAGCTGGATTGCTATCCATCAGACCGAGCGGTTTGGTCAGTGCTCTTCTGGCGATTACTTTTGCTGTCGGTGCTGCTTCCCCTGCGCTTTCTAAAAGCTCCAGGGCACACGCATCGCATCACTCCACCAGCAGTCATCATGCTGCGGTTTCCCATCGAACAGGGGCGCATTCGTCCACTCACCATGCCGCTCATCGTGGTGCTGGTCCGGTCAGTCATGTCAGCAGGAAGGGCGGAAGGCATTCAATAATAGGAGTTTCTCGCGGGCATGTGCACCATGGTAGAGGTGTGCACGTCTCAAATCATATTGTTCATCACACTGCTCCGACTTCATATCCTGAGCCTCACGCCGACAATGTGCAGAATGCAAATAGTCTGGCCAGCGTTTATCGACTCTATGATCGTGGCGTTAACGAACGTTTGGCCGGTCAGTATGAGCAGGCTACCAAGACATTGCGGGAAGCCAGCAACGCTTACTCGTCTAACCAGCGAGGCTTGACTATTGAGGCGATGATTGATTACGAGCTTGGCCAGGCCGCCGAAGCGTGCCGTAACTACTCGGTTGCCGCTGATGCCTATGCTCGCAGTCTGAGGGTAAAGCCTAATCTAATCGAGGCATCAGTGCGCCTTACGAGTATGCTGATGAAAGCCGGTCAACCGCAGGCGGCTTTGAGTAGAGCTAGAGAGACCGTGGCGATGAATCCTAATGATCCGCGTTCACATCAAATTCTTGCACTGGTGCTCGACAGTAACGGATTGAATGCCGACGCCAAAGTAGAGCGCGAGTCTGCCGATCGCTTGCTTCGCTCTCGTTCGACCTTGAATTATACGGATGTGCCGACCAACCTGGAGCAAGAACCCGTCATTCCGTCCACATCTCCTGCTGCTTCCAAATCTAGCTCGACCGAGGGGCGCGACAACACCGGGGCTGAATCGACATCGAGCGAAACTGCTGACAGTGCCGGCCAGAACGAGTTGCGTCGCGCCAGGCAGGAGGCGCAATGGCGCCTTTATCAGCAACAGCATCCACAGGAGCAGTCTGTGAACACAGGCAGCGGCTCCCAGAGAAGACCGTTTCAATACACGCCCGCATCCGGTGGAGAGTTTTATCGAGCTCGAGTTGAACCAGCTAACAAGCCGGTCAATGTTTTACCTAAGCGAGAGTCTTCCGATTTCCCGAAAGGGGCGGGTGATGCCGTTAAAACATACACTCCCGAAAATTCGAAAAGCGTCAGTGCAGATGGTGCCGGAAATACTAGCGCAAATGGTCCAAAAGATGCGCCAGTCAGCGGTTTGAAGGGAGCGGCTGCGGATGCAAACAGGTCCAAAACTAAGCCTGCAGTTGAGCCTGTTGACGACGAAATGCCTTAATCAGAAACTGGTGGCGCCGATAGTGCTTTAATAACGACGTCGCATTGACGGTGATTCTATGTCATGTAGCTCATGACATGCGCAACTGAATCGTTCAAGCCGGGGAGCGACTGCTCTGTAAGAAGAGGCACCTGGCGGCATTCCAGGCTAACAAAAAAGGAGGGTTGCCCCTCCTTTTTCATTGGATTGATCACGATCCGAGTCACACTTATTTGTGGTCGACTCTTTCTTTGAATTCTTTTCCAGGTGCGAAAGCAGGTACGCGCTTCGCTGGAACTTTGATCTTTTCGCCAGGTTTTTGTGGGTTGTTCGTTTCACGAGCGTTACGGTTACGACGCTCGAAAGTGCCGAATCCAACGAGAGTTACACGATCGCCCTTGGCGACTACTTCGGTTACAACATCTGTAAATGCAGCGAGCATCTCTTCCACGGATTTCTTCGTGTTGTTAGTGCGAGCGGCGATTTCTGCAGCTAATTCTGCTTTGTTCACTGAGCTTCCTCCTATCCCTATTAGTTTAGTAAACCACCTTGTTTACTGAGTCTTTGTGATTTTTCTGCTCTGACGCAACGAACCACGTAATCGGCAAGAATACAGCACCTGATACCGTGAGACAAGATACTGAGCATAAAAAATCAACTTTATTGGTAACGAATTTTCGGCGCCCACGCCGCAAAGAGGGGATGACATCCTCGAGGTGGAAAACAATCGCATCAGTAAATGCGATTTGGCACGCCAGAACTGGCTTGTCAGTTGCAATTCGTTCTAAAAGAAATGGCCAAAAGTGGTGTGAAATCGGGTACAAATGGGAATATCATGCAGTACGGATCCTTAAGTCGAGCAGTTCAGCTGCGTAGACTATCCTCGGAAGAGTCAGTTTGGGACCATCATCAGCCTCAAAAAATTCAATAGATTCGCGCCAGGCGACCTTTGCGGCCGCGAACGCCGCGGAAGCAAAGAAATCGCTTAGCACAGTCGTGTTGGATGTAAGGCAGGTAACCCTTATAGCTGATTATTTTGTGATTGCTGGGGGTGATTCGACCAACCAGGTACGAGCCATCGTCGACTCAGTCGACGAGGCGCTTTCCAAGTTGGGCTATCGGCAGCGCTCAATCGAAGGCAAGGCTGACGGAAGATGGGTGCTTCTGGACTACGGTGATATTATCGTTCACGTCCTTCATGAGAAAGAGCGGAACTTCTACAAACTAGAGCAGTTTTGGAATAACGGCTTGATTGTGCCAAAAGTGGAGTGGGAGCGTTCAGAATAGTCAGATTCGGGTACAAGGATGATAGAGGAAATTTTGGACTGGAAGCATCGCTTCTGAACCAGATTCCATTTTTAGTAAGCGGGTTGAGGATCATCGGGGGCTAGGGGTTTGATATGAGCTTCAGGACCAGATTACAAGGGTTTGTTGAAAACAGGCAGAAGATCCAGATCTGGTATGGAATGGGTTGCCACAACACGGTAACCGGACGTGTGCTTTCCGTTGATCACGACCATATCGACGTCGAATCTTACTCACACGAAAGCGATGGACAGATTCACATTCGTCGCATTCTCATACCACTGCATTTGATTTTGCACATTGATATTACATCGGCGGAGTCTATCGAAGAGGAAGAAGCCGATTCAGCACAGGGGGCGGAGGGAACCAAAGAGGGAAAGCAGTCGGCAACTGAGATGCAGGTCATTGATCTGCCTGATGCGCCACGCGGATACGCAGTGCGCGTGCTCTCTCAGTTGAACGCTTCGTACTCTAACCGGTTCTCGAGAATGGCTTCCGGTCCTGGAGGCGTCTACTTTGCCTGTGACGGCAGTGTCTGGTTTGTCGACAGCGCCGGTCAACTGACTGAGTACGCACGCATCCGCGGCAACAGCACCATTTCAGGTCTCAGGTTCGATCGCAAGGGCGTGCTCTACGTCGCTACAATCCAGGGAACGGTCTACCGCATCGACCCGAACAAGAGCGGACGCATCCTTGCTCAGCTCGATGGCAGTTTGACAGGTGGTGGCACCTTCCTATCAGACCTGGCGATCGGCACTAGAGAAGAGCTATTCGTTTCTAATTTCCCATCCAATACAGGCGGTATCTTCAAGATCGATCGTACCGGCGAATACGAAGTGCTCGTCGGTGGACCCGGACACGGCACTCAGGGATTGCTTCTCGATCCTGATGGCTTCCTCTGGTGCCTCGAACATGCAACTGGGTCAGTTGTGAAAAGATCGCTAGACGGCAGAGAAATCGCAAGAGTTGTTGTTGCTGAGCCGGAAAGCTTCAATTTTGCAGACGGTTACGACGGCAATCTCTCGATGGACAGCCTGGGCAGATTGTATGTCACCGCTGGACGTTCAGGTTGCGTGCTTCGCGTCAATCGCGAAGGCAAGAGCGAAATGTTCTTGACTGGTCTGGTAAATCCGACAGGCGTCGCCTTCGGTTCGGATGGCGCTCTCTTCGTACTGGAAGCAGGACGCTCGAGAGTGTTGAGAGTCGCGGCTCTCGACAAAGCTGACCGCACAGCAAATGCGACAGCCTTGAGCTAACATTCAGTTCGACATTGTTTGCAAAAGGGGCACCAATCATGGTGCCCCTTTTGAATTGTTACCAGAACTTCCAAAACGGCTTAGCTTGTTTTTGTGACTCAGGGGCGGTGGTTTGCTTGTTGGACGGTTTTATTGAAGTAGTCTGGTTTGTTAAATCAAAGAGCTCTGTTTCAAATACATCTTCCGGCATTTCATCCAATGGCATTCCAAGCGGGCGTGCTCCTAATGCGAAGATGATTTCCTCGGCTATGGCACACAGGGGAAATTCTTCTATCTTGCCCGAGATTTCACGTGGAAATACTAGACTGCCATCCTTTTCAAATGAGTTTGCGTATACACGCTCTTCCTCTGGCATGCGATTGCCATTCTCATGGATTATGTCAACCTCGCCATCACCTGCAAACGCCCTGATCAGTTCACCATTCCGATAGTAATTGAAGGCAGCAAAACCAGTTACGCTATGTAAGCCCAGCGCCAATAAGTTTCCACCGGGATAACATGACATTGCCTGACGCAGAAGTTTATCTTCATGCGTTTCCAACTCGTCCATGATCTTTTCTGTTGCAATGAAGGCACCGTTGTCGAATGCACCAATAACGATCTGATTGCGTTTGCGTGGATAGATCTCCGCGTTGTAGCCTTTCCCCTGGATATGCGGATCGTAGCCAAGTTTTTTCAGAATCTGTCTGGCCTTTTCCGGCGAATGTTGAGGTCCAGTACCGAAATAGCCATTTTCGATATCACCGACGAATAAGCAGTAGCATTTGAAACCCAAAATGTGTCCTCCTGTGCGTCTTGTGGCGCCAAAATCGAAGGAGCAAGCTCACCTGCTCTGCTTGAACAGAGCTGAATTAGACTGATGAGTCCTTCGGACTAATTCCTAGCGTTTTGAGCCACCAACGAGCGCCGCTGCATCGACGTTCTCGTCTCTGTACAAAGCTTCGATGACCGATTTATATCTGCTGGCAACGACATTTCGCTTGATCTTTAACGTCGCTGTCAATTCGCCTTCATCGACAGAGAGCTCATCTGGTAGAACGGCGAAGCGCTTCACGACTTCATAATCAGCTAACTGACCCGAGCGAGATTGGATTTCTTTGCGCAAGAACTGATTCAATTTCGGTTGCTTCAATAGCTCAGCATATGAGTTGAATTCCCAGTTTTGTTCGTGTCCAAATTCGGTCGCAGCCTGTTCATCGAGCGTTAACAAGGCAACAAGAGCCTTCTGCTTATCTCCAAAGACAACGGCTTGCGAGACAAAAGGCACCGTTTTCAGTATCGCTTCTATTCTCTGTGGCGCAATATTCTTTCCGGCAGAGTTGACGATCAAATCTTTCTTGCGGTCAGTGATCTTCAGATAGCCGTCTCTGTCCACTTCTCCGATGTCTCCGGTTTTGAACCAGCCATCTTCGAAAGCATCTGCTGTAGCCTCTGCATTCTTGTAATAGCCATTGAAGATCGATGGTCCTTTAAGAAGGATTTCGCCGTCTTCTCCGATTTTCAAATCGATTGAAGGCAGCGTTGGTCCGACTGTGCCGATTTTTACTTTGCCGCGCAGATTCACGCAAGCGGGAGCGGTTGTCTCGGTTAGTCCATACCCCTCAAGTGTATCGATGCCGATTGCATTGAAGAACTCGATTGGTTCTGTGGACGCGGGTGCTCCACCGCTGACGACAAGGTTAAGTCTCGGTCCAATTTTTTCGCGGAGTTTGCCGAGCACAAGCTTCTCTGCGAGCCAGTATTTTGCTTGCAAAAATGCCGAGATGTTTTTACCCTCAGCCCTTTTCCCGACGATCTGTTTGCCAACTGCAATAGACCAGTTGATCAGCTTCTTTCGTCGGCCGGAAGCGCCTTCTATGCCGATGCGTACTTTTGAATAGATTCTATCCATAACGCGCGGCACGACCAGAATCATGGTTGGCTGTACTTCGGCAAGGTTTTTGCCCATCGCCTCGATGCTTTCAGCGAAGGCGTATTCGCCTGCGCAAGTCATCCAATAAAACTCACCGCAGACGCGCTCGAAAACGTGAGAAAGAGGCAGGTAGTTGAGGTAGACGGTGTTTTCGTCGACCGGCAAGACTTGCTTAACCGCTTCAATCAAAGACAGGATGTTGGCATGAGTCAGCCCCGCCCCTTTCGGGGTGCCGGTCGTGCCTGACGTGTAGATAATGGTGGCCAGATCGGACAATTTCGTGCGACTTAAGCGCTCATCAATTAGATCTGGATTTTCGCTCTTCAGCTTTTTACCAAGCTCGAGAATATCTTCGACGCTTGCAAGTATGCTCTGATCCGCTGGCAGACCTAATTCTTGAGTCAACTCAGCAAGCGACTTTTTGGGCTTGTTGAGTAAAACTATCTTGTTAATAGCTGCTTTCTTCGTGGCAACTACTTTTCGGCAAAGTTCTTCGTTTTGCACGAACACTATCTGTGCTTCTGAATTTTCGAGAATGTATTGAATGTCTGACTGTGAGCTGGTCGGATATATTGGGACTGAAATACCACCATTACAGATGGTGGCAATGTCGGCTGCCACCCAGTAAATAGAATTGGCTGAAAAGATAGCGACACTGGAGCCGCTATCTACACCGAGAGCTGCCAGACCGAATGCCATGTCTCTAACAAGAGTCGCATAATCAGTCCAGCTCAAACTTTTGTATGGGCTCTTTTGTTCTTTGTAGCGTACTCCGACCCGATCGCCCATTCTTTGAGCACGTTCGAAGAACCTGGTGGCAATACCTTGCGTCACGATTCATCCTCAGTTGATTGAAAGCTACGTGAACTTCAGACAGTTAGAGCATTCCGCGTCTTACGACGTCGCACTATTATAGCCAGTTCCCGGCTTGTCAATGGTGAGAGAACTCTGAGGTTTGAATCAGGTCGAATATTTTCGACGTTCCCCGCAATTCTTGCCCTGTTGGGCTTTTCAACAATAGTGGGCGACTATTGTTTTTCCCGGGCTTGTGAAGTTTACTTAACCTGAAGTCTGGTTTGAATCTGGTGATTTCTGTCGGCGCTGCAATGTGCTACGTGCAAGGTTGCCGAAGGGATTCGAGCAACTGCGCTCGTGTTTGTCGAAGCGGCCGACTTTGTCCATCTTGGTATCAAATCTGGTATCGCTAGGTGCTCTTGCGAAAATCTGCTTTCACTTTTGATGCGGGTTTTGCTGTTAGCGATGTCTGGGAAATCCAGGACGAGAGACGGTCGCTCATTTCGTCAATGATCGGGTCAAACATTAGATCGTGCCAGGCATCCTGATAAACCTCTTTCTCTTTAGCGCACGTCAGACCGCTGAAAAGTTTTTCGCTGGCCCGGGGATTGACTATTCTTTCCATTCCCGCGCTAAACATCATGACCGGGCAGACGATTTGCTTTGAGCGTTTACTCAAGTCGTTGGTGATTTTTAAAAGTTCGAGCAGCATGCGCGCTGGTACCGTGAAACGCCGTTCCGGATCGCTTAAGATCCACTTGCGAACGCCCAGATCGCGCGTCACCAGTTCTGGTGAGTAGGGTAATACGACTTCGCTATCTGGTGCTGTAAAGGCTTGCCAGAGGGCTTTGATGCGAAAAGGTAAAGTAAAAACTTCAGGATGTCCGTCGAAGCCTGGAGAAAACATGACCAGACCGGCTGGGTCCACCAGGCGGTCGCTCAACGCTCGGACGGAAACGACTGCTCCCATGCTGTTGCCCATGATGTAGAGTGGTTTGTCACCGATCGTGTCACGTGCATAAGTGAACGCCGTTTCCAGGTCTGTCAGCCACTGGGTGTAAGAGACGAACTCTTCGTCTTTGCGTTTTCCAAAGCCGACCTGGTCGTACGCAATCGAGTATATCCGGCGTATACGCAGTCGGCGCCCCAGAGCTTCGAACCAACCGCTGTGAGCGCCAAGACCATGAACGAGTATGGCTCCGGCTGCACACTCATTTGGCGTGCCCCAGGTCCGCGCAGGAAGAGGCTTGGCAAGCTGAGACTGTTCCGATGTCGCATGTTCAGTGCGATCTATCAGAATATGCGAGGCTGTGGGCGTTAGATTGATATCGACGACCATATTCAAGTTATTATAACTTTGATAGATGCTAGATATTACATTGCTGAGCAATTGTTGCAAAGGCGTGATGGCTCCGAAAGCATGACAGAAACTGGATTTAACGAACCTGGAGTGGAGCAACATCAGCCCGCCTCGAAAAGCGGATCAAAAATCTGGCGTGTTCTTATCGCGGTAATTGTCATTGGTGTGGCCGCCGTTGCTGTTTACTACCTGACTCGCCCTGCAGAGACTCCCTACACGCGCGCAGCAGCGCTCATTCGTGAGGGCAAAGCGGCGGCGGCACTGCCCATGCTCGAGCAGCTGGCCAAGGAGCATCCTGAAGATCCTGAAGTCAACCCGCTTCTGGCGCAGGTCTATTTGAGTACGGATCGGTTGGCGGAGGGTCGCACTTATCTCGATACCGCGCTCAGGTTGAATATAAAAGGACCTACGTTGTCTCCAGTGGTCTTGTCTTATGCAAACTACTACGAGAGCAAGGGTGACTTTGACGAGGCCGAAAAACTTTTCCAGTCTGCTTCTTCTGCCTGTCCGCCTGAGGAATTGAGCGCTGGGCTTGGCAGCTTGTATGCTAAATGGGCAGATCTCGATTTAAGTAAGAATCAAGTTGAGCAGGCGGTGGCTCATCTCGAGTTGGCTCAAAAATATTCCAACAAGTTGCAAGAGCCTGAGAAGAGCCTGGTTCCGCATCGATTGAGCGAGGCTTATCGGCAGTTAGCAGCGTCTGCAGAACTAGCCAAAAATGACCAGTCCGCTATTGAATTGCTCAACAAAAGCCTTGCTGTTTCTGATGAGCCGGTGGCAAGAATGGCTCTGGCTGCCATTTATTCTCGCATTGAACAGCCGGAGAAAGCAATTGAAAATTACAAGAGTGTGGTAGCAGCTGATGCGAACAACCTGGAAGCGCGCCATCGCTTGATTGACCTTCTCTGTCAGACCAAAGATTATCAGGGCGCTCAGGAAGCGCTTCTCGATTTGACTGACAAAGAGAAAAGCGTCGAAAATTATCAACTTCTGGCGGCTGTCAATTTGAAGCTGGAAAATTATGCAGGCGCTGTTCGAGCTTTTGAAGATGCTTGTGACCTTCGTCCTAAGCCTGAGTTGCTGAAACAACTGGAAGCCGTTCTTGTCGACTGGAGCAATTTGCTTATGAAGCAGAAGAAGTTTCAGGAAGCTGCTTCGGTAAAAGGGCATGCTGAGCGTGTTGCCGAGCAACTTGGCATGTTGACAAAGGACGATAAAGTCGAACTTTCAGACAAGCAGGATAAGTCTGTTCGGGTTGATGACCCTCGTGTTCCGCCTGTAGCGCTCAGTTCCTCAAGAATCTGGTTGGCAAAGGGCAGCTTAACTCCCGAGGGTGAGATTAAAATTCGCAATATATCCGGGCATGCCGTGGCCGATCTGGCTCTTACTGCCGTATTTTTCGATAACACGACTCGCCGGCAATGCGGCACTGTCAGCTTGCCTGTTGCTTCACCGCAGTCGCAGCCGTTTCCAGAGGATGGCTCCCGCTCTCTCTATTTTTCCTGTCCTAACATTGTCAAACCTGAACATCAGCTGGCTGTCATTATTTTCTGGCGCGGACATTTCTTGAAAGAGTTTCCGGTTGCTAAGCAATAATAGTAATGTGGCGTGTTTTAATAATTTGATGATGGAAGAGAACATTGAGAAGCCCGAAAAACCGTGCCGTCACGAATACGTGAAGGTGTTTCAGCGCAAACTCAAGGGGCTGGAGCGTCGTATGGTGGCGATGCGCGTTTTTCTGCCTGTGGGGCTGAAAGTTGGCGATTTCAGTCATCTCAGCGAAGGCAGCTACTGCTTCTGCACCACTTGCCGGACCAGACTCTACCCGCGCAGAACAGCTGCTGATAAGGCAGCCGCCCGTGTGGCTCTGGCCATGGGCAAAGCGGCAGCCGCCGCCGAAGCCGAGTTGGCTCTGACTGAGAACGTGGATGCGCTCCTTGAGTCTATGGACGCCCAGGAAGTGGGGCAAAAGACCGTAGACATTCATGTGGACGAACTCGAGCTGGAGTCTGTCGATGTTCAAGATATTGCCGCCGAAGGCGTTAAACTAGGCGATGATGACGAGGAATCCTGCAACCTGACCGACGATGGAGACATCTAACATGTTCAGTAAGATAGAGAAGATTTTTGGTCTGATGGTGGTTCTACCGCCTGTTTATATGCTGTTCCGTTTTTTGAAATGGTATATCAAGCAAGAGAGCGAACCGCAGATAATCGATGCCGACGCCACTGAAGCTTAGAGAATGCAGCGTTATTTCGCCCGTATTGTTCGAGCAGTTGTTGTGTGCACCTTGGGTTTTGGAGGTGGCGCGGGACTGTTCTTTTTCATTTATTGCGTTATCTTCAATGGCGCTCCCAATGCTTTCGAATTGGCAGTCAAAGCTGGATTGATCGTTGGTTTGCTTTTTTCCAGCATAGTCGTCGGCATATTGTTGCCGATGGATCTCAGCGCTCACTTGTTTTTGCGAAAAGGGCTTTACAGGGAAGTTTGGGAGCTTGAGCAGACCCGCGAAGTAGAAGTGGAAGGCACCAACAAGCAAGTCGTTTCCGCTTGCCGTCAGGCACTGCTGGTGGTGCCATATATCACCAACGTCTCAGATGATACCGAACACCTGATTACTCGCGCAGCCACGGGCGCGAGCTGGCGCTCCGCCGGCGAGGAACTGGAGGTGGAGATTAATCCAATCAGTGCTACTCGCTGGAGCTTGAAGTGCACCAGTAAGTCTAAAGGAAAGAATGTTTTGTTCGACTACGGCAAGAATTACGAAAACGTAGAGACATGGAGCAAGCACTTGCTCCGGTTATTGGCGGAGAGTATTGCCAGCGAAGCCAATCGCGCTTAGCTTACTTCGAAATTCGACATGTGGCTTACTTCGAGCTTCTAATCGAGCTTAGCTCTATAGCTAAGCTCGATACAAGAGCTCGATACAAGAGCTCGATACAAGAGCTCGATACA
>RXJR01000004.1:360561-620252 GCA_003963305.1 Candidatus Melainabacteria bacterium | reverse complement strand
TGCCTAAACTACCGAACCGCCGTATGCGGACCCGCTTGTACGGTGGTGTGGCAGGGCGGAGCCCGCGAGGGCTCCCCCTATGCCGAATAGATTCGCGGCCCGGATGTCACCACAGGCAGTGCTCTCGACTGCTTTATAGGTACGGACCTGGAAGCTCAAATGACTGGGGAATGCAGTTTGTTTTCCGTCGGTTTTGAACCTCTTACTACGGGGCAAGACTTGAAGAGAAGTGCCAGGTTGCTTTTGGCGTGGGTCCTATAAATTTGGTTCGACAAGATGATCACTTTTACTTTTTTGACCTGGCTGCGATATGTCTTGATTGCAAGCGCGGTGGTTTTCACATGCGCGGCCACTGCCACGGCCTACCTGATCAAGATAGTGCCGGCCTGGCAGGCAGGATTGTACGCCATTGGTTTGCTACTTTGTATTGCGTCGTTCAGCAAACTGGCCAAGCCGATTACCAGCGAGAAAACTCTTAAATGGTTTGACCGCGAGTCTTTGCGACAGACGACGTTTTTGGAAAAGTTGCCTGTCAAATTGTTGCTCTTCTATATTTTCGCGAGCGCTGCCTTGAGTTTACTCCTGGAACTCTCTTTGATCCGCTGGCAAGCATCGTCTGTGGATTTCCTCGCATTTTTCAAAAATTTTGGTTTGATTGCTTGTTTCGCCGGTCTCGGACTTGGTTATTCGCTCTCGGCCGCGCGCACTATTCCTCTGTTCTCCACTATCATTCTCGTTGGTTACCAGATATTTTTCGTTTCTCTTCTGCAGTTTTCTACAATTACTAATTCCATTGCCAGTCCGCCTACCGTCGGAGACCAGCACACACTTAGAGTGGCGTTGGTTGACGAGGGGAGTATCGCTTATTGGTTGGCCGTCTACTCTATTCTCGCCTTACTGTTCTGCCTTACGTCTCTGGCATTTTTGCCGATTGGACAATTGTGCGGAAAGCTAATGAGCCGACTCAAAGCACTACCTGCATACGGTGCAAATTTATTGGGAAGTTTGTTCGGCGTCGTGATAATGACGGTTCTCAGCTACTTGTGGCTGCCGCCTATCGTCTGGCTTGGTCTCTGCTTACTAGGTTGCTTGCTGTTTGGTGCATACGGCGCCCGATCGTTGATGCTTGGCGGAGTGGTATCGATAGTGGCATTAGTTCTGCTTGGCTTGCCAACGCGGTTCGCATACAGCGTGGTGCATTCACCTTATCAAATCATTGAGCTCGAACCTGCAGACGTTCACGGTTGGCTTTCCATCAAGGCTGCTGGCTATTATTATCAACGTGTTTTGGATCTCAGCGAAGCCAGCATCAACGCATTTACGGAATTGAAATTGCCGGCGGCGTATTACAATATGCCGTACAAAATTCATCCTGGCGCAAAGAATGTTTTGATCATCGGCGCTGGATCTGGTAATGACGTTGCCGCCGCCCTCCGGGCTGGTGTTGAACACGTAGATGCCGTGGAAATCGACCCCGCGATTGCTCAATTCGGTCGTTTATATCATCCGGAAGAACCATATAAAGATCCGCGCGTCAATTTGGTTCTAAATGATGGACGCGCGTTCTTGCGCAAGACTCATTCAAAATACGACATCATTGTTTATGCGTTGATCGACTCTCACGCTCTGTCTAGCTCGTCGTCATCGTTGCGCGTCGATTCATATATTTACACTGTCGAATCGTTCAAAGAAGCGCGCGAGCATTTGGCACCACACGGATTGTTCTCAATGTCGTTCGTCGGCGTGCTTCCTGATATGCAAGCCAAAATCACGAAGATGCTGAAGATGGCGTATGACGGTCAGCCACCACTTACGCTGATGACGCTGTACGACACTTCTTCTAACTTCCTTGAAGGTGCCGACGGTAAGGTTGAAGTGCCACCAGAAGTTAACTTGAGTCACTATATGGTGAAGCGAACCGATCTGGATCCCAACACGACATCAGTAGATGAGTCGACCGACAACTGGCCGTTCTTCTATATGCCGCATAGACGCTTTCCTCTGTCGTATCTGCCTCTGATTTTGCTTGTTTTGTCGCTCTCCGTTTTGTTAGTCAGGACGATCAACAAGGCACCGCTCTCGTTACACTATATGCCGTTTTTCTGGCTCGGAGCGGGCTTCATGCTTGTCGAGACGAAAGCGATCACGGAGCTTGGACTTCAATTTGGAAATACCTGGTTGGTCACTTCAATCGTCGTAGCCGCCGTCATTTCGATGGCGTTCATCTCGAATTTGATCGTCGAGAAAGTTAAATTGAATAATTTGATTTTGCCCGCCGTCTTGCTGATCGGCAGCCTCGCTGCAAGCGCGTACGTCTGCCATTTGGGGCACGCCAATACTCTGAACGAATGGAGCATGACGGCGATTTTGACCTGTCCTATTGTCTTCTCTGGCGTCATATTTTCAATCTTGCTAAGCAAAGTCGAGGATATCGGAAGCGCCATGGCGATGAACATAATCGGAGCGTTGTCAGGCGGCTTGCTTGAGTACAACGCACTCTATTTGGGCTACGAATCGCTCTACTATTTCGCCATAGCGGTCTATTTGATGGCACTCATTTCCTTGAGGCGTAAGGAAACGTCGTAAACGTCGTTGCCGTAAATAATGTGGGACCAGGTAAGGGTCATTTATATGGATTCTGACTTGTGCCCCTTCCTCGTCAGCAAGAGCATCTGCTTCAAGAAATTTACAAACGCGGCGCCGAGTTCATAAGATAGGTACTCCAGGACTCTTCCACATTGATGTCAACTGAATACTCCATAATTTAGTGCCAGGAGGGCGCTGGTCGATGTTCCAGAGTCCTTGAACGAAGAGGTTCTTGAGATGCTGACTACAACCGCTCGCTTTAGTTGAACGAGAATTAAGAAACAAAATCTTATTCTCAAATAAATTTTGCCGTTTGCGCTATTTGATATATGTACAATGTGTTGTTCGTCCGCTGGAAACGGTCAGTCTGTGGCGGCTTCATTTATAAGAACCAGCTAATCTGGTTCATTAGATGCAGTCCAGTGCTGAAAAGCCGCAGTCTGAGCTAGTGATAGCGACGTGCTTCATGCGCTGCACGCATGGTTCAACAGAAATGGAGATACGCGCCGATGGCTCGCGCCCAAAAACACAAGAATGATAATGCCGCTGGTCCTAAGGTCCAGCGAATCAGAATTCGCTTGAAGTCTTACGACCACAGACTGCTCGATAAATCGTCAGATCAGATCGTTGAGACTGCTAAACGTACTGGTGCAACGGTCAGTGGACCAGTGCCACTGCCAACCAGAAAGCGCGTTTATTGCGTGCTTCGCTCACCTCACGTCGACAAAAAATCGCGTGAGCACTTCGAAATCCGCATCCACAAAAGATTGATTGACATCGTCGATCCGACTCCGACCACAGCCGATGCGCTCATGCGTCTCGACTTGCCGGCTGGTGTCGATATCGAAGTCAAGCTCTAAAGATTGCACACAAGGAAATTTCGTCATGACATTAGGCGTGATCGGCAAAAAAGTAGGAATGACTCAAGTCTTCGATAAAGAAGGACTTGCCATTCCTGTAACCGTTGTCAAACTCGGCGATAACATCGTCACTCAGAAACTTACAAAAGAGAAGAATGGCTACGTAGCCGTTCAAGTTGGTGGTTTTCTCGTTGAAGAGAAGAAGCTGAACAAGCCTGAATTGGGCGCTTTCAAAAAGAACAGCGTGTCACCTGTGAAACCATTGCAGGAGTATCGCCTGGAAGACAATGCCGCCTACAACGTCGGCGAAAACCTTCCTATCGATCAGATTTTGAAAGAAGGAATGCTTGTTGACGTTCACGGCAAAACCATCGGTAAAGGTTTCCAGGGAACGATCAAGCGCTATCACGCTGGTCGTGGACCGATGAGCCACGGCTCCAAGTTCCACCGCTCAATGGGTTCTATTGGCGCAGGAACCACTCCCGGTCGCGTTTTCCGCGGCTTGCACATGCCTGGTCAAATGGGCAACAAGAATCATTGCATTCGCCATTTGAAGGTCGTGAGTGTCGATCTTGAAAAGAAAGTATTGCTGATCAAAGGCGCAGTGCCTGGCAGCGACGGTGGCTTACTGACCATCAAGCCTTCAAAGACTAAATGGAACTGACCCGCACGGGATTCAACTAAGAGAAACGAACAATGACATCTGCTCAAGTATTAGATTTGAAAGGCAACAAGGTCCGTGAACTCGGGCTAGACGACGCAGTTTTCGGCGTTGAGCCGAACGTCGGTCTGTTGCACTCAGCACTCGTACGCCAACTAGCCAATGCACGTTCGGGCGCAGCCAACACCAAAACACGCAGCGAAGTGCGTGGTGGCGGCAGAAAGCCATGGCGTCAAAAAGGCACCGGTCGCGCCAGAGCTGGTTCGATCCGTTCGCCTTTGTGGGAAGGTGGCGGTGTCACTTTCGGTCCTAAGCCTAGAGATTTCTCGCAGTCGATGCCGAAGAAGGCTCGTGTTGCTGCGCTCAAATCAGCTCTGGCAGCCAAGAAAGACAACCTCGTCGTTGTTCAAAACTTCGCTTCCATCACTGAAGGCAAAACCAAACAAGTTGCCACCGCTCTCAAAGATTTGAAGTTGTACGGTCAAAAAATTCTTCTCGTCCTCGATCATGTAAATGACGAAGACAAGCGCGTACAGCTCGCTGCACGCAACATTGACGGACTGAAAGTCATTCACGTCAGCAACCTGAACGTGAAGGACCTGCTCGAATCAGAAGTTGTGCTGACCACAGAAAGCACAATCCAAACGATTCACAATCGTTTCAAGCAGACGGCTGACAAAGAAGCA
This sequence comes from Candidatus Melainabacteria bacterium, assembly GCA_003963305.1. Lineage (NCBI taxonomy): Bacteria > Bacillati > Candidatus Melainabacteria > Candidatus Melainabacteria bacterium. The sequence goes on along the minus strand of RXJR01000004.1, from coordinate 615,459 downwards.
GCTCCTGCTGAAAAGAAAGCAAAAAAGGCTCCAGTTGCTAAAGCTGCAGAAGCGAAAGCACCTAAAGCCAAATCTGACGAAGCACCTGCTAAAAAGCCGGCTGCTAAGCCAAAGAAAGATTCAAGCGAATCGTAATTGAGAGTCAAACGACCAGGATAAATCCAGGAAAAACCGATGAACAGCCGTCAATCACAAATCATCTTGAGACCCTTGATCAATGAGAAATCAGCTCTATTGGCAGAGCAAGGGCAATACACATTCGAAGTATTGAAGGATGCCAATAAAATCGAGATTGCAGAAGCACTCGAGCTGCTGTTGAGCGAAGTCTATAACCAAAAGACTGAAGTTCTAAGCGTAAACACTCTTCCTATCAGAGGACGCATCCGTCGTTCGAAGAGACATGGAAGAAAGCCGAAAGACAGCAAGAAAGCGATCGTTACCATCAAGGGCGATCCTCTCACCATATTTAGCGCCTAAGCTAAGACAACACTTTAGGAAAAGGACCTCAGACAAATGCCTCCCCGGAAAGTCAATCCAACATCAGCAGGGCGCCGTAACATGACGGTGCACGATTTCTCGGACATTACGACAAGTACGCCCGAAAAATCACTCCTGCAACCAATGAAGAGCAAAGGTGGCCGCAACAATCAGGGCAAACTGACTGTACGCCACAAAGGTGGCGGTCACAAACGCGCCTACCGCATCATCGATTTCAAGCGCAACAAACACGGCATTCCTGCTGTAGTCAAATCGGTTGAATACGATCCAAACCGCAACGCTCGCATCTGCTTGCTGCAATATGCAGACGGCGAAAAGCGCTACATTCTCGCTCCTCTGGGTGTGAAGGTTGGCGATGCGATCATGTCTGGTCCGACTGCTGAAGTGAAAAACGGAAACGCGTTGCCATTGCGCTCGATACCACTGGGTACGATGGTGCACAACGTCGAACTGACACCTGGAAAAGGTGGACAGCTCGGACGCGCTGCCGGCATTCAGATTCAAGTTCTAGCCAAAGAAGGCAAGATGTGCACATTGCGTTTGCCATCAAGCGAAATGCGCATGGTTAGCATCGATTGCATCGCCACCATCGGACAGTTGAGCAATCCTGATGCAAAAAATATTCGTATCGGTAAGGCAGGCAGAAGCCGTTGGATGGGTATCAAACCAGCCAACCGCGGTGTCACCATGAACGCTATCGACCATCCACATGGTGGTGGTGAAGGTAAGTCACCAATCGGTGGTAAGCCGCAGACACCATGGGGCAAGCCGGCGATGGGTTACAAGACTCGTCGTGGCAAGCACTACACGTCGGATAAGTTCATCGTCAAACGTCGCGTCAAGTAATTAACTGGATTAGGAGGACATAGTTCGTGTCTAGATCGCTAAAAAAAGGACCTTTCGTTCACTCATCTCTCGCTAAGAGAATTGAGGATATGAACCGTAAAGGTGACAAACGGGTGATCAAGTCCTGGTCTAGATCATCGATGATCATTCCTGAGATGATCGGTCACACAATTGCTATCTACAATGGTCGCAAGCATGTGCCTGTCTACGTTACGGAACAAATGATCGGTCACAGATTGGGCGAATTCGCACCGACCCGCTACTTCAAGGGTCATGCCGGTGGCGATAAGACGGCGAAGAGAGGGTAATCATGCAAAGCAAAGCACAAGCTAAGTGGATCAGAATGTCACCGCGTAAGGTGCGTCGCGTCGTTAACGAAATTCGCGGCAAATCTTGCAGTGAAGCTGTCACCATTCTTCGTTTCATGCCTTTCTCGGCAGCTCGCGAAGTAGAAAAAGTTTTGAGATCGGCGATGTTCAATTTGATCAACGCTGAAAAGGCACCAATCACCGAAGCTGAAGCCAACGAACTGAAAGTCGTTGAAGCATATGCAGACCAGGGACCAACCCTGAAGCGCATCCAGCCTAGAGCTCGTGGTCGTGCTTATCCAATTCTCAAAAAATCAAGTCACATTACTGTCGTTGTGTCAGACGTCTAAAGCAAAGGAGCTATTTCACAGTGGGTCAGAAAGTAAATCCTAACGGCTTCCGTCTCGGCATTCATAGAGGATGGCGCTCAAACTGGTTCGTCAACAAGAAAGACGTGCCGGCGCTTATGGAAGAAGACTATCGCATTCGTCGTTTCTTGAAGAAAGAACTGTCGAACGCCGGCGTCTCCAAAGTAGACATTTCGCGCAAAGCTGATCAAATTCAACTCGATATCTACACCGCTCGCCCAGGCGTCGTCGTCGGCAAAGGTGGACAGGGCATCGAAACCTTGAGCCAACGCTTGAAAGCATTGCTCAACCGCACCGGTGTCGATATCAGAATCAATATTCTTGAAATCAACCGCGTCGATCTCGAGTCGCAACTCGTGGCCGAGTCGATCGCACAACAGCTGGAAAAGCGTGTCGCATTCAGACGCGCTATGAAGCAAGCGATGCAGCGCTGCATGAGAGCTGGAGCCGTTGGCGTCAAAGTCATGGTCGCCGGTCGATTGGGTGGTGCTGAAATCGCCAGAACGGAATGGGCCAAAGAAGGTCGTATTCCACTACAAACATTGAGAGCTGACGTCGACTACGGCTTGGCCGAAGCCCACACCATGATGGGTCTGATCGGCATCAAAGTCTGGATCTTCAGAGGCGAGTTGGAACCGGGACAATGGTCACCGCCCAACATCAAAACTCAATCGGAACGTAATCAACAAGGTGGCGGAGAGCAGCAAGGTCGTGATAATCGCGGCGGCGGCCCCGGCAACAAAAATGCTGGTCGCAGATCCAGGAAGGCAGGTTAAGACGTCATGCTTTTGCCCAAACGTACAAAATTTCGTAAGCAGCATCGCGGTCGCATGACCGGTTGCGAAACACGCGGCGTTGAAGTGCAATTCGGCGAGTATGGTTTGCAAGTACTCGAGCCGGCTTGGATCACATCAAGACAGATCGAAGCAGCTCGTAAAGCCATGACCCGTTCGGTACGCCGTGGTGGACAGCTCTGGATACGAGTATTTCCAGACAAACCATGCACGAAGAAACCAGCCGAAACCCGTATGGGATCCGGAAAAGGTAACCCTGAATTCTGGGTAGCTGTGGTCAAGCCAGGTCGAGTCATGTTCGAAATGGCTGGAGTGGCTCAAAAAGATGCGCACCGTGCGCTCGAGTTGGCAGCTCAGAAGTTGCCTATCAAATGTCGCATCGTTGAGCGACACATCGGAGGCTAACGATGAAAGTCAAAGAAGTTAGAGAATTAAGTCACGACGAGCTCGTTGCTCGCATCGCTGACACGCGCAAGCAGATCGTCGAAATGCGTTTTGCTCTCGCCGTAAGGAAGCTGGAAAGCCCAGCTAAGTTGCGTAATGCTCGCAAGAGCCTGGCGCGATTGTTGACCATTCAAAGCGAAAAGGTGCGCGCCGAAGGAGCTCCTGAAAAAGCTGCTAAAGCCGAAGCTCCTGCCGCTAAGAGTAAAAAGGAAAAGGCGCAAGTCTAGTCAACGGCCGAAGTCTAAGTCAACAACAGTGACGTGCTTCATATAAGAAGAAGGATCGAGAAATGCCCAGGAAGGAATTAGTCGGAAAAGTAGTCTCCAATAAAATGGACAAGACTGTTGTTGTCGCAGTACACAACACATCTCCGCACTCCAAGTACGAAAAACAGATCGTCAGAACGGCTAAGTTCAAAGCTCACGATGCTGAGAACAAGTGCCAGATTGGCGATGACGTGCGTATTCAAGAATGCCGTCCACTTTCAAGAGAGAAGCGTTGGCTGGTTGTTGGAGTTGGCGAAGCTGCCAAACTCTCGACTAAAGAGGAGTCAAAGGCATGATCCAGGTACAAACACGTTTAACTTGCGCCGACAACACTGGCGCCCGCGAGCTTATGTGCATTCGCGTACTGGGCGGATCGAACCGTCGCTATGCCTCAGTCGGTGATGTCATCGTCGCGGCAGTGAAAGACGCGCTTCCAAATATGCCCGTCAAGAAATCAGAAGTTGTGCGTGCCGTGGTAGTGCGTGTACGCAATCACGTCAAACGCCCAGATGGCTCAACCATCCGCTTTGACGACAATGCTGCCGTTATCGTTCAGAAAGACGGCAACCCTAAAGGTACTCGTGTTTTCGGACCTATTGCTCGCGAATTGCGCGACAAGAACTTCACGAAAATCATTTCGCTCGCGCCGGAGGTCCTCTAAAAATGGCACAAGCAGAAAAGAATCAAGTGCGCACGACCAAGCGTGCCGTCAAGACGAAAGTCAAAATGGGCGGAACCACTCTTGTTTCTGAAGCGTTGGTCAAAGATGGTGTCACCAACCTGGTGCCCAAAATCCACGTCAAAAAAGGCGACCTGGTCATGGTCATCTCCGGCTCGAAAGAGATGGGCAAAGGCCGCACCGGCAAGGTTCTCAACGTATTTCCGAAAACCGGAAAAATCATCGTTGAAGGCGTCAATGTCGTCACTCGCGCCACCAAATCACGCAGCCCAATGGGTAAGAGCGGTTTGATCAAGAAGGAAGCTCCGATTTTTGCTTGCAAGGTAATGCTTTACAGCACTGAGAAGAAAAAACCGTTCAGAGCTGAATTCAGAAAGAAATTGGGACTCGACTAAGGTAATCAGAAAGTAGACGGGTAAAGGCACCAGAAACGATGCGCTCCAACCGTCCCTCATAAAAGAGTAAGAAGACAATGATCAAGATTAAGGAACACTACCAAGACACTGTTGTGCCGCAGCTGAAGAAGCAGTTCGGCTACACCAATGACCTGCAAGTGCCACGCCTGGAGAAGGTTGTGATCAACATGGGTCTTGGCGAAGCAGCAACAAACGGCAAAGCGATTGAAAGCGGCGTCAAAGATCTCGTCACTGTCACCGGTCAAAAACCGATCGTCAACAAGGCGCGTAAATCAATCGCTACCTTCAAGTTGCGTAAGGGAATGCCGGTAGGCGTAAGCGTCACCCTTCGCGGTCGTCGCATGTACGACTTCCTCGCTAAGCTTATCCACATTGCGTTGCCTCGTATCAGAGACTTCCGTGGATTGTCTTCAAAAGCGTTCGATGGACGCGGAAATTATTCACTCGGTGTCAAAGAGCAGTTGATTTTCCCTGAAATCAACTACGAACAAGTTGACGCCGTGCGCGGAATGGACATCGCCATTGTCACCACTGCTCGCACCGACCAGGAAGGTCATGCACTGTTGGCGGCGCTCGGTATGCCGTTCAAGAAGTAGAAATTAAGTACACAGAAACGCGATACATATTTGGAGAGAGATTGTGGCCAAAACATCGATGATTGACAAAGAGCATAAGCGCCGGGTGCTTGCCGCGAAAGGCAAATTTCCGACAGTGCGTTTACACAATCGTTGTCGTATTTGCGGGCGCCCTCGCGGCTACAATCGCGATTTCGGCCTGTGCCGATGCTGTCTGCGCAAGATGGCTCATGAAGGTTTGATTCCCGGCGTCACAAAGTCAAGTTGGTAGGAGAGACAATAAATGCCCGTTACAGATCCTATTTCTGACATGTTCACACGCATCCGCAACGCAGCGCGGACGCAGGCACCAGCCGTTGAAATGCCGGCTTCAAAACAGAAGGTCGCTCTGGCGGAACTTCTGCGCAACGAAGGGTTCATCTCCTCGTTCGAAACAAAAGCTCTTGGTTCGCCTAACCAGAAGATGCGCATCGTACTCAAGTACGGCAGCAAAGGCGAGCAAGTCATTCAAGGTTTGCGCCGAATCAGCAAGCCTGGTTTGAAGATTTACCGTCCAGCCAAAAAGGTTCCCAGAGTCTATGGCGGATTAGGTGTCGCTATCATCAGCACAAGCCGTGGTCTCATGACCGACCGCCAGGCTCGCAAGAGCAACATCGGCGGCGAAGTAGTGGGTCACATCTGGTAGAACCCAGGCAGCTTGCTGCACTGGCAACGCCGGAGAATCGATTCTAAGTACACGACCATTTGATCGAAACGAACGAAGAGCGCAGAGGAATTATCTAAAATGTCTCGTATAGGCAAAGCACCAATCCCAGTACCAGCTGGAGTCACCGTTGACCTGAAGGGTAGCGACATATCTGTCAAAGGACCGAAAGGTCAATTGCACAGAACGGTTCGTCCGGAAGTCGTACTCAAGCAAGAAGACGGCAAGCTGATTGTGGAACGCACTGCAGACACGCGTGAAGTGCGCAGCCTGCATGGTCTGACTCGCACTCTAGTGGCCAACATGGTCAAGGGCGTCACCGAAGGTTTCACTCAAAATCTGGAAATCATCGGGGTCGGTTATCGTGCCGTTATGGAAGGACGCAAGCTCGTTATGCAGCTTGGTTACTCACACTCTGTTGAAATCGAACCGCCACAAGGTTTAGAAATCGCAGTTGGTAAAGGTAACATCCTCACCGTATCCGGTATCGACAAACAAGCCGTTGGTGACCTCTCTGCCTTCATCAGATCGAAGCGTGCGCCTGAAGTCTATAAAGGCAAGGGTGTCAAATATCAAGGCGAATTTATTCGTCGTAAAGCTGGTAAAGCTGCAGGTAAGAAGAAGTAATTTAGGATAGCCGTTGCCCTTCCGGGTAACTCGAGGACGAAGCAATGATCACGAAACCAGACAGAAAGCTCAATCGCGAAAAGCGCCACATGCGGATTCGCCGTGGTCTCGCGGGCACGACTCAGCGCCCCCGACTCTGCGTCTATCGCTCCAACAAGCATATTTATGCTCAAATCGTTGACGATAGTTCAGCTACAACCATTGTCTGCGCCAGCACTCTCGATCCTGAATTGAAAGGCAAGAAGACATGGGATTGTGACTCGGCCAAGTCAGTTGGCGAGCTCGTCGCCAAACGGGCTAAAGACAAAGGCATCACTGCCGTAGTCTTCGACCGTGGCGGCTACATTTATCACGGACGCATCGCTGCTGTCGCCGAAGGCGCACGCGAATCAGGACTAGATTTTTAATCGGCTAAAAACAGAAGCTAAAGAGGATACGCCTTAAATGGACAAAGAGGAAAAAGCACCAAGCGCAGTCGCTGTCGACGAAATCGCAGCTGTTGATGGTGGACGTCGTGCCCGCCGCACCAACAGTCGGGAGACTAACCGACGTGCAGTTGAGGATCCAAATCGTCAGCGTGAGCAATCTGAATGGGAAGAAAAAATCATTCAAGTGCGCCGCGTCACCAAAGTAGTCAAAGGCGGTAAGAAACTGAGCTTCAGAGCAGTTGTCGCTGTCGGCAACGGTAAAGGTCAGGTCGGCATTGGTGTCGGCAAGGCAGCTGAAGTTATCAGCGCCATTCAAAAAGGTGTAGTCGATGCTCGTAAGAGCATGGTGAAAGTGCCCCTGGTCGGAACCACGATTCCGCATCAGATCTATGGTTCACAGGGCTCAAGCAGAATCATGCTCAAGCCTGCCGCCAAAGGTACTGGTGTCATCGCCGGTGGTGCAGCCCGCGCTATCTTGGAACTGGCCGGTGTAGGCGATGTTCTCTCGAAGTCACTGGGATCTCGTGCTCCGCTCAACGTAGCCCGTGCCACAGTAGATGGTCTCGAGCGTTTGCGCACTTTCGACGAAGCCGCCAAATTGCGTGGTATCACCGTCAAGCAGATGCTCGCTTAGTTCTCGGTTTCTGTGACCTCCCTGGGGAAGTAAGATTAGGTAAGGAAGATGTTGAAAATTACGTTAACTAGCGGATTGGTCGCTAAGAAAGACACTCAGATCAAAGTTATTCGCGCTCTCGGATTGGGTAAATTCGGAAGCTCGGTTGTGCATGCCGATACTCCAACGATTAGAGGCATGATCACAAAAGTAAGCCATCTCGTCACTGTTGAGAAAGAAGATGGCAAAGTACCTGCCAAACCGTTGACAGGTCATCGCGCTGTGATCGCTGCTAAAAAAGCAGAGAAGCCAGCCGCAAAGAAAACAAAAGCTAAAGCCGAGTCGAAATAAACATACTCCGATCCCATCCTACGGATCGTGATTGCGGGTGACTGCAAGTGTTTATAGAGGCGCCAGGCGCAAAAGGAGAATTGAAATGGAGTTGACAGATCTTAAGCCGAATCGTGGTGCACGTCGCAAATTGCGTCGTGTTGGTCGCGGTCGCGCATCGGGCCACGGTAAAACCAGTACACGTGGTCACAACGGACAGGGCCAGCGTTCAGGCGAATCCAAGCGTTTTGGATTTGAAGGTGGACAGACTCCTTTGTTCCGTCGCCTGCCTAAGATTCACAACTTCGACCAGGTTGTCACACGTGACTGGGTAGAACTGAACGTCGGTGCCTTGAACGCACTGCCTGCCAACTCTGAAGTGACACCAGATTTTCTCGTCGAACAAGGTTTATTGAACAAGCACAACGACAGCCTGCGAATTCTGGGCAACGGCGATTTGAAAGTCGCTTTGAAAGTATCTGCCCATCACATTTCAGCTGGTGCTAAAGCGAAGATCGAAGCAGCCGGCGGTAGCGCCACTGTATTTGAAGTCAACAAAGTGGAAGGCAAGCGCGCTAAGAGACTGCGTCAAGCTGAACAGAAATGGTCAGATGCAGAAGCCAAGCGTCTTGCGCCAAAGCCCGTTAAGACTGATGAAGACGAAGAAACCGAAAAGCCAAAGAAGAAAGAAAAGGCTCAAGGTGGTGGCGGCGGCGCTGCTAAATCAGCTGGCGGTGGCAAACCACAGGGCGGCGGTAAGCCTGCTGCTAAAGGTGGCAAGCCTGGCGATAAGACTAAGAAGAAGTAAAAATAAAGCTTCTTGCTACGCTTTCAGATAACATCAGAATTGGACATTCTAATTACGACGAATAGTCGGGAGCGTAGCTTATGACGGAAAGTGTAGCCAGGCGTGGCGGCAAAATCGGCGGGCCTGAGGCGCTAATAAAATTGCTCGGCGCTGCCGGGTTGAAAGAGCGCATCTTCTTCACGCTGGCGATGATCGCTCTTTATAGAATCGGCGTGCACATTCCGATTCCCGGCGTCGACCCGACTGCTTTTACGAAGCATCCTGAACTGGCTCAAAATCTGCTTGGCATGATCGACCTCTTCACAGGCGGTGCCTTGAATAAACTTTCCATCTTCTCGATGGGAATTGGTCCTTACATCACGTCTTCCATCATCATGCAGTTGATGTCGGTTGTCGTGCCTAAGCTGGAAGAGTTGCAGAAAAACTCAGGAGAGCAAGGGCGCAAGCAGCTTCAACAGTACACACGTTTTGCCACGGTTGGTCTGGCTGCATTCCAGTCGGCGATGTTGGCAAACCTACTTACTAAAATTCAGAACCCGGCTGTTGTCATTCATCCGGGTTTGCCGTTCATTATCAATACAACGATTATTCTCACGGCCTGTGCCGTCTTCATCATGTGGATGGGAGAAATCATCACTGAGCGTGGTGTCGGCAATGGTGCATCGCTGCTTATCTTCCTCGGTATTGCTTCCCGCTTGCCTGTCATGGTCAAGAATACATACGAAGCTGTTCAGACCGCGCAGTCTCCTGTCTGGGGCGTTGCTGGTCTGATTTTTGTCTTTCTCTGTCTGGTGGCATTGATTGTCTGCTTGCAGCAAGGAGTGCGTAAGGTCACTGTTCTTGGGGCGCGACGAAATCTGGGACGGCAGGTCTTCTCGGCACCTGACGACTACATGTATTTGCCTGTAAACCCATCGGGCGTCATGGCGATCATCTTTGCCTCATCGCTTTTGATGTTTCCAAGCACGATCATGTCTTTCGTTGCCCAGAAGAAAGATCCCAATCAGATGATCAACGAACTGATTCATGGCGTTCCCGGGCTGGGAGCGCAGTTCGACACGTTCGCCCAGCAGCCCTGGGTGCAAAACGCCTGGAGCTTCATTACAACTGAATTCACCAACATGTTTTCCTATTACCACTGGGAGCATTCGGTGCTTTACTTCATTTTGATTCTCTTCTTCGCTTTCTTCTATGCTTCCATCGTTTTGCCGGTGCGAGACATGGCAGAGAATCTAAGGCGCAGCGGCAAGGCTATTCAAGGCATCAGACCAGGTCGTCCTACTTCCGAGTTCTTAGAGAAAACGCTCAATCGCTTGATTGTCATCGGTGCCACTGCCGTTGCCATCATTGCAATTTTGCCTATTCATGCTGAACAAGCTTTCCAGGTCCAGACTTTGCAGGGACTTGGCAGTACTTCATTGATCATTCTTGTCGGTGTGGCCATCGACACGCAGCGCCAGATCTTGACGCATGCTTTATCCGCTCGTTACCAGGCGCGCGGATTGTTCCGTACTGGTGAAAAGAGGGAAATCTAAATGCGTATACTTTTTCTCGGTGCTCCGGGAGCCGGCAAAGGCACTCAATGCAAGCGGCTCGCGGCCAAACTGAATTTGCCTCATCTTTCTTCAGGCGATCTGTTGCGTGAAGCCGTCAAGCAAGGCACTCCAGCCGGTGTGGCTGCAAAGGGTTTCATGGACAAAGGTCAGCTTGTTACTGACGCCATTCTCATCGACATGTTCAGAGAAAAATTGAGCAGTCCGTCATGCGCAAACGGTTTCATCCTCGATGGTTTTCCGCGCAACCTGCCGCAGGCCAAGGCACTTGATGTTTTGTTGGATGAGTTGAATGCGCAGTTGAGCTGTGTCATCAATCTGGACGTCGACGACAGTCTTCTTTCGGATCGTATTACCGGTCGTCGCACTTGCGGCAACAAAGCTTGCGCTCAAGTTTTCCACACAAAATTCGCTCCTCCTAAGAAGGAAGGAATTTGCGACGATTGTGGTTCCGAGTTGACACAAAGATCAGACGACAAGGAAGAACTCGTCGCTGCTCGTTTGAAGACGTATAGAGAGCAGACAGAACCTCTCATCGAGTACTATGGCGGCAAAGGAAACCTTCAGACAGTAAGAGGTGAAGGCGAGCCTGATGAAATCTTCGAATCGATTTTGAAGACTTTGAACACTAACTGCCTGATCAAGAAGTAAAAACGAAAGCAATGATTCTCACGCAAGAAGCCGATATTGAACTGATCCGTCAAGCTGGAAAGCTGGCTGGTGAAGCTCTCGAACATATAGTCAAGATGGTGGCTCCGGGCATCTCCACCTGGGAGCTCGACGTTGCTGCTGAAAAGGTGATTCGTGATGGCGGGGGCATACCCACCTTCAAGGGTTATCGTGGATTCCCGTGCACTATCTGTGCTTCGGTGAACGAAGAAGTTGTACACGGCATTCCTAATAAGAAGAAGGTTCTGAAAGAGGGGGATGTCATTAGTCTTGATATCGGGGCCACCATCAGACGTCAAAACAATGGCAGCAAGTTCGATTTCATCGGCGACACTGCGATCACGGTTCCTGTAGGGTTGGTTTCAGCGAGATTGCAGAAGCTTCTTGACGATACTCAGAAATCTCTCTATGACGGTATAAAAGCCGCTCGAGCCAGCGCTACGCTTGATGAAGTCGGCGGCGCGATTGAAGACATTGCCAAGGCTAATTCATATGGCTTAGTACGCGATTATGGCGGACACGGCATTGGGCCTGATTATCACGAAGATCCATTTATTTTCAACTATCGCACGGGTAGCAGGGTTAAACTGAAACCTGGTATGGTTATAGCGATTGAACCAATGTTCAATCAGGGCGGTGATCGGGTCAAGACAAAACCCGATGGTTGGACAGTTGTAACGCAAGATTACAAGCCTTCTGCACATTTTGAACATTCATTGTTGATCACAGAAGGGGAGCCGGAGATTCTAACCAAGCGCCCTAGCGAGGTAATCTAATGACTAAACAGGGTGTGATCGAGTTTGAAGGTGTGATCCGCGAATCGCTGCCCAATGCGATGTTTCGCGTCGAACTCGATAACGGCCACAAGGTCCTCGCGCACATTTCCGGCAAGATCCGAAAAAACTTTATTAAGATTCTGCCTGGAGATCGCGTGCGAGTTGAGCTTACGCCTTACGATTTAACACGCGGACGAATAACTTACAGAATCAAAGATTGATGTACAATCTAGGTTGTTTGTCTGTCACTGCCATTTGAGTCTTCAAACGAAGACACAAAGCGGCAGTAAACAAGATTTGGGTTACCAACATTACAGCGCGATAATTCGCGTTAGCGAGTTGATTATGAAGGTCAGAGCGTCGGTCAAGAAAATTTGTGATAAGTGCAAGGTGATTCGCCGTAAAGGGCGTGTTGCCATCATTTGCGAAAACCCTAAGCACAAGCAACGTCAAGGGTAGTCGCAAGGTAATTTAGCAAGGTATTGCTGAAGGAGTTTGGAGGATAAATGGCTCGTATAGCTGGAGTGGATCTGCCTAGAAACAAGCGCGTCGAAATCGCGCTTACTTACATCTACGGTATTGGTCGAACGACTGCATCCAAGATTTGCGAAAAGTTGGGAGTGCCTGACGAGCGTCGCATTCAAGACCTCACTGAAGATGAGGTCACCAAACTCAGAGAAGAAGTCGAAAAAACTGGTTTGCAAATCGAGGGCGATCTGCGCCGCGTTGAAGGTCTCAACGTCAAGCGCTTGATCGAAATCAACTGCTTCCGTGGTCAGCGTCACCGTCGTGGTCTCCCCACTCGCGGTCAACGCACCAAAACCAATGCCCGCACTCGTCGTGGTCGCAAGCGTTTAACGGTTGCCGGCAAGAAGATTGCAGCAAAATAATTTTGATGGCGCTCTCGGCGCCGTTCGATAAAGACGCTGATTGCGTCAACGTGGATAGGAGCGCTGCATAAGCGCAATAGCAAAAAAGGACCAACGGAAAGCTATGGCTAAGTCTCCCAAGGCTAGAACCAAAAAGAAAGAAAGACGCTATGTATTGCAAGGCGTTGTGCACATTCAGAGCACTTTCAACAATACGATTATTGCTTCAACCGATCCTCAAGGTCAGGTAATTGCCTGGGCTTCAGCTGGTACGGTCGGCTTTAAGGGCGCCAAGAAGGGAACACCGTTCGCCGCGCAACAAGCAGCTGAGTCAGTTGCTCGTCGCTCGATGGACCAGGGCATGCGCCAGGTCGAAGTCCTTGTGAAAGGACCCGGAGCTGGACGCGAAACTGCGATCCGCGCTTTGCAATCATCAGGATTGGAAATCACGTTGATCAAAGACGTCACCCCGATTCCTCACAATGGCTGCCGTCCTCCTAAGCGCCGCCGCGTGTAGAACTGATTGTGACCCTGGCAAATACTTTTATCCGATCGACAGATGGAGTGAATATGGAACCTCTAAAGATCAAGTGTCTTGAGAATAAAACTGGTACTGACGGCTCAATTTACGGCAAATTCGTCATTGAGCCGCTAGAGCGCGGATATGGCACCACTCTTGGTAATGCCTTGAGAAGAGTGCTGCTTTCATCATTAGATGGTTCTGCAGTTTCCGCAGTACGAATTGACGGTATTACACACGAATTCACCACTATCCCTGGTGTTGTTGAAGATGTCATCGACATCATGCTCAATCTAAAGGGTCTGGTTGTGAAGACATTCAGCAACGATCCGCAATACATTCACCTGGATGTTGAACGTCCAGGCGTTGTCACCGGTCGTGACTTGATGTGCCCGACTGATGCCACCATCATCAATCCAGATTGGCCGATTTGCACTCTGGCTGAAGGTGGACGCATTAGAGCTGAAGTGACTGTCGAGCGCGGTCGTGGTTATGTGCCAGCCGACTCACACAGCCACTACAAACAAGCAATCGACGTATTGCCAATCGACGCAGTATTTATGCCGGTTCGCAAAGTCAGCTACAACGTTGAGCCGACTCGCGTTGGCGAATCAACTGACTTCGACAAGTTGACGATCGAAATCTGGTCAAACGGATCGATCGACGCTACCGAAGCCATCAGCCAGGCTGCTCGTCAAATCATCGAGCACCTGTTGCCAATCGCTGAACTTTCCGGCAAGCCGATGGTGCCCGCCGCTGCTGCTCCTGCGCAGACAGATGGCAAGCACTCATCAATCTCCATTGAAGAGCTCGAACTCTCAGTTCGCGCCTACAACTGCCTCAAGCGTGCCAATATCAACTCGCTTGGTGAGTTGCTCAAGTTGACCTACGACGATTTGATGAACATCAAGAACTTCGGTAAGAAGTCTGCTGATGAAGTAATCGAGCGTCTGCGTCAATTCGGACTGACTCTTGCAGACACACCGAAAGACAAGTAACGAATAAGGAAGTAAGGACCAACAATCATGCGTCATAGAGTACCTGGCAATAAATTAGGACGGCCTGCAGATCAGCGCAAAGCTGTTTTGCGCTCCCTGGCAACTGAATTGTTGCGCTACGACGAAATCACAACGACCCTCGCCAAGGCGAAGGCCGTGCAACCTGAAGTAGAGAAGTTGATCACCAAGGGCAAAAAAGGCTACTTGAAAGATCATCATGCTCTCTACGACAAGGCTAAAGGTGGAGACGTCGAAGCGGCTAAACAAGTGGCTCGTGCTGTGCACTTGCGCAGACAGGTCAGTGCTTATGTCTATGACCGTGATGTAGTTGCTCGAGTATTCGATGAAGTGGCACCTCGTTATGCAGATCGCAAAGGTGGCTACACTCGCATTCTCAAGGCTGGTCCTCGTCGCGGTGACAATACACCGATGGCGATCATCCAACTCGTCTAAGGTTTTTCGTTCTATTTGCTATGAGCAACTGCATCTATTTGCAGTTGCTTTTTTGCTAGAGCTACTAGAGCACAATGCGCATCGCAGCCAAAATCCAGTATCACGGTAAATCGTTCAGCGGCTCGCAGTATCAAGCGGGCGTGCGCACGGTGCAACATGAACTGGAAAAAGCATTGAGCACCTATTTGAGAGTGCCGACCAAAGCTGGTTTCAGTGGGCGCACCGACCGCGGTGTACATGCTGCCGGTCAAGTGGTGCACTTCGATGTCGCCGAAGCTGAGCTTGATTTGTGGCGTTTCTGTTGGGCCTTGAATGGAATTCTTCCGTCCGATATTAGTATCACTGCCGTTAAGGTGGTTGACGAAAAATTCCATGCTCGTTTCAGCGCTCGAAAGCGTGAGTATGTGTATCGAATTTTGAACAGTCCGCAGCGATCGGCGTTGTTAAAAGAAACTCATTTCTTCGTTTATCGGCCGCTCGACCTGGAATTGATGAAAGCCTCTGCCACTGTGCTTCTTGGCTCTCATGATTTCGTTGGGTTCCGTTCCACAAATGCTGATAAAACATCGAGCATCTGTGATGTCAGCCGGGCTGAATTGTTGAATTTAGGTGAAGGCCGGCTTGAGTTCTGGATTGCCGCAAATCACTTCGTGTACAATATGGTGCGCATAATTGTTGGGACCCTGGTAGAGATAGGGCTCGGCAAACGAGCGCCTGAGAGTTTGGCAGAGGCTCTCAACGCTGGCGATCGTAGTCTCGCCGGTCCGACGGCGCCCTCTTGGGGTTTGACGTTGAACTCTGTAGAATATCCAGAAGATTACGCATTATTTGAATTAGACTCTTAAGTGAGTTGTCCAGGAGAGCGCTCGTGAATACTTATTGTCCGAAGGCTGAAGAACTACCAAGACAGTGGCATTTGATCGATGCCGACGGTGTGACGCTTGGTCGCTTGGCTACTGAAGTTGCCAATATCATTCGTGGTAAGAACAAGCCTGAATTCACCCCTCACGTTGATTGTGGCGACTTTGTTGTCGTTATCAATGCTGAAAAAATCAAAGTGTCGGGCAAGAAAGAAGTGCAAAAGGTTTATCACCGTCACTCAGGATTTCCTGGTGGACACAAGGTTGAAAGTTTACAAGCGTTGCGTCAACGCCGTCCTGCTGCTGTAATCGAGAGAGCAGTCAAGGGCATGCTTCCTCACACCAGACTTGGCGACCATCAGTTCACCAAGTTGAATGTCTACGCAGGAGCAGAGCATCCGCATCAAGCTCAACAACCAAAGCCTTACAAGATCGGCTAAAAGACAATCACCAATTCCAAGAGGAAGAAGTTTTAGATGACCAGCGTTATTCAGTACTACGGCACCGGCAGAAGAAAGACCGCGACAGCTCGCGTTCGCCTCATTCCAGGTACCGGTCAAGTCTCGATCAATCGCCGCACCATGGAAGATTATGTCGGCGGCAGACATGGACTGAGCAAAGAAATCTTTGCACCGTTCCAGGCTGCTGATGCGATGGGACGTTTCGACGTTCTCGTCTCCGTCATGGGTGGTGGCATCGCCGGTCAAGTTGGTGCCATTCGTCACGGCATCGCCAGAGCTTTAGCGGAAGCAGCTCCGCAGAATCGTCCAGTTTTGCGCACAGATGGTCTGTTGACCAGAGACGCTCGAGTCAAAGAGCGCAAAAAATATGGACGTAAACGCGCTCGTAAACGTTTTCAATTCTCGAAACGCTAGAAAGATATTGTGGGTCCGGCATCTGCTGGACCTGCGCCTTATGAGGCCACTTCCACCTAAAAGTCCGAAAACACTTGAACGCGCTGCTCTTGGCGGCGCCGTTTCTGTTGCTTCCTCTCCTGAGCCGCAGGAGCAAACTGAGGACGTCTCTGTTCAGGGCCGGACCACTCAAGGCTATCCGGTAGTTGAGTCGGGCAGTCAGGGAGATCCGTCTGTTCAGCAGTGGATGCGCGAGAAAAAGATTTGCGAGGACAGCAATCCGATCTCCTGGAAACTGTGTTTGCTGGGTAGCGTGTCTCTGGCTCTGGCAATCTTCTCCGCATTTGGTGCGCGCTCAGTGGTGGCAGAATTTCTGCTGCGCACAGCTGATACGGTATTGCCTTTCCATGTGCACAGGGGCGCTCCAGCTGCTGTCAGTACGGCGCATGTGCAGGCTCGACGAACGGCGCTGGCTGGTGATATGGGGCGCGCTGTTGAGATGTACAAAAAGGCAGTATCGGAATGCGATCTGAAAAACCCGGCTCGACCGGAACTGCTAAATGATCTGGGTGTGGCTTTGACCGCCTCGGGAAACAATGCTGAAGCGGCTCGCTACTTGAAGGAAGCGATTCAACTTAATCCCAACTTGATTGCCGCTTATAACAATCTAGCCATCAGTCAGATGCTGAGCGGCGACAAAGCCAGTGCAATGGCGACGCTTGAAGACGCTGTGCGTGTTCAGCCCCAGAATGAAATTGCGGCGCTCAAATTGAAACGCATGTGGGCTAACTCCTCTGAAGAGCCAGGCCGCACGCCTGAAGAAGAAGCGCAGCAGGAATTGAGAGCGCTCAGACCACAGTTGTCTTCTGAGCCGCCGCTGTCATCACCGCCGAAAGCCGCTCAGCATCAAACTTATTGATTTTGTCGTTGTTTGTTTGGCTTGAATTCGACGACATTTGAGTTTTCCGCAACCGCCGATGGCTCAGCTGTGGTGGCTACAGGCGTCAATTCAGTAGAATTCTCTGCCACCGGCTCGGCTGGAATGACTTCAGCATCGGTGCCGTGTTTGAGAATGCCGCGAGCGCGATAGCTATTTTGAAAGCGAATAAATGCCACCATGCACGAGATGATCATCAGCGTGCTGACCAGGGAGAAGGCCCATCCGAGTGGTTCATGGTTGTATATGAGGAAAACGCCGGCTGCCATAATCACGCACGCCAGAAAGAGGCAGAGTGGGATTAGAAGGGACTTAACCGACTGGATGAATTCAGCTCTTTCTGCGGCTTCTAGTTCGCTGTTCATGACGTTTACGACCGTGGTTGCGAGATGTAAATCTTACCATTCGCACTGGTCCATTTCGCGAACCACGCCCTCGTCCAGTATTTTCTTTGCAAAGTGCTAAACTGAAGCTGTTGAAAGCGCGAAAACCCGCGCAGGCTGTGCATTCCAAGGGATATCTTTGGTATTGAATTCGCAAATATCAAGCATATTCAAAAAGACCCTTCCTGCCTGTCCGGCATGTCAGGCTGAAATCGCTGCAGACGACAGGTTCTGTCAGGAATGCGGTTCGGCGCTGGAACTCAGGGCAGATTCTGCTGTGCTGGAACGGACTTTAGGGAAGTCTAGGCTCGAACGACTTCACCCCAGTCTCAGCAAACCCGTGGTGGCGCTGCCCCTGGTCTCCATCGCTCTGATCGCGGTGGGAGCGATCTCATTTTTTCTAGTAGGATTCGAGAAATCGTACAGCGGTTTTTCTAATCAATACGTTGTCGATCAGGCGCGGCAAGCTTGCAAGGAAAATAAATTCGACGAGGCGGCAACCTGTTTGGAGCGTCTGGCTCTCAATCACAAGCTCGATGACGATCAGTTGGCTTTGTTGAACGATGTCTATCTAGCCAGGTCCGCGCAACGGGTTCAACGTCTCGACTATGTCGGCGCGATGGCTGATTTGAACAGGATTCCGCCGCAGTATTCCAAGTTTATAGTGGTAAATACTCGGAGAAATGAGTTAAACGAACTGATACGAGCAAGACAGGCTCAACAACAGTTACAGTCAACTCTTGCTGCGAAAAATGCTTTACGAGCCGAAAAATCCAAATTGCGCTTCACCGCAACATCCACTCAGGCTGGAGCGGCATCTACACAGGCTGGAACGGCATTGGCATCGTCATTAAAATCGACCGCCGTAAAGTCTCCAGCAGCAGTGTCGTCATCTCAGACACCAGATGTGATACCAGCAACAACTTCATCATCATCATCTTCTTCTTCAACAGCAGCATCATCATCAACTGTCTCTGCCGGTTCCCCCTCCTCAGCGGTTGTCTCGGACCGAGCCGCTTCCGGCTCAATACCCGAATCTACGCTTTCTAAGGCAGCTGGCGAGGCTTCACACGCCGGAGTAACGGCGCAGAAAGCCAATTCAAGGTCAAAGGTGGCTAAAATCACCGAAAATGACCAAGTTCGATACAATGAGCTGCTGGCGGGGTATTTCAGTCAAGAGCACAAGCAATCAGCAGGAGCCATGGAACCGCCATCTCTGAAAGAATGGATCGAAAGCGGGCGCCCCAAGTTTTGACATGACTGAGAGCATCGACAATTCAAACCATCAAAACCTGGAGCCGGGCAGTCAAAATGCCGGTCAATTGCCGCTGCGCATTCCAGAAGGAATCCGCTACAACTGCCAGGGCTGCGGCCGGTGTTGCACCGGTTACGCTGTCGGATTGACTGAAGCCGATTATCAGCGCATCAAAGATGTCGATTGGGGTTCGCACTATCCTCAATTGGCGGGCAAGGAGCTTTTTACTCATTCTGAGAAAGAATACGCAGCAGGACTTTCGCTCTATCCTCATCACACAAAAACCAACGAACATGGGGAGTGCAGCTTTCTCATCGATAATTTGTGTTCGATTCACTCCACCCTGGGTGAGCCGAAAAAGCCTGGTATGTGCAAGTTGTTTCCCTATACTTTCGTGCCAACACCGTCGGGTATTTATGTCGGTGTGGCGATGAACAGTATGGCTGCTGTGCGCAACATCGGGCAGTTACTGAGTGAGCAGCGAGAGCAACTCGAGCACACCTGGCACATTGCAGTGCAGCAAGAACGCGCCCAGGGCGCCTCACAGCAAGTGGCTTCCTATGCCGATTCCATCACTGCTGAGAATCTGGCTAGTGTTCAATACGATGTTAATTTGGTTTCGGGTGTGCCATTGTCCTGGGACCAATACTTGCTCATAGAAGCGCGGATAATGCGGGCGATTCAGTCTGATGAATTTCCCAATATCTTTCATCTGTTTTTAGCGGTCACCGATATTCTTGCCGAAGCGCTTCGATTGAAGGTGTCCAATGCCGATCTCACCGCGATCAATGACTTCAAGCCGAGTGTCGATCGCTGGCTGAATGAAGTGCCTGGTGTCTTCGAGAATCTGGTCTTCAACTTGATTGCTTTTCGAAATAACGAATGGACAACACTTCGCAAGCAGTACGCCACCGAGTGGGCCACGTCTACAAAAAGTCCTCTTACTCAACCAACAGTAATTAAGGCTGCACTAAGGACGGTGCTGCAAGGAAAGATGTTTATTCCAGACCTCGGCATCATCAGTCTGGACAAAGCGCGCAATTACAAAATAAATGCCTTCGAGCCGGAAGTAGATCAATTTATTCGACGCTACCTTTATCACAAACTTTTTTCCAAGACCTTTTGCGGACCAGCAATGAGCGGGCTTTCTATGATCGCCGGTTTCAACAATTTGGCTGCCAACTTCCTCTCCGGAATCACCTACGCAAAGGCGCATGCGCTCGGTCGAGGCGAGAAGCAAATCAAACTGGCGGATCTGTATGAGGCTTATTTTCTAATGGATAAAGAAATGGCTTCATTGACCCAGTTGCCACGCGAGAAGTCGCAGTTCTACGATAATGGCTTTTCTTCTGCGCGACTTTTCTGCAGACTTTTTGGTCAAATCTCGGCCAGTGTAGGCAACAATTAACTGCCTGAACGGAGCATAGATAGTGGCAAAAGCAAAAAAAGTCGGTCGGGTTCCAAAGAAAGTAGCAGTTGCGTCTGCTACCTCAGCGGCTTCCAAGCCCTCAGGTCCTAAACCCAAGTGGGTGATTATCTGGGGAAGCTGCTTTGCTCTTTTAACTTTGATTCTGCTCACTTATGCCTATTCGATGACATCAGACTACGTCTTCAACGACAAGTTGAATTATGCTGCTGTCAACTCACTGAAAGATAAATCCGCATTCTGGTTGAATCTGCTCGTCTCCGGTTTCAGTGCTCCGATGTCTCTGCCCTGGCTCAGAGCCACATATGCGTGGGACAGTAGCAGTTTCGGTTTTGCGCCTGGATGGTCGCATGCCGTAAATATCTGTTTGCACGTTTTTAGTTGTTTGTACTTCTACCTGTTCACTTTTAGATTGGCGTGGCGCCTCAATTTAGATGCAAAGCTGAAGGTTGATCCGTATTATTTCGCCGCGGCAACTGCTGGTCTATTCGCTTTGCACCCACTTTTGACGGGGTCGATTGCCTATGTTTCGGGTCGCGAAGGCGTTCTGGGCGCGGTCAATTATTTCCTGGCGCTTAACTTCTTTCTCTATGGTTTTTATGAAGAAAGAATCGCTAAGGCGCTCCTTGCTTACTTGTGTTTTTTCGTTTTCGCAGGCATAGGTATAATTTCCAATGCCCAATGTTTGACATTGCCGTTTTTCGCTGCCGGTCTGATCGTTCTTCTCAAGCCCGCAGATGTCGTTTCGAAAGAATGGCTCCTGGATAGAAGTTGGGAGATCATTGCGCTTTTATTCGTTGGTATTTGTGCCTGCTATACGATCACCGCGGGGGTACCACCCAAGATAGACAGCAGCTTCGGATTGGTGCCGCTTTTTTCGCAGGTATATTGGGCGACGCAGTTCAAGATGATCTTGCTTTACTACCTGCGCTGTAGCCTGATTCCTTTTGGTATGAGTGTCTATCCTCCGTTTGTTGCATCTGCAGGTTTCAGTGATCCAGGCACTATAGCTGGTGCGCTGGCTGTGGTTGCTATCGGTGTAGCAGGCTTTGTTCAGAAGCATCCATTGATTCGCATCGGTACATTGATGTTTCTGCTCACTCTTTGTCCGTGGATTTTCTTGCCCCAGGGGGAAATCAGTGCTGATTTGCGCTTTTACTTGCCGCTGGCGGGTCTTTGCATGATTGCGGGTGTCGGCATAACGCACCTGGCGATGAAGAATTTCAAGCAGACTGCGATCGGGTTTGGCGTAATTTTGCTCGCCTTTATCTCGCTGACAGTCTGGCGTGAAACAGAATGGTCGACCGACAAACGCCTCTGGCGTGCTGAAATCAAGCGTAATCCAGACAATGCAAGGGCGCACGCATATTATGCAGCTTACTTGCTTGAGCGCAATTTGGTGGAACCTTCCAAGACTGAAGTGGCTAAAGCTCTGGCATTGAAGAAAGATGATTTTTTAGCACATGTTATCAACGGTTATGTGTCTTTCCAGAATCGTGATTATCAGCAAGCTTGCAAGGAGTTAGAGACTGCTCTGACTATCGGCGCGCAGTGCAAGATGAGCGAAGAGGAGATGGCCATTTATCATGCACAACTGGCTAAGGCTTACGCTAAGTCTGGTAATTTACCGGCTGCTTACACGCAGTCTACGCTGGCCAGTAAGTACATTACTACTGACCCATTTTTGTATTTGCTGAACGGTAAATCTCTCCTTGCGGAGCATGAACCGATGCGTGCTTTGAAGTCTCTCGAAGACGGGGTAAAGCTGGAACCAGCCAACGGGGATTTCTTAGTGCCGATTGCACAGGCAGCGTTAGATTGCGGCTTGCCGCAAGTGCTGCAGCATGCTTACGCCGCATCTGCGAGAGCTATGCAAGTAAGACCTGGTCCACTAACCAGTAAGCTGTTTATTCGCGCCTGTCTTGAGCTTGGCAGACCGCAGGAGGCACGCACTCGGTTGGAATTGCTCAAGAAGACTGATCCCAATGATGCCGAAGTTCAATGGTTGGCTTACGGATACGCTAAGTTGCAAGGCAAAACAGAAGAAGCAGAGGCGTATCGCAAGAGGGCTCTTGCTCTTGAACCTGGCATTGATAAGCGCGTCAAACTCTATCTCCGACAAGACTCCTCTCAGTTGGTGGTGCCGGATGTGGTGAAGCATCCTGACGTAGTGCCGGATGCGACCAAACAGCCAGCTTCTGATGTAGTGCCGGCGGCGCCCGTCAAGCCAACTACGCCGTAATCATCTGCCCGCCAGTTCCTTTAGACGCTCACTGAGTTTGGCTGGGTCCGCAACCGGTGCATCGCAAGTGTAGTTGGAGCAAATATACGCGGTCGGCGCCCCTGAAAGCGTTTTTCGCCCTTCCACGAGAGGAAGAGTCGAACTCTTACTTTCGTTGTGGCATAAAACAACTTTGTTCGGAATATAGTGCGCGTACAGTTCAAACAGCAGCTTGCGCGCATCGTCGCTTTCCGATCCTGACTTGAACAGGCAGGCTATCTCTGTTTCCCCGGCAAGATAGAAATCGACCGCGCAGAGGAAATTCGAGAATTGATCTGGCACGCGTGTCATGAAAGGAGCATATAGCTTCAATAGCTCGACCGCTTTATGTTCATAATCTTTGTTGTTTGTTAGCTTCGAGAGGCGCAGCAGAGCAAAGACTGCCACTGACGAACCTGACGGAATCGAGCCGTCATAGTGACTTTTGGGTCGGGTAACGAGCTCTTCATGGTCTGCACTTGTGTAGAATAAGCCACCAGATTCAGTGTCGCCAAATTGATCGAGCATTACTCTGGTCAGGCGCTCCGCCTCTTGCAACCATTTTGGGTTGGTATCAACTTCTGCCAGATCGAGCAGGCTTTGAACAAAATAGGAGTAATCGTCAAGGTAGCCATTCAGCTTGGCTTTTCCCTGACCCCAGGTGCGCAATAGTCGCCCGTCTTTGACCAGGTTGGTGAAAATGAATTCGGTCGCGCGCTGAGCCGCATCCAGATATCTCGGTTCTTTCAGTACGCGATATCCTTCGATAAAAGCTGTGATCATCAGGCAGTTCCAGCTCGTCAACACCTTTTCGTCACGACCTGGACGCACGCGCCTGGCTCGCTCCGTCATCAACTTGACGGAGCAGTCGCGAACCTTTATCCAGAATTCCGATTCTGAAAGGTTGAATTTCTCCTGCAGCGCTTCAGGTGATTTTGTCAGATGCAATACGCTCTTTCCGTGCTCGAAATTGCCCTGTTTCGTAACGCCGAAAACCTCGCTGAACCATTCTGCATCAGTGTTAAGGACCGCTTCCACTTGTTGTGGATCCCAGACATAGAACTTTCCTTCTTCGCCCTCGCTGTCCGCATCCAGGCTGGAATAAAAACCACCATCTTCGGTAGTCAATTCGCGTAAAACAAATTCCAGAATGCCGCGCGCCACATCAGCCCAATAAGTGCGACCGGTCAGCAGGTATCCGTCGAGGTAGGTTTTGCACAGAAGAGCATTGTCGTAGAGCATCTTCTCGAAATGGGGAACAAGCCATTGCCTGTCTACCGCATAACGCGCGAACCCACCGCCAATCTGATCGTGTATGCCACCATAGGCCATTCGGTCCAGGCTTGTCTTGTAGATTTCAACGCATTCTTCTTTGCGAGCAGGGCGTCCTTTGCTGGATGGTGCCGCATAGCGCATTGCCAGATTGAGGCTGAATGAATGTGGGAACTTGGGCGCGTTGCCGAATCCGCCCCAGATATGATCGAAAATTCGACTCAGTTTGTCTGTACCCAGTTCAAGCAAGTTCTCGTTCAACAAAGGCTCAACATCAGGCTTGGCGATTTCGTCCATCAATCGCATGTGTCCTGTCAATTCATCAGAACTCTTCAAGATTTCCGGACGTTGCTCTTCCCATGCCTGGTGTAATCCTGTCAGCAGCTTTTTGAAACCAGGCAATCCATGCCTGTCTTGAGGCGGGAAGTAAGTGCCGCCAAAAAATGGCTTCAATTCCGGCGTCAAAAACACAGTCATTGGCCAGCCGCCATGTCCGGTCATCATCTGTACCGCTTTCATATAAATTTCGTCGAGGTCAGTACGCTCTTCTCGATCGACCTTGATATTGACGAAGTAGTCGTTCATCATCTTGGCAGTGGCTTCGTCTTCAAACGACTCGTGCTCCATGACGTGACACCAGTGGCAGGCTGCGTAACCAATCGAAAGCAAGATCGGTTTATCTTCCACTCTGGCCTTCTCCAGCGCCTCCGGTCCCCATGCGTACCAGTCGACCGGATTGTAGGCGTGTTGCAACAAGTATGTGCTCGTTTCGTTTACGAGTCTGTTCGGCCTGGTTTTGCTGCCTGTGCGTTCGGTCACTGTGACCTCCTTGTGCCCTTATCTGTTTGAAACGGACGTGCTTAAAACTGCGTTGTAGGCTGAGATGGTACTTTCAACCGTCTGGTTCCAATTCAATTTTTGAGCAGTTCCCAGCGCAGCCAGCGAGAGTCTATGGCAGAGGTCGGGATTGTCTATCAACTTCTCCATTAGAGCTGCCAGCTCTTGAACTTTCAGGTGATCTTCGAGGATGAGTGAATCTTTCTCGTCGCTCAACACTTCTGCTACTCCACAGGTACGGCTGACTATAGGTATGAGTCCGCGCAACATGCCCTCGATTGGTGCCATGCCGAATGGTTCTATACGTGAAGGCAAGATTATGCAGGATGACTTCTGATAGACCGCATTCATGTCTTTTTGAAAGCCTAGATAATCGACGTGCTTCGTTAGCCCGGCAAGCGCTAATCTCGCTCTGTCTTGCGGTTTTAGCTTCAGTCCGGCTATTTGCAATTTGAAGTTCTTTTTGTGGGAAGCGACAATTTTGCAAGCTTGCTGCAGCACGTCCAGACCCTTCTTGCGGTAGCCCTTGCCGACAAAGAGAAAGTTGAAGGTCTGGCCTGGCTCGATGGAATGGACTTTTACCAGTGGCACTTCTGTAGAGGCGCCCGGATGCGCGATGGCCAGATGCTTATTTTCCAGTTCATAGTGTCTTTTGAAGTCGTCCATACAAACTTTTGCTGGAAATATCAAGCACCGGGCCTGGTGGCATAGCTCTCTGTCGTGCTGGTCGCGTAACTTGTACGCTTGCGATGTATTCACCTTGATTAGATTGAGCAGTTGCTCCCAGCGTTGCCCAACTTCCGTCAGCCTGAATATTGTGTGGTTGTGAAACGTGACTACGTCAACCTGTCTGATGGGAAAGTGTTGCGAGTGTATGAGATCGTATGGTCCAGACTCAGCCACCGCAGCACTGGCAACTTGAAAGTAGTGCCTGATCTTGTCGGCTTTGTTTGCTCCACGGGGAGGGGCTGCGAAATTGATAACGTTTAGCTTTTCATGTTGGTAGTTGGTGTCATCTTTTTCGCAGATTACTGTGACGCGTAATCCGCGATCTAAAAGACCTTTGACTAATTCAAATGTGTACAGTTCAAGACCGCCAAAAGGCGAGAACTGACGCAATACCATGGCAACGTGCATTACACAGGCTTTCTCTTGTTCCTGGGGCTAGAATAAGGCTTACCAATTGAGAGAGCCTTAACTCAGTTTCACACCGAATTGGATCGCTCTAGAACTAGCGTGTCAGGTCGCATTTTGGGAGAGGGAGCTGAGCAGCCCATCGTACAGATAGACATTTGCTTCCAGAACTCCATTCAAGCCATGCTCAACAGCTCTGACTGCATTGTGCTGGTCAATGAAATATTCCGCCAGTTGAATCGATTCGTCAGTATGTTCTGCTTCTACTCGCACATGGTCGAACCAGATATGGTGCTCGAGCCCAAATTGTTCAAAGGCCGTTTGCAGCGCTTTGAATTCTTCCAGTGCAAGTATTTCGGTGGCGGTGATGGCACCAGCAGATACTGCCGCTCTCATGAACCCGGCTGCAGATGCCGGTTTGGGATCGTAATACCTGGGCACCGTCTGAATGAATTTCTTCGTTCCGGGTTCAATCTTTGCTGCCTTGAAGGCATCGTCTGTGACACCAGCTTGTAGTGCCAGATCCTTTAGTTGCCATTGATGTGCTTTGTTGTAGTCACCATTCCCGTATTCATTGCGTACGTTCTCTAGAATGAAACCGACGGCAGGCTCCGGCATAAGGGTCGCCGCTTTCAGCAGTAACCGACGCAGAACAGATGCGTGCGCATCATAGTTGCGCAACAGTGCTGCCACTTGCGGCAGATCGAATCTGTCTTTTCTTAAGCGCGCGAAGAGCGGATGCCTGGCGCACGAGTGGTTCAGTGCCAGGCTCTTGATTCGCTCTGAAGTACGCTCTCTGACTGACGCGTTCACGCGTGACCCACGGCTTCAGCTAATTGAGTTTTTTTTTCCGACTCTGCTTCTTCGGCTTCGATCAGCCATTGTGCTTCCAGTGCGGCCATACAGCCTGAACCAGCCGCAGTTACCGCCTGTCGGTAGACTTCGTCCTGAACATCTCCTGCTGCGAACACGCCCTTGATTTTTGTCTTGACGCCGTCGGTCTTGATGTAGCCGGCTTCCGACAATTCCAGTGGTCCACCGACGAAGAGATCTGTGTTGGGTTTGTGCCCGATGGCGATGAATACGCCGTCAGCAGGATGATCTTGCAATTCACCGGTCTTCAAATTTTTGACTGTGATACCAGTTACTTCGCCTTTTGAGACATCTTTGACGTCTACAAGCGCAGAATCGAGAATATATTTGATTTTGGGATTGCGTTTGACCCGGTCGATCATGATTGCCGATGCCCTGAAGCTATCGCGTCGGTGAATGATCGTGACGCTGGTGGCGAATCTCGTCAAGAAATGTGCTTCTTCGAGGGCAGTATCGCCGCCTCCGACTACAAATACTTCTTTGTCGCGGAAGAAAAATCCATCGCAGGTGGCGCAGGCAGAGACTCCATGACCCATCAGTTTGCTTTCAGACTCGAGCCCGAGTAGTTTGGCTGAGGCGCCTGTGCAGATGAGAAGCGTGTCTGTGACGATTTCTTCGCCGCTTGTGCGAATTGTAAAAGGACGCTTGCTCAGGTCAACCGACTCAGCGTTGTCGTAGATAAATTGTGTGCCGAATCTTTCAGCTTGCTTATGCATTTCTTCCATAAGCTCTGGACCCTGGATGCCATCAGGAAAACCGGGGAAATTTTCGACTTCGGTAGTGATAGTGAGCTGTCCACCGGCTTGCAGTCCCTGGACTACGAGAGGTTCCAGGTTGGCTCGAGCCGCATAGATAGCAGCAGTCAGACCCGCCGAACCCGAACCGAGGATGGTTAGCTTCTTTCTAATAGTCATCTGTTACTTCCCTGGCACTTTCGCATTTTGCCGACGTTGCGCTTATGACTACATATTATGGCGCCAACACCAATAAATCAGGCAGTTTCAGGATTAGTTATAATTTCAATTGGTTTTTATCTTCTCGACTACTGACGAAATTGTTGGTCTCAGCCCGTATGGAAGGTTTTCTCGAAACTCTGTGAAGTCATCTAACAGTTTTTCTCGCTGCTCGTTAGACTTGCTAAGAGATTCGTTGGCAAGCGGACTCTGGGTAGCAGTCAACAATGTTTCAACTCTGTGCAAATCATTCAATTTGCCCAGTATTTGTTGGGCTCGGACCAGTTGCAGATTGGTCAAACCATAAAATTCAGCCAGCAGGTAACGCCAGGCTTTGATGCTGAGCCTCAGGGCATGCAACTCTTCGGGGTTTCGAGCGCTGTTTGCAAGTTGGCGCGCGATTTCCTCTTGATTCCTGACGAATGGCTCGAGGTGGTTATAAGCAGAGTCAGTTTCGTTTTCCCCGTTTTTTTCCACTACATGTCTGAGTTTTTCGGGGCGTCGTAAGAGGAAGGTGCTCAGACGTTTCAACAACTTGTCGACTTCTAGATTTTTCAATTGTTTTTTCGTTTTTCGAGCGATGGATTTTCTCTCCGCCTGCCATTTTTCAATGATTTCGCGAGGGGCGCCGAGTGATTCGGCAATTTCTATATTGACGTCGCAGTCTCTCAGGTCGCCCAGCAAACGCCTAATTTTCTTCAGCTCTTTGCCGACTTTGGCTGAATATTTTTTTGTAGCCCAGCCGTCGGCTTCCAGCACATTCCAGATGCAATCCCATCTTCGTAAAGTGACGCGCGCTTCGTGTACTCGCTCTGCGCTTGGCTTCTTGGCCATGCGACGCATCGTGCGACTCAAATCATCGTAGATGTGCAGTGCCCGTTGCTGCTCGAACGTCAGCCATGGACTGCCGTCCAGATGCGGCGGTACGACGCGCTCGGTCAGGCGCTGATTGTCGTCTAGCGAGTAGGTTACAGTCGTCATGCTTTTAGTCTTCTGGCGAATCTGTTGGTTTTGGTGTGCAAAATCTTGTTCTCTGACCGCCTTCTCTAGGATAGTTCATGCAGACGTGCCGGGCCTATGCCTGCGCGTTCGATTCTTGCTTTATTTGAGAAGATCTTTGGAAAGTTCTTTGATGCGTTTGAGAACCAGTTCTTTTCCGCCTCTTGAGTAAACCGCATGTGCTCGCTCCAGCACCGACGGCATGGTCACTTTTTCAAATGCCGGTGTGTGGTAAGGCGCTGTGCAAAACTGACGCAGCGGTTGAGCCGATTTCGACCAGTGGAATTGCTGGGCGAGCTTGTGTGAATTTTTGGCGCACAGTTCTCGCAGATCGCGGTCGTCTGCTAATTTTTCAATCGCTGCCACCCATCCTTTCACGTCTTCGTAATCGATGGCTATACCGGCTTTGTTTGCGTCAATCATCTCGGCCAGTTGATCTCCGCCCGTCGTTAGAATCGGCAGTCCGGCCCAGAGATAATCGAGAATGCGTGTGCGGAAAGAGAATCTGGTTTCTATCAAGTCGTAGTGCGCTGATACGGCTGCATCCGCTTCCAGAAGGTAGTTGACTCGTTGTTCGTAGGGTATCCATTTGTCTGAGAAGAAGACGTTTTTATTCAAGACATCCAGCTCTTCAGCGAGCGCCTGGGCCTTGACTGCCATTTGCATAAGGGGAACTTTTGGATTGGGTGACTTTATGCCCATAAAGACCAGCTTGATGTCTTTGCGGTGGGCGCTTATTTCTTTCACTGCTCGAATCACAGTCAGCGGGTCGAACCAATCCCACACGCCGCCGCCCCAGAGCAACACGAAGTCTTTCGCTTCGATTTTTGGAAAATCGGCGCGCAATCCCTGGCCACTTTTTTCCGGCGACTTTTCAGATAGTCCGAAGGCTGCCACGTCAATGAGTTTTCGCAAAGAGGGATCGAACCGGTACATACCCGGATCAACTCGACCGAGTGCGCAAAATCTGCCAATCCAGTAGTCTCTTTGTCTCTCTGAAGCACAGAGAAAAAAGTCTGCAACGAGCATGTGCTTTTCCAGGACCTGATGCATGAGCCGGTAGCTGCTCGATGCGGTGACAGGGTCATCTTGATATTGAACGAGCAGTGAAAACAGATATGGGTCGTACAAGTCGACAATCAAATATTTGTTCAATCGAGCCAGGCGCGGATATTGCTTGAGCACGTTGGCTTGCACGAAGATAGTTTCGGCATTGTTTGCCAGTTCCATCAATTCGCTTCTGGAGGCGCCAACGATTACGTGAAACTTATCTGTTTCTGTTAGTTGAAATTTATGCTCGCCGCCGTATGGACTGAAGACAGTAATGTCGAACTCGTCATCCAGTTGTCGCGCCAGTTCGATCATTCGAATCGCAGGTCCGGCCATGCTCTTCGAAATCGGTTCCAGTGTGACGAATAATAGTTTGGCGGAAATAAAAGCCTCTCTGGCTCTCTCGTGCTGCAGAGTGTGAGCGTTTTGCTTTGGGGACTTTCTATTATATACGGCTCATTGAGCGTATCGAATTGGTCGTTACATTAGTAGGTTGTCGAGATTTACCGGTGCAGAATCTGTAAAATGTCTGCACGTCGTCATCAGTGAACATCCTGTGCCGCAATTTACACCAGAGTTAGTAAGTGTCGTCATTCCTAACTGGAATGGCAAAAAGTTTTTGGCAGGATGCCTTGACTCGCTGCTTGCACAGTCTTATCAGAACCTGGAAGTGATTATCGTCGATAACGGTTCCAAAGACGGTTCGGTGGACTTCTTGCGAGAAAACTACCCGCAAGTTCGACTGATTACTTTTGAAGTCAACACCGGTTTCAGCCCGGCCGTGAATCATGGCATCAGAGCTTCAAAGGGCGAGTTCGTGGCTCTTTTGAACAATGACACGATCGTCGATAAAAACTGGCTGTCTGAGCTTGTCAAAGCCATGCGCGAGCATCCAGAGATCGGCAGTGCCGGCTGTAAGATGTTGGCTTACGATGATCATAAACTGCTTGACGGTGCCGGTGATGGTTACAGACGAGGCGGCTTGCCTGGTCGAATCGGGCATCGGGAGAGAGATACAGGACGTTTTGACGAGCCGAGATACATACTGGGCGCCTGCGGTGGCGCTGCCATCTATCGCCAGGAATTGTTCGATGCGATTGGATACCTTGATGACGATTATTTTGCCTATCTTGAAGACGTCGATTTCGGTCTGAGAGCACAAAATGCAGGATTCAAGTGCTATTACGTGCCGTCTGCCATCGTCTATCACCTCGGCTGCGGTACTACAGGCAGTGGCTACAGCCCGCTCGTGGTTCGATTGTCTTCACAAAATAATTTGAATACTATTGTCAAAAACATTCCAGGGCCGTTGCTGTGGAAGTTCTTGCCCGAGATTTTGTACTGGCAGCTTTATTATCTTGCCGTTGTCACAGTGCGTGGCGCGCAGATTGTGCCCTGGCTGCATGGTGCGCTTAATGCTTGCAAGATGATGCCCAAGATGCTCAAGAAGCGTCAGGAAATCTTCAGCCAGCGCAAAGTATCGCTGCGCTATCTGGAAGAAATTATTGTCGAATCAGAGCGTGATCTGATGGCTTCTAAGCGCCGATTGAACCAACAGACGCTGGCGGCTCTGTCAGGTAAGGCTCTGGAGAGAGTGGGCGCCAAATAGCGCTGCGGAAATTTCTGCACATTGAACTTCTCAGGAGAACGATTTGCGAATCGAGACGCCTGAAGTGAGAATTGCCGGACGGCCGTCTGTGCGATGCTTTCGGCGCTCGAAAGAGCCCAAAAGATGATAATACTCGCAAGATCGGAAGTCCCTTATTGCGATTGTTATCATTGCTTTACAAAAGCCTCCGCCTGTGGATTCCAAGATGTATACCACTTGCATGTCCTCAGTAGGTCGCCAGGCTAACCTGCAGGGAGCGGCAAACAGGGATTTTTGGGGTGCTCTGATTTTATTAAGCAGACAATATTAGAAATGATTTTGGCGGGCTTGGAAAGCGCTCAATCCCTACCAGGGGCTTAGCTAGAAAGGCAGATTCCATATCGATACACTAATTTCGGTAAGCCATCGACAATTGACTTTGATTTTGCTGGTTATTATCCTTAGCGCATTCGGGAATTGAGAATAAATCGCAATAAGCGTTCGATTGTCTGATTCTCTTCTCAACTTCTGAATTCGTCCGGCAATTTATATCAAACTACTTATTAATGAGGGGAAAACTAATGACTCGCAAGCAAGGTCGCAAGCAATCAGGTCAGAGCATGGTCGAATACGCGCTCGGTCTGGGATGCATCACAGCACTGTGCATGGTGGCGCTCGGCTCACTGGGCGACATGTGCGGTGACATGATTAAGGGCATCGAACAGGCTATCAACTATGGGGGTCAGAAGTCTGGAAACTTCACACCTATGGTTAACAGATCTGCTACCCCCTGGAACATCAACTAATAATCTTGCTGGTGCGGCGCCGCATGACGGCGCCTGTTGCCGGCGGGATGGAGAAGAAAATGAATTCGAAGCGCCAAGCTAAGCATTCTAGAACGAAGAGAGTTGAAATCACGAAGAGAAGTCAGCGTGGACAGAGCATGGTTGAGTATGCTCTCGGTCTTGGCTGTGTTTCGGCGTTATGCATGGTAGCGCTTGGATCGCTCGGCTTCATCTGCGGAGACATGATCTACAACGTGCAGAACTCTATCAACTATGGCGGTACTACAACTCCTCAGCCCGGTCGCATGATCAATCCCAATGCCACACCGTGGGTGATCGAGTAGAGTCTGTCCCGAGATCACAAGTGAAACTGATAAGAAAGTGATGCATCCGAAAAGAGCAAGAAGATCTGAGTCCGGTCAAGCAATGGTTGAATTTGCTTTGTGCCTGCCGCTTCTGATGCTGTTCATCTTCGGAATCATTTACTTCGGACGTTCGTTTTATACAAAGCAAATAATTACTATGTCGGTGCAAGAAGGTGCACGCATGGCAAGCCGCATGCCCGACTTATCCAACTCCGCGAGTCGAGATTACTTGCGGGGTTTTACTGTTTCCGGTCAGGCGATCAATGTCAATTCTCCTGTCTACCAGGCGCTTGCAGCGGGACATCTGCTGTCGGGACCACAGGGTACATCAGGCGATCTGCCACCAGGCTCGACCGTGTCAATTTTGCCGTGGGATGACGGTTCGATCGCCATGCCTGCCGGTACTGTCGGCGTGAGAATTCAATATCCATTTGTTTTCATCGGTAGTCCATTCCCTGGTAATCCGGCCAAGCGCGGGCAGATGAATGTCTGGATGGGTCCAGATGGACCGCCCGTGCCGTTCCTCGACACCATCATTACCGAACAAGCTGTTGCCAATCAAGAAGTCGTTTATTAGTCAAGGAGAATCGACGTGCCACCAAGTTCAGCCCCAGACGTTCCAGCGCTTTTCAAGGACCGTGCGCAGTCCGGCAACTCGCGCAAGTCGATGAGTGCGGCTGCCATGCTGATGCTTGTGCTCATGGTTGTTCTCGTTGGAGTCGGCATCGCTAAGATGATGATGAACAGAACGCCGGCCAAAAAGCTGACCGTCACCGTTGTTGGTGCTGGTGTCGATTTACCGGCTGGTTCTCGCATCAACTTCGGCAGTCTGCATTATGTAGAAATTCCTGAGCGTTACGTAACTCCGGAGATGCTCACGAGCTCAGAACAGGCTGTCGGCAAAGTGACGAAATTCTTCATTCCTATGGGTGAACCAATTTCTTCCGACGAGTTGTTTGCGCAGAAAAACACGTTGTCATCGAATCTTGAAACTCATGAAGTGGCATTGAGTTTGAAACTCGATGATGAGGCCATGGTAGATCACAACATCGCCTGTGGTGACAATGTCGATGTGCTGGCGATCATGACCAAAGAAGGGAAACGTTTCACAAAGACTGTCTGTCAGGATGTGCGCGTTCTTCTGGCTAACTCCAAAGCTGCGCTCGAAAGTCGCAATTTGAAAAACAGCGATCAGAGTCGATTGACTTTAGCTGTCACTCCACAGCAAGCAGAGCTTATCACTGAAGCTGCAGAGGGCGGCAAGATACGTTTGAGTTTGCGCAGCAAACTGAGCCGTCGAGTCAGCCACCTCTCAGGTGTTGGAGAGAATGATTTGTTGCCGGCCAGCGCTCTGGCTCCCAAGCAAGAGGCATTGGCAGCCGTGAAGACACCAGGTTGGAATGCCGGCATGATTCCTGCTCCTCCACCTCTTCCTTCGGCGCCTGCGTTGGACGCTTCGGCTGCGCCAGTGTCCGCGCCTGCACCGCTCGATTGGGTGGTGGAAGTCTTTTCAGGCAACCACCGGGAGAACTACTCTGTGCCGCTCAGTACCAGGTAGCAGGACCTAAATGCGAAAGAGTTACAGGCAATCGCGACAACAACGAGGAGCAATTCTGCCCTTCGTTGTTTTCACTTTGCTTGTCTCTATTGCCTTTCTCGGATTGGCAGTGGACGTGATGCGTACTGCCCACGCGGCCTCAGCCATACAATATGCTTCGCAGGCATCAGCACTCTATTCATACCAGTATGCTTTCAATCCGAATGGCACGCTCAAATCAGGGCGATTTGAAGACAACGTATTGCAGGAACTTCTGGTTGCTGGTGGCGGTAATGGTGCGGCCTGGAACCTTGCTCCGGCTGGTCCAAGCGGTGTTTCTACGCAGACCCCTGTTGAATTCGACTCAAGTGACGTCACGGTTTTAAACAATCCCAATGATCCCGGTGATCGCTTCCTGCAGGTACGTGCCAGGCGAGACGGAAACAATGGCTTGACGATGTTTTTTCTGCCTGCAATTTTTGCCCTCAACGGTGCTCTGGGATTGCCAGTACCCCCAAATGTTCGTCAGGCAAACCCGTTTCGTACAACTGAAGTGATTTTGCAGCCGGCCAGTCGTATTGGTGCCGGTTTGTCAAAGGACATGTCTCCGATTCAGGCAGATTCTCGTTTGATCGGTACAGCGACTTTTCCTCTTGCAATCAGCAACAAGCAGTTTGCCATCGCCTCTCAACCGGGACAGACGATCACCTCCTACACTATCGATCTCGTCAGCTCGAAAGCACCGGGAATAGCTGCTGCCGATCATATTCAGGGCGCATTCGTCAACGTTTACAAAGCGGGCGGGCTGCAATACTACGGTGCTGGGCAGGGTAATGTCGCGCTTGGTCAACTTTACGGCACGCTCAGTTACTTTGCTAATGCCAGTGCTGCAAATGCGCTGCCGCCGGCCGTCCTGGAAAGAGGCAGTCAGCTGTTTGCTTTCGATCCAGCCGACCCAATTTATCAACAGCAGGCACTATCGCTTTTGATGCCACGAGTGAAGACTGTGCCGGTTGGTGTGAATGCATTCTATATTTTGCCTGTTTTAAGTGATAATCCAAACTTTGGTGGTGCCAACAAAGTAATTGGATTTGCACGTATGGCTCTGACTGCGGTCAATGTCGACGGCAACGGGGTTGTTCAGTCATTCAAAGCTGTAATTGGTGAGTCTGCCCCGATGGCCAATGCCACTGTCGGAACAGCACTAGCCACGGTGCCTTCGATCAGTGGAAGTGCTATTCCGGTTTTGCAGCCGACCGAGCAAGAGTTTGCACCAAGAAGTTTTGACGGAGCATCCAATTCAATTGCGGCGAGACCTCGCGGCGTTGTCATGGCTCCGGCTTTATCGCCAAGAGCCATTGTCGGGGGACCTTTATGAACATTCGCAGCCCGCTGCTTCGTGACAGCAAAAAAGTTCCCGGACTCAATTTGCAAAATGCCATCGTGGCTGTTCTTGGTAGCAAGGGCGGTGTCGGTGCGACCACTCTTGCCATCAATCTTGCCGCCGCACTATCGGAAAAAATCAGTGACGACGCCGTGACCCTGGTTGACGCCAATCTTCAGCAACCAGATGCGGCCTTGATGCTGGCTTGCGAGCCGGCTAACTCGATAGTAGAACTCTTTAAGCGCGCCGGTTCTCTGGAAGAGCAGACTATTGACGCCTGTCGTTGTCATTTGAGCAGCACCCCAAAGGTTAAGCTCGTCAGCCCGCCTCTGGACGGCAGCGCTGCATCGCAAAACAATCTTTCCGAACTGGTAAAAGTGTTGCCGCCTATTGCCAACGCTTCCAACGGTGTGGTGCTCGATGTGCCAAAAACTCTGGACCGATACCTCGTCACCCTGCTGGATAAGGCAACCGTCATCGTAGTTGTGTTGGAGCCGAACGTCGCTTCCATCGCTGCGACAAAGCGCTGGTTAGCGGCTTTTGAAGATCTCGGTTATCCGTCGGCGCGAGTACTGTTAGCGGCTAACAGACTGGGTGGTAAGTTCAAATTCGTTGAAGAGAAATTGTTCAGCAGTTTCAACGGATACGAAATAGTCAGTATTCCCAATGCATACTCTGTCAGTGAATCTTGCGCTATTGCCGGTGCACCGATTTTAAACAAATACCCGAAAGATAACTATTCAAAAGCAACGCGTGTCTTAGCCGATCGTGTTGTGGCCAGGCTGGGTTGACTTGTGAGCAGAAGATAGTCGGAGTGTAGATGTCGAAACTTAGAGAGCTACTTTTCAAAGAACCTGAAGTCACCGATGAGGTCGAGGTAAAGCCTGCAGCGGTTTCTGCACCTCAGGCGCCGGTCGCAAAAGTTCCTGCGCAGTCGGCACGCGAGCAGCAATCAACGACTTCTCTATCTTTGCGTGGAGGAGTGGTTGCTCAAAGTAAAACTCAGCGAGTTTCAATATCGGAGGCCGCTCAGTCTTATCAGCGTCTAAAAACAAGAATTCACAATCGTTTGATTGAAAATCTCGATGTCAACGCATTGATGCAATTGAACGGAAATGATGAACTGGAAGCTTCGATTGAGCGCACCGTGCACATTCTGCTCGACGAAGAGCGATTGCCCTTATCCAATACTGAGCGTCAAAACGTTGTGCGCGACGTTATGTATGAGACCCTTGGTTTAGGTCCACTGGAACCTCTTCTTGCCGATCCGAACATCAACGACATTCTCGTCAATGGCGCACAGAGTGTCTGGATAGATCAAAACGGCAAGCTCAAGGAAACCGATATTCACTTCAAAGACGACAACCACTTGCTGCATGTGATCAATCGTATTGTTTCGCGTGTCGGCAGGCGTGTCGACGAGTCATCGCCGATTGTCGATGCTCGCTTGCCTGATGGTTCGCGCGTCAACGCTATTATTGCGCCGTTGTCTATTGATGGACCGGTGCTTTCAATTCGCCGTTTCCGTCCGAATCCTTTCCAAATCGAAGATTTGATCGCTAAAAACACAATTTCCGCAAATATGGCTGAATTCTTGCAGAAGGCTGTACGAGCGCGTTTGAACATACTGGTTTCGGGTGGAACTTCTGCCGGTAAGACCACGCTTTTGAATGTCTTGTCGGGACACATCTCGGATGAGGAACGCATCGTAACTATTGAGGATACGGCGGAACTGCGCTTGCAGCAGCGCCACGTCATTCGCCTGGAATCCCGCCCTGCTAATATCGAGGGTCAGGGTTCCATAACTCAGCGCGAGCTTGTGAAGAACGCTTTGCGTATGCGACCGGACCGCATTGTTGTCGGTGAAGTGCGTGGCCCGGAAGCTCTGGACATGCTGCAGGCGATGAATACCGGTCACGAAGGTTCGCTCACTACTGTGCATGCTAATTCATCTCGCGATGCACTCAGTCGTTTGGAAACGCTGGTTCTACTTGGTGGAGTCGAGCTTTCTCAAAGAAGTATTAGAGAGCAAATCGGTTCAGCCTTCGATCTTGTAGTGCAGATCAAACGTCTGCTCGATGGCACTCGTCGCGTCGTCAGTATTACCGAAGTGACTGGTGTGCAAGAAGGCGTAATTAGTTTGCAGGATATATTCGAATTCGAGCAGACTGGCATCGATGCAGATGGAAAGGTCCTTGGCGCTCATCGGGCTTGTGGAATCAGACCTCTCGTTGAACACAAGTTTGCCGAGGCGGGAATCGAATTGCCTCTGGAAATATTTGCACCTCCGAAAACTGAGGAGGCCAAATGAACGAACTGACTATAGTTGCAATTATTTTGGCCGCGTCGGCTATTTTTGGTTTCATTTTGATCAAACATCTGCAGATGCGCAAGCAGAAGCAACTTCTGGCTGACCGTTTAGCGGGGTTCCTCGAACCGGCGACCAGTACTGCAGATGATGGCGCAAAGACTCTGTTGAAGACTGACAGGGCTTTCGGCGATGGACTGCTGTCGGCTTTCGGTTCCTTTTCTCTGGCAAAGAAGATCGAGAAACTGATTGCGCAATCGGGCGTGCAAATGTCTGGTGCTACATTTATCTTCGCTTCAGGCATGCTGCTGCTTCTGCCTATCAGCATTGCAATGATGTTTCAGTTGGATGTGCTTATTTCGGTGCTGGTCGGAGTGATACTGTCCGTACTGCCGCTCAGTTTCGTGCTGGCCAAACGTACTGCTCTGCGTAAGAAATTTACAGAGCAGTTGCCTGACGCCATCGATTTGATGATCTCCGTTTTGCGCAGCGGTCACAGCATTCCGCAGGCTGTTAAAACAGTGAGTGAAGAATTGCCGTCACCGTGCGGCACTGAATTCGCCGAAGTGATGCAACGCATGAATCTCGGTCAGCCACTTTCGGAAGCATTAGTCTACACCTGCGATAAGTTTCGCTCTTTCGAACTCGACTTGATGCGAAGAGCAATCGCCATTCAAGCCGAGGTTGGTGGCAGTTTAGCGGAACTGCTGGATAAGACTAACTCGACTCTCAGGCAACGGCTCAAATTGGTTCGACAAGTTGGGATTTTGACGACTCAGAGTCGGTTGACTGCGCTGGTAGTAGGTCTTTTGCCCATCTTTATGGCTGTGGGAATGCAGTTCCTCAATCCTAACTATTTGCAGCCGTTGGTTTCGACAAATCTGGGCCGAATGCTTTTGATTGTGGCGGTAGTGCTGCAGGTTTTTGGAATTTTTGTCATGAAGAAGATGTCTACGGTCAAGGTATAAAACATGTCAACCACAATGTTTTTTGATTATCCCGAATTCTTCCTGGCTGCCCTGGCTGGAGCGTTCTTCTTCCTGTTTAATAAGACGACGGGTGCAAGGTTTTTTCTGCCTGTTTTCATCACGGAGCCTGCCGTAACTATCTTGTCGGCGATGCCGGCCACGTATGTCACCTGGCTTATGCAGTGTCAGAATTGGGCGGGTTGGCGCTCGAATACTGCTTTCGGCGTGCTCGCCTCACTCAAGGTCTACGTTCCGATTTTGCTTCTCAGTTTGCTTATAGTGTTTTCGCCGTTTGTCGTTATCCCGATGATGATTGCGGCTTTCTTTATACCTGATGCAGTTACTGCCTTGACTGCAAAACGGCGTCAGCAGCAGATTCGTGAGTCACTGCCGCAAGCTCTCGATTTGATGGTGCTTTGCGTCGATGCGGGGCTCGGTCTGGACGCCACCTTGCAACGAATAGCAGCAGAAAAGTCTATTGTCGCAGTGGCGCTGAACGAAGAGTTGCAGACGCTCGGTCGGGATGTGTTGCTTGGAATGGAGCGCGAGCGTGCTTACCAGGAGCTGTATCGCAGAACCGGCGTCGATGAGCTGAAAGCGCTGGGCTCGTCGCTTAATCAGTCGGCCAAACTTGGCCTGGCGATTGCTAAAGTGTTACGTTCGCAGGCTGATTTCCAGCGCATGAAGTTGAGTCAGAAAGCCGAAGAGAAGGCTACTAAACTGCCTATTCTGATGGCATTCCCTCTCTGGTTTTGCATTATGCCTGCCTTGATGGTGGTATTGCTTGCCCCGTCTCTGATTACGTTTTTCGAAAACGCCCCTTCTTCTTTCGGCCGTCAACTCGTGAAATAGGCTGGCATGAAGGCATTGCTCAAAAACAACATCGGTGGTTTTTTGCTCGGCGGGTTGACCGCAGTATTGATTGCCTTTGGTATTGCATATGGTGTTATTGTTTCGGGCATAATCAATCCTTGTGCAGACGAGGCAATTCCCCCTATGGAGAGATGGGCGGCAAAAACTTCACTGCGAGCCTATCTCAAATCGAATACGCCAAAGACAACAAACCCGCTCAAGGCTAGTTCCAGTGAAGATCTAAAGGCGGGCGCAAAACTCTATGTGAATAATTGCGCTTTCTGTCACGGATACGCTAATGGCAGTACATCAAAAACTGCTCAGGGCTTGTATCGTAAGCCTCCCGTCATTGCTAAGGAAGACTGGTCTGAAGACGCCGATGGTCTGGTTTACTGGTTCATCGATAAGGGCGTTAAGTTGACCGGCATGCCTTCCTATGGCAAATCTTTGAGCGAGAAGGAGATCTGGCAGATAGTTCTCTTTATCAAAAACATGAAGAAGTTGCCCCCTGATGTTCAAGAGTACTGGCAGGAAGCTTCGCAGCATCCGCTTATTCAACAGTAGCGGTCTGTCGATTTCGGGAGCGGGATGCGCTTTCCAGTGGGATTTTTCTGAATGTGCAGTAAAGGCAGATGTCGTAAATAGTTTTACAAGTGCCTGCGATCACAAAGGGCATACCCGACAGTGCACACATCGTCGCCCAGCCGGAGAGCAATGGTGACAGCCCCTGAGCGATAGCTCGGCTTGCCGAGGTCATACCAGCTACTGCTGAACGATCATCGGGATGCACAAGTAACATCGTATACGCCTGGCGCGCCGGTATGTCCATAGACGAGAAGAGGCTCCGGCATAGGAGCAGTGCGCCAGCCAGTTGTGCCGTTGGCATGAGTGGCACAAAACACAACGCGATACTGCAGGGCAAGTGAGTGAAGACCATGGTTTTGAGCAATCCAATTCTGGTAGCGAGGAATGGCGCTGCCAGGAATGAGCCAGCCGCAAGGACGTTAGCCACACAGAAAATTATGCCGGTAAAGTCTGCTCCGACGTGATACCGCATATAGAACCAGTAGGCGATCAGAGATTGCACAACGAAGCCGCCGCCGAATGCATCCAACCCCTGTAAAAGCACGAGAGCGCCAGCTTTTTTGTCAGCCAGTACGGAGAGGAAGTTTATCTTCCCGGATTCAGCCTGTGCCTGGTCTTTGGTCGGGGACTGCGCTTGCAGCGAATTTTGAGGACGGTTGATTTCAGGCAGCATCGCATAAAGCGATGCCATGACAATGCTGCTTGCTATGTAGAGCATGAATATGATCCGGTACGCAGCGTCTTGATCGATTG
This sequence comes from Candidatus Melainabacteria bacterium, assembly GCA_003963305.1. Classification (NCBI taxonomy): domain Bacteria; kingdom Bacillati; phylum Candidatus Melainabacteria; species Candidatus Melainabacteria bacterium. The sequence continues at coordinate 574,700 of RXJR01000004.1, read as the reverse complement.
CCGCGAATCGGGCAAAGCACAGACCAGCAAGCAGCGAGCCCAGAGCTGCACCAGCGAACCCGGTGAGGTTATACCAGGAGAATGCTCGGGTCAGCTTGTCGGCTGAAATCTCTCGGGCAATTATGGTCTGCTCTACCGCCGCAAACGGACCGCCTTCAAAGCCTGCCGGGCTGAAGATACCGCATACGGCCGCCAGTGCTATCAACCAGGGTTGTGAGGCGAAACCGAGGCATAATCCCGACAGCATCATCAGACCGCTACACCAGAGCAAAACCTTTCTCAGCCCCAGACGGTTTGCAAATAAGGAGACAAGCGTAGTGAAGAGTGCATCTTCGATGAGAGTAGCCGAAAATATTGCTCCCACCTGCACCGAAGTGAAATTATGTTTGGCCAGAAACAGTGCCAGGATGACCGACACGCTGCCGAAGCCAAAGGTGCGAAGCCCTTTAGCCAGGCAGACTAGAAGCAGTTCTTTATCAGAGGAGCTTATTCTCATTCTATGCCAGGCAGACCGTTTTATTGCTGTTGTTACCAGATTGGCAGCGGCTGTCGAAGTCAGTTAGTGTTCGTAAGGTCTGCTCGATAGAACCAGTCTTTCTAAATGTATCGGCAATGTCGTCGGCTGGAAGATGTTGCTTCTTTAGCCGATTCCAGAAGGTTTTTAGACTGCTGCTGTTCAAGGAAAATCGACGGGCTATCGTCTCGGCACTTTCGAGAATCTGAGCTGCCTTTTCCCGAACGCTTTCAGTTGCCAGTCCGTCGAAAGCAATTGCTTCCAGTTCCGATATGCGGTTTGAATCTGATTCCTCTCCGGTCAGTCCGTCATCGAGGAGGAGCGCTAATCCAATTAGAAACATGGCATGGTAATCGTTCAGATTGTTGCTCATTTCGAAGCCTTTGAATTCAAATCGCAGGCTTGGCTTTTCATGCACATAGAAGATTGGCGCCCATTTGCTTCTTTCAAAGGTGCGCACAGACTTGCCGATTCGCCCATCTACGCTCCATAGTGCGCCGTCGCGAATCGGAGAGGCAAGTGTCAGTGCTATCGCCGCTGGTGCATAATAGTTGACGCGCGCATTGATGCGTTCGATATTTACTTCTTCTTCCAGCTGGTTGGGCAGGCTTATGTTTATGTCTGGACCATAGGTGGTCGTTGCGGTGAGAGCCCACTGCCAGTAGTCGTGGCGTTTGTAATTGGCTGGAGCATCTATTCGTTGCTCAGTTGGATGGTATGAAATCATCGCCGCATTGAGTTTTGATTCAATCAATCTGGTCTTCAATCGTCTGTACAAATTATTGAGCGTCTCTGTGCTTTGCTCAAAAGAATCTGCCAGAGGCGTGCGAATTTCTACACCTTTTGGCAGAAGACTCAGCGGTTTCATCTGTGCATCAGTGAGTGTGTACCCTTCAATCAGATATGGCGAGATCAAGTTATGCAGCGGTTTTTTGTTAAAACCTTCGCGAGAACAGTCAGCTGTTGGGATACTGTCTACGAGTGCAAGCAGGGTCTGGAAATTTAAGCTGCGATAGCTCAGCGGTGTATAGGACTGATTATCGACAATCAGGAACTCAGCTTCGATACCGAATCCAAAATCGTTTGCTTGCATTTGAACACCGTTAGACTTTGAGTAGAGCTGCAAAACCCAGTCATTATGGGGCTCAACGCTGAAATAGTTGCGTTGCTTGAGTGGAGCTCTTCTATCGATAGTTTATTATAACGGCTTTAAAAAAGTAATGCTTGGCAACTGCGAATCCTCTTTATTTAAGCTTCTCTGCCGTTATTGATTGCCCAGAGATCTACAGCACCTGAAAGTGAATACGAACTGACAGCTGGGCACTGTATGTGGTGTCATACTCGACTGAGCGCCTATATCATTATGGGTAGATTCGACTTGTTAGTGAATGATGTTAGCGCATGGAAGAATATTCTATGTCTCCTGTACCTGCTTTAAGCATATGTCCGGAGCGTTCTCCAGGGGGGCGCCATCCGCCGGGAGCTTGGCGTTTTGGGAATTTTTCTGGCTTCCTGCTAATTTTGCCGAGTTCCGGGTTATCAGAACATACGCGATGAAGGTGAAACCATGAAGAGATGTGCCAAGCGACACTTGAACCACGGAATGTTGAGCGCCTTGATTGCCGTTATGAGCTTGCATGGCGTGGCAGTAGCCCACTCATCCAGCGTTTCTGGAACACCTACTTCGGCACAGTCGTCTATGCCGGGTCATTCGGCAAGCGTTTCCATTGCCGTCGATGCCGATGCTGAACCGGTACCAACTGCAGAGCAGATAAGAGAATGGAATAAACCTATTAAGGGCTGGCATCCAATCAGGCGTCTGATGCGTCCGGTCTGGAAGCTGAGAAGGAATGCCCTCCAAATCGAGAAGAAATTGGAAGAGATCCAGAACCCGGTTAATCAGATACAGCCTGCGCTCGTTAGCCTTGATGACAAGATCTCTGGCGTAAACGAGAACATGAATCAAATGGAAGATAAGTTGGCTGGTTTGAGCGGCAACATACCATCACTAACCAGCCACATCAGCGAAATTCAATCGCATATGGATCAGCTAGGACAGGGCGTCAAAGATGTTGGCATGGTGAGAAAAGAGCTGCGCGATGTTATACAGATGCGTCAGGAGATACGTCAGCTCGATAAGCAGATTGCTCAATTGAAGGAACCCTTGCAAGAGATACAATCGCCGGTTGCCAGCATCTCGACACCGATCAAGAGTATGAACAGTGAGCTGGTTAATCTCAACGATAATGTCGCTGTAACAAGTGGACAACTCAATCAAGTCGTCTCTGAAGTCACGGCGATGCGTGCCGAGATGAAGGAGATGAAGCTGGCAATGCAGCAATTGAAGCAGCCGGTCAATTCGATTTCATCGCCTGTGCTTGCCGTGCACAACGATTTGAAAGAGTTGAACGATGTGCTCTTAATGGCTGTTCGCACCGTTTTATTCGGCGCACTGGCTCTGCTTACGGGAATGGTGGCTCTGGCTCTCAAGTACCGAGAGCGACTGGTAAAGCTGGTCGCCCGCAACTCCTTCGGTGGTTAGTGGTTTTAGCTTGAAAGCTTCAGTCCGACAATACCCGCCAGTATCAATGCTGTGTAGAGGCATTTCGATGCCGTCACCGGATCTCCAAGTAAGGCTCCCGCGATAAATGTGCCGGTGATGCCTATTCCAGTCCAGACTGCATAAGCTGTTCCAATTGGAATCTGCTTCATGGCCACTCCGAGCAGAACAACACTGCTAATCGCTGTAATGACAGTCAATCCGATTAAGAGTGGTCGCCCGTTGTGTACGCGAAGACCTACAGCCCAAGATATTTCTAACGCACCAGCGAAAAATAAAACCAACCAGGACATAGCATACACACCCTCGCGGGCCGTCCCGATTGATTCCACTGGTCAGGTCGTCCTGACAATCTTATGCTAGCACGACGCAGCAGCAGGTCAAGCAACTTTCACTCTTTGCAAGAATTGCTGAACTGAATTGCCCTATAATGGTGCCGAAATCGCGATGGTGTGTGAAATTCTGAAATGAAAATTTCGATTGTAAAAGAGAGTCCTGTTCCGATTCGCGACCAGCTGATTGAGCAAATTGCGTTGCAAATTGCCTCGGGCACACTCAAAGGCAAGGAGAAACTTCCCAGTATTCGAGCTCTTGCACAACGTCTGGGAATTCATTACAGCACTGTCACTGCCGCATATAATCATCTTGCTGATGTCGGACTCCTTGATGTCAGGCAAGGCAGTGGTGTTCGCGTAGCCGGTAAAGCGCCTGAAAAGAGCGATGAGAAGGTTGATCTCAGCCAACTGTTTCGTGAGTTTCTGGCTCGAATTTCAGAATCCGGATATTCGCGTGATGACTTGCGTCGTTGCATCGAAGATGTCTCCGGCAAAGGGAAAGTTCGTCGTATTCTCGCCGTTGATCGAAACAGGGACTTTCACGAACTGCTTTTGAAGGAACTGAGACCGCACTTTTCCATACCGGTTGAAACATGTACGGTGGAAGAAGTGCTTTCCAAGCCGGGAATGATGGATGATTCGCTGGTTGTGACAAGCCTTTATCATCTGTTCTCTTTTCAGCATACCGTGCCCGATCCGACCAGGTTGGTGGCATGCAACATTGAACCTGGTCGGGCTGAGCTCGATTCGATTAAGGATTTGAAGAGCGGCAGTCTTGTTCTACTTGTCTCCGGATCGCAAACGATGTTGAATATGGCCACCAAATTGCTTGCCGCTACCCGTGGTGAGGAAGTAGCAGTGCGTGCCGTTCTAACTTCCGATCAAAAGGAGCTTGCGTACATGCTCAAGCACTCTGATTTGATTATTTGTGATACCACTGCTGAAGCCGAGGTGATTCCTAATGCGGGTAAAACCAAGGTCATTGTCTTCAGGTTGTATGCAAACAGCACCATTGATTTGATCAAGGAACGCCTGACAAAATGGGGTTAGGCAAGGTCTATCAAAGCCGCTCTAACATGATTATGTTGGACGCCTATAAAGAGATTATTTGAGATTCTCTTAAAGGACCACCAGAGACGCTCTTAAAAAGTCTCCCTGCTGTAGGTGTTGATTGGAGCGGTGCTTCTATCAATATTGCCGGTAAATTGGTATGGGACTGTACTGCAAATTTTGCAAGAGCGTAGACGAAAGAGAAAAATTACTTTAGTCCGTTCAATTAATCTCAAAAATGGTAACGCAATCTGTAGGATCTATTTGCAACCTTATGAGAAGTCTTTATCCTAAGGGAATCCCGAATTTTTGAAGAAGCGAAATGGTCATTGAGATCAAGAGCGACCGCGAAGCTATGCTGAGCGAGAGCGCACCAGATATCATCGATGTGAATGTTGCCGGGGACGACGCCTCTGCGTCGGCTCAGGCTGCACGAACACGCATTTTTCTCGCCTGTTCATATGTTTTTTGTTGCCTGGTATGGAGCACGACTTACTGGGTCGTGCGGCAAACTGTTTTGCCTACCGCTGGTCTGGCGCCCTATTACACGGCGACGATGCGCTTTCTCATCGCTGTTGCAATTTTTGTCCCCGTCTGGCTCATCTTCGCGCGAAAAGATAGGCTTCCGACTAAACGTGAGTTCTTTTACATCGCTACAGCCGGTGTATTGAACGCTTTCAATCAGGTTTGTGTCTACAGTTCGGAGCAAGAAATTTGTGGTGGTCTGGCCGCAGTGCTGGCTGCAACGACACCGCTTATGGTGGCATTGATTGCCATGGCGACGAAGACCGAGAAAGTTTCTGGTCGCACGATAATTGGTTTTGTCGCCTGCTTCATCGGTGTGGCACTTGTCTGTCACGACAGGTTGCAAGTTTCCATGGCCCAGGCATTTGCGGCTGCACTCATGCTTGCCTCGTCGTTCTTCAATGCCTGCGCCAATGTGACATTGAAGCGAGCGAGTACAGGGTTGAACCCGATTATATCGGCGACGATATTTCTCGCCGTTACTGCCATTCCAATCTGGGTTGCCAGCTTGATTCGTGGCGAGCCTCAGTTTGAGCCGATTCCAACTCAGCCGTTCATGGGCATCATCTATCTGGCTGTGATGAGCTCGTTTGTTGCTTTCGGGTTGTACTTGTACATGCTCAAGCATCTCAAGCTGATGACCATTGCCACGCTTCCTTTTGTCATACCGGTTCTGGCGCTGGTTGTGGACTTGTTTCTGGAAAAGCAGTTCGTCATGACGACGGAAAGTTGGATTGGCTGCTTCGTTGTGCTCGCAGGCGTGGTTTACAGCATACTCCGGCGCTAATGGTTCTGGGCGGTTGGGAATGCTCAGGCGATGGTAATGCAGCCGTCACTTTTGAGCTGCACGCAAGATGCGGCGTGCCATGTGGTCGGATGGAAATGTGTTTGGCTGCACGCAAGATGCATACGTTCCATGCTGGGCGCGGATGGTTTCTACTTGTACGTGACCCCGAGTCCTGGCAGCTCTGTCAGTTTGAGAATGCCATCTTGATAGGTGGCGCCGTTGAATGGATCGTTGGAGAGCAGCAGGGCGCCGTCTAGATCGAGATGATCGACGAGACTGGAAAGATGGGCAGCGGCCGTTATACCTAACGAGGTTTCGAGCATGCAACCGAACATAACCTGCATTCCGTGTGCTCGAGCGGTTTGAATCACTTTTATGGCTTCTAACAGTCCGCCGGTCTTGGCCAATTTGACTACGACCCCGTCAACGGCGCCGACGAATTTTGCCACGTCGTGTGCTCGTGAGACGCTTTCGTCTGCGTAAATAGGCAAAGGCGAGCGCTCTCGAACAAATCTGAAATCATCGACGCTGGCTGTTCGGGCGACTGGTTGCTCGATGAATTGAACATTATGTTCTGCCAGAAATTCTGCCATGGCAATCGCTTGCTTGGGTGTCCATGCACCATTTGCATCTACCCTGATGGGCAGGTCGCCTGCTACTTTGCGAACAGCTTTGATGATGTCTTTATCGTACGGCGTGCCCTGTTTCACTTTTAGAACTTTGTACCCGGCATCGAGGGCTTCCTTCGTCTTCTTCTCAATCATCTCGAGGCTGGCGATGCCTATCGTGAAGTCAGTTACGGGTTGTTTCAGACCAGACAGTCCTAACATTTTGTAGGTGGGCTGGTTGGCGATCTTGCCGCAAATGTCATGCAAAGCCATCTCAATGCCGGCTTTGACCGAGTTGTGTCCGGCTATTGATTTGTCCATTTTGCGGCAGATCTCTGCGATGGCGAATGGGTCGTCGCCGAAAATGTCGGTCTCAGACCACGCCTTCAAGAGCGCTGCAGCCGTCTCAGGGCTTTCGCCGTGGTATTCAACGGGGGAGGCTTCGCCATAACCGACGATATCTTTGTAACTCAATTTGACCAGAAAATTATGCGAATCAGCCGCTGTGCCGGAGGCAATCCCGAACGGATGGATGGTCAGAAGGTCCAGAGGTTCAAAGCTGATCGCAATTTTCTTGTCGAGGCTTGTGGTTGTCACGTCGATTCTCCTTGAGGCTGGTTTCTTTGGACTTTTCGTTGCGGCTGCGCGCTTGATCATCTCGCAGTTCGAGTACTTACTGTCAATAGATGTGAGGGCAAGGTGTCTTGCCAACTTCAAGGGAAGACGGATGTTGTCGGGAGGATGGTCGCATCAAAGTAATTTCTTATTTTTTGAATTCCGGCTTTGTTTCAGGATGTTGGCTGCAGGGAATGAGCCGCCCTGCTATCCTTTGTAACAGCCTCATTGGCTTTGCCCGCGTTTGATCAAGATTGTTTACCGACAAAATCAACGAGTTTGGGCGTGAGTGCCATAGAATTATATGGGGGATTATCTGCGGGAGACCATTTGATGGCAACGGATGATAGCGGCAATCTGAACGGTGGCACTGGCGCTGGGGCGCCTGAACCTGAACCTGAAAAACCGGAAGATCGTGCAAACCGCATGAACGCCGCCAAGGCGTTTTATCGAGCGATGTATGCCGGTGAGGAAGTAGCGCCGGATGATTTCGGCATCAACGGCGTAGCGGCGTCCGCTCCTGCACCTGCACATTCGGGACCCTGTCCGAGCTGCGCCAGGTTGGAGGCGCAAGCTGCCGAGTTTGAGAAGCAGAAGAACGAGGCGGAGAACTTTTATAAACGAATAGCAGCTGACTTCGAGAACTACCGCCGTCGCAACGACCGCGAGCGTGAGGAAGCGCAGGGGCTGGGGATACAGAAAGCAATCGAGCAGATATTGCCGGCTCTCGACGATATGGACAGGGCGAGAACCAGCCTGGCCAACGTCTCCGACCCCAAGGCAATCCTGGACAGTATGAATCTTGTTTTCGCGCGGTTTGCCAAGTGTCTTGAAAATACCGGCGTCAAGCAGATGGATGTTATCGGTGAACCGTTTGATCCCCGACTGCATGAGCCAGTTCAGGAAGTTGAAACTAACGAATGTGCTGATGGCGCGGTTGTGCACGAACTGCGACGTGGATATCTCTACAAAGACAAAATTTTGAGACCGGCACTTGTTAATGTCGCCTCCAATCCAAGTGGCGTCGTGGTCAAGAAGGAGAGCCCGGCCGCGGCTCCCGCTTCCGAACCCGCCCCTGCGGCGGAACCACAGGCGCAAGCGCCTGCACCGGAAGCGCCTCCTGCAGCCTCGTCTGAGGCAGCAACCGCCGCTCCTGCACCCGAAGCGACTGCTGCGCCTGCCCCTGAAGCTCCTCCTGCTGCACCTGCAGCCGAGGCACCAGCGCCTGCGCCATCTCAAGAAGCTGCCGCCGCACCGACACCGGATGTCGCTCCAGTAGTTGACGAGATCCCAGCTGCTCCAGCGGCTGAGGCACCTGTCGCAGCGGAGGAAACGGTGGCCCCGGCGCCGCACGCCGAAGCGCCAGCGGAGCCGCCGAAAAAGGCTATCGACAAACTGAAGCCGACACGCGTGCATACTGAAACCCAAGATCTTCCTGTCTTCAAGATAGAAGACTATGCTGAGAGTCTGGCTCCAGAACCTGAGTTGGAAATGGTGGAGGCTGTGCCCGTAAAGGCTGCCGAAGGTGGCACCATATACGATATCACTGACGCCGACACCGAAGATCAACCAGCTGGGCAGGAAGAGCCAGTAGGTGAGTAGGTTCTAGATGAGTACTGACAGAATCATCGGTATCGACCTGGGCACCACATATTCGTGTGTAGCGATTATGGAAGCTGGTAAACCGGTCATTATCGAGAATGCTGAAGGCGCTCGCACAACACCATCTGTGGTTGCGTTTACACGCAATGGTGAAAGACTGGTTGGGCAACTGGGCAAACGCCAGGCTGTAACCAATCCGTCGCGCACCATCCAATCGATTAAACGTGAGATGGGTTCCAATCACCGGGTGACCATAGAAGGAGTCTCGCACAGTCCGGAACAGATTTCGGCGATGATTCTGCAAAAGCTGAAAGCCGACACTGAGTCTTACCTGGGCGAAAAAATTTCTCGTGCAGTGATTACCGTACCTGCTTATTTCAACGATTCGCAGCGGCAGGCAACCCGCGATGCCGGGCAAATCGCCGGTCTCGACGTCATGCGTATCATCAACGAGCCGACTGCATCAGCTCTGGCGTACGGATTGAACAAGCTCGAAGAGCACTCGACTATCTTGATATTTGATTTGGGTGGTGGCACATTTGATGTCAGCATTCTTGAGATTACTGACGGCGTATTCGAAGTCAAAGCAACCAGCGGCAATAATCGTCTCGGTGGCGACGATTTTGATCAGTGCATCATAGACTGGCTTGTTTCCGAGTTTCTGGAGCAGACGGGCATCGATTTATCGAACGATTTGATGGCGACGCAGCGATTGAAAGAGACAGCGGAGAAAACAAAGATCGAGCTTTCCACGGCCATGGTCAGTGAAGTTCATTTGCCATTTCTCACCGCCGACGATACCGGTCCGAAACATCTGGAAACTGCATTGACTCGGGCCAAGTTTAACGAGTTGACGGCGCATCTGGTGGAAGCGACTCTGGGACCGTTGCATCAAGCTCTGGAAGATTCTGAACTGAATCCTGAACAAATCGAGCATATCATTCTCGTCGGCGGTTCAACTCGAATTCCCGCAGTGCAGGATGCGATTCGCCGTTTCTTCAACAAAGAACCTTCTAAGTCCGTTAATCCAGATGAAGCAGTGGCTCTTGGAGCGGCCATCCAGGCCTCTATTTTGGCTGGGGAAGTGCAGGATGTACTTTTGCTCGACGTGATCCCGCTCTCCCTTGGTATTGAGACAGCGGGGGGACTTTTCACTCGCATTATCGAGCGCAATACCACTATTCCTACAAGCCGTACGATGACTTTTACAACCACTGAAAATGGTCAAACCTCAGTAGAGGTGCACGTTTTGCAGGGTGAGCGCGAGCTCGCTAGCGCCAACAAATCACTGGCTAAATTCCACCTTTCCGGCATTCCCGCTGCACCGCGGTCGGTGCCAAAGATCGAAGTGACGTTTGATATCGATGCCGATGGCATTGTTCATTGCAGTGCCCGTGACTACGGCTCCGGCATCAAGCACTCAGTAACGATTCAGCGCAGCACCGGTCTGAGCCCTGATGAAGTCGAATCTTATCAAAAGGAAGCAGAGCAATTTGCTGAGCAAGATAAGGTCGTAAAAGATGAAATATCCGCAAAAATTCGAGCCGAGGGTCTGGTCGCCGAGTCCAAGCGTACGATTGAAAAATATGGTGAACGAGTTGAGAAAAATTTCGTCGACAAAGTTAGCCGCGCTTCAGACTTGGTTCTAGAGGCATTGGAGAAGGCCAATCCGGACGAAATAAAATCGGCAACAGCCGGTCTGGATGTGGCTTTGATGGAATTGGGCAGTGCTATTCACTCGGGCAATCGAAGCGGAACACCGGGCACTAAGAAACGTCCGCTTACTTCAGAGAGCGGTCCGATCGAGCTGGGTGAGGTTGGACGCCAGACTATCGAGACGAGCGCTAACCCTGAGTGATGTCCTAGAATGTTATAGTTCAATTTGCTGCACTGATTAAGGCGGCATCTACACTCGTCCTACCTCTGAAGGTATTCCTTTGGCTACTATGGCAAAACGAGATTATTACGAAGTGCTGGGTCTCTCCAAGAACGCCAGCCCTGAGGAAATCAAAAAAAGCTTCCGCAACAAAGCACGCAATCTGCATCCGGACAATAAGGAAAGCGGAGACGAAGCGGCGTTCAAGGAGCTGGCAGAGGCTTATGAAGTCCTTTCAGATGAGCAAAAACGTGCCACTTACGACCGTTATGGTCACGATGGAGTAAAAGGCAGCACGCGCGGCTTCGACAACGTCGACTTCAGCTCGATGGCAGGTTTCGGCATCGACGATTTCATCGACTTTTTCTTCGGTGGAGGCATGCGCAGCGGCGGACGTCGCGGCGGTCCCGAGCAAGGTGCACACCTGAAATATGACCTCGAGATTGAGTTTCTTGAAGCAGTTTTCGGTACTGAGAAGAAAATAAATATTCGCCGCCTGGAAGAATGTACCGCCTGTGAGGGTTCAGGGGCTGCTCCAGGAAGCAACCCTGTCACTTGCGTCGCCTGTGCCGGGATGGGGCAAGTGCAGCAGGTCGTGAACAGCTGGTTTGGTCAAACCATGCGCGTGATTGAATGCCCGACCTGCCATGGCAGCGGACAGAAGATTGAGAAACCCTGCCGCGAGTGCAAAGGCGAAGCTCTGATTCGCAAGAGTCGCGAGTTTCAACTGAAGATTCCTGCTGGTATTGAACCTGGTTCCAGATTGCGCCTTACCTCAGCCGGTGATAAAGGCAGACGTGGCGGACCTTTCGGGGACCTGTTCGTAATCATTCATGTCAAAGAGCATAAGCACTTTATACGTGATGGCGAGACTATTCACTTGCGTCAACCGATCAGCTTCTCAATGGCTGCTCTTGGTGGCGAAATGATGGTGCCTACCGTCGACGGACCGCATCAACTGAAAATTCCAGCTGGTGTACAGCATGGCACCACTCAGATTATGCGTGAACTCGGCGTGCCCCGTTTCAACAATCCGTCGCGGCGTGGAGACCAGGTTGTGCACCTCGTTGTTGAGACTCCAACTAAACTCAGCTCCGAAGAACGCACACTGTTGGAACAGCTGGCTGAGTTGAGAAACGAAAGACTGCATCTCTCAAAAGAAGAGTTGGCAGAGATCGAAGCCAGAAAAGAAGCTGCAGCTAAAGAAGCTGCGGCAGCGACTGCAGCCAAGGCTGGAGCCGCCGGTAAGAGCAAAGGTAAGAAAGAAGAAGAGAAGGAAAAGGAAAAGGAAGAATCGATTATCGACAAGATCGTGGATGTTTTCCGTCCCAAAAATGGTGATGAGGCGAAGTAGATGAAGCGATTCATCGCCGCGTCTTCCAGTTTTTTTCTTTTAGCTTCGATGTTTGCGTGCTTGATTCAACCGGCATGGGCAACGCGTCTTGCGCCGGAATTGAAAGTGGCTGTGATGGCACAGTTTCCAGAGGCGAAAATACGCCTGGATGGTGCCATTGAAACTAAGGAGGGACGTTTGTACCTGCCGCTTCAGCCTGCGGTCGCAAAAACATCGCCCGAGAAAACTGCCGGCGGTAATTCAGCACTCGACAAAACTGGTCAGACGAGACCAGGTCAGCCGGCTAAAACCGTTAAAAACGTGACGGCGCCTGACAAACGCATCCCCGAAAAGTCAGTGCCGGATCGTGCTTCTCAAGACAAGGTGGGGGCGGATAAGACCCCGGAGAAGAGCGGTCAGGACAAAACAGGGGCGGATAAAAAGGCCATAGAGCTGCGTGAAAAGTTTCCTGCCAATTCGGAGACGCCTGATGCCCTCTTCTTCTCCAACGGCTGGTGCTTCCTTCATGTGATCAAGAAGGGTAACTTCAAGACCACTATAAATTCTAATTCTCTGCCTGAGAAAGCTCGAAAAGAACTTTTTGCATGTAAGTTTGTGCCTGATTTAATTGTGCCGGAGAATTTTGCCATTCCTCGCGTCATGAAGCCGTTAGCGGGAGAACTGTCCATAACTATCTTGCCTGAAGCTGTGCCTAAGCCCAAGTCAGTGGCTACAAACGCAGGTGATGCCAATGCAACTGGGAAAGGCAAAGTCGGCGAGAGCACCGCGCATGGTGCAGTATTTGTTTCGTCGCCGGGGTCCGGAAAAATAACGATGCTGGATGACAAAACTCTGGATAAACTGACGGAGTTTCCGACCGAAGGCACACCAGCCGGAATGACGGTGGCTGAAGGACGGTTGTATATCGCTGATCAGGGGAAAAGTCGAATTCTCGTTCTCGATCCCAGGAAACGTCAATTTCTCGGTCAGATAGATTTGACGCCGAAAAGCGCTCCGAAAGGATTGGCTTCTCTGCCCAATGGAAAGCTAATCTACGCTTCTGAAAGTGCGGCAGGAAACGTAGATGTTATTGAAACTGAAACCGGAAAGGTTCTCTTAAAGACCAAAGTTCTGGCCGGTCCGAGCAAAGTAGTGATGGCTCCTAACGGCACTTTGATTATAGTTTTGAATCCGCCGTCCGGTCAGGCAACGCTCATTACTACTAATAATCAGAAGGTGGCCGGTGTGGTTAAGGTAGGTGCCAATCCGACTGCTGTTGTTTTCAGCCCTGATGGCGCATTTGCATATGTTTCAAATCGCGTTTCCAACACTGTCACTATCATTGACGTCAACAAGCGGCAGGCAGTTGGCAATTTGGAAACCGGCGCCGGCCCCACCGGACTGGCCGTCACCAGAGACGGCGAGAAGTTGTTTGTTGCCAATGCCAAAGACAACTCAATTAGCATTTTCGATTTGTTGAAACGGACCAAACTGCAAGATGTGAAACTGCCGCTGGATGTGGACTTCCCCAGCTCGCTATTTTTGATGCCCGATGGTGAACATGTTCTGGTATCAAGTGCTTCCACCGATGCCGTCGGTATTTTCAATGTGACCAGAGCCGAGTTCGAAAAACAGCCAGTCATCGGTCATACCAGTGATGAGATGTTGTGGCTGTCTCTGGAGTGAACATAGCTTGTATAATAGGTCGCTCCTGTGCTTTTCGCGAATCATGAAACTCAGCTTCTTATGCCCGCTTTGATGACAATGTTCAAGCTGATACATTCAACCTGGTCAAAACGAGCTGTGCTGCGACTTACTGCTGCTGCATTTGCGGCATTTGTCTGTTTGACACTTTGTTCTGCTCCCGTCATTGCTGACCGTATCATTCCGTTCTCCGATGATTGGTTCAATCGCCAGTATGACTGGACTATTTACATGAGCCTCAGTCCTATGGATCAATACTTGAAGTATCCAGGCTCGTCCATGACACCGATCATGCGTGTACCGATCGAATATCGTTATTCGCCAAATAGAAACTTCCGCAAGAGCTATCCTTTAGAGCGGCAGAGGTACGAGGAAATCTGGTATCACTCAGGCAAGGCAGTTGGTTTGCGGCGTTATAACAACCTCAACCTCTCGATGGAAGAGCAGGGCGCTGTCTATATAACGCCTAATCCGAAGAACGGTCAATACATTCCCGAGCTGACTAATGCTCTGGTTCGACTGGTGCTCGACATTTACGCAAAGCGCACGATTCTTGCCACTATCGTTGTGCCGCAAGAGTACTTTGAAAACTTTGCCAATACTCTGGCGCAGTACAATTTTTTCAAACTGACAATCGTTTATCCGGGTGGACCCGGAAATAATATGTCTATCCATCTTGTATCCGAGCCGTTTGGGTCTGAGAGATATTTCTATTACGATGACACTGGTCGCCGCTGATAGAGTCTGCACTGATAAGGTCGTCGCTAATAAAGACGCACTGATATCTGTTTATCAGGTCGGTGATTTGTTTCAGGGCAGGATGACTTTGACCGTCTGGATATTCGAACAGCCAGGGCTAGTTGGCATTGCTCCATTTCACAGGTAGTTGAAATTGGTTCTGGTTTCCGATGTCAGGGAAGGCATCGGGAATTGGCTGTGCACCGTTTGTCAGAGCGGTGGAACCAATTTGAACTCGCTGGTTTCCTTCGCGCATCTGTACGTCCATGCGCCCGACCACCTGCACCGCAGTTGGTATCTGATCGAAAGATTGCACTACTGCTTTGCCGTTGTCGAAAAAGAGATTGCCAAAGTGAAAAATCTCAGGATTAGCCAGTCTGGCTGGAGCGATCAACTTCTCTACAGGGGCTGGAAGAGACGTGATTTTGAAATCCAGGTTGTTGTCTGGGGTTGGCAGCTTGGCGTTGATGTTGCCCATGTACAAGTTACTGCCGGGTTGAACATATTTTGCTCGCCTATCTTCGATGTTCAAGTCGTCGTAGATTTCTGTGTGCTCAACGTTTGACTGCACATCTCGCAGAGAGCCGCCGTTAACCTGAAACACTTGCAGCCCGTACGTCTTCCACCATGGCAGCGAAAACGTTGCCACGTTCTGGGTGTGCATGTTGTAGCGTTCGACAATATCTTTGATTCGTTTTTGCTGCAGGGTGATCTGTGTTTTGCGTTCTTTGTCGATTTCTACAGAACCTGAAGACGCTTCGTCGAGTAACTGTTGCGCCAGTGGTGCGCAAAATGAAAGATTCGAGTTGACGGTCGTGTTAGCAGTCAATCTCGATGCGTAGACGAGCTCACGATTGCGCACGACCAGATTATTGATCTGTCCGATGCGATCGTTTTCGTTCATAGACTTGGAAATTTCAAGCGCCAGCTTGTCTGCTTCTGTCTGTCCGCGCTTTTGCTCTGACAGAAGCAGGTAAAAGGCAAATCCAATCATGCACACGGCAAGCAGCAAGCCGACGCACAATAGCGTCATGGTGAGCATGTTACCGCTCTGTCGCCTCTGGGCTCGTTTGAGCGGCTTCAAAGTTCTGCGTTTGGATTTTTGTAGGACGGTGTTTTCTGCTGACATGGGCACGATTCTACCAAATCAGGCAGCAGGAAGGGGCGGACGTTGCCAATCACTAAGGACGTTCCAGTCTTCAGACTTGAGCTTCGTACTGATTATGTACTTTGTTTAGAAAGCGCGTGATGCTTGATTGGTAGAGGAGTTCAACTGTTCCAACCGGTCCGTTTCTTTGTTTGGCGATGATGATTTCGGCTTCGCCACGTTTGTCGCTTTCCGGGTTGTAGTATTCGTCGCGATAGATGAACATAACAATATCTGCGTCTTGCTCGATACTGCCTGATTCTCTCAAGTCTGACAGCATCGGTCTTTTGTTTTGGCGAGCTTCTACAGCGCGGGAAAGCTGAGAGAGCGCAATCACGGGTACTGAGAGTTCACGCGCCAGTTGCTTCAAGCTTCGGGAAATTTCTGAAACTTCCTGAACGCGGTTATCGGTTGCTTTTCGACCTTGCATGAGCTGGATGTAGTCGATGATGATGAGACCGAGTCCCTTCATTTCGCTTTTCAGACGCCGGCATTTAGCGCGGATTTCCAGTGAGTTGAGCATGGCCGAGTCATCGATGAAGACAGGCGATTCACCGAGTTTGCCCATGGCGGTGGCGAGGTGGGTCCAGTCATTTGTGTGCATGTGTCCTGTGCGCAAACGATTGGCGTCAATCTGAGCTTCGGCACAGAGCATTCTTTGTACAAGTTGCTCTTTTGACATTTCAAGACTGAATATAGCGACAGGCACGCCGGCTTCCACTGCGGCGCTGTGAGCCAGGTTAAGCACGAACGCTGTTTTACCCATAGAAGGGCGAGCAGCGAGAATGACAAGATCCGACTTTTGAAATCCTGAAGTCATTGCATCAAGATCGTAAAAACCTGTTGGAACGCCTGATAGCTGCTCGCGATTTTCATATCGTTTTTCGATAGCGGCGAATGAATCTTCGACGATATGCTTGATGTGC
The DNA here is from genome assembly GCA_003963305.1 of Candidatus Melainabacteria bacterium. NCBI lineage: Bacteria > Bacillati > Candidatus Melainabacteria > Candidatus Melainabacteria bacterium. The sequence goes on along the minus strand of RXJR01000004.1, from coordinate 558,380 downwards.
ACGAGCTGGTTCATATCCCGCTTCTGTGCCAGGCTGAAAACGAGGTGTTCGGCTTTGTCTAATGCAACTTCTGCATCCGTCTCTTCATAGCAATAACCGACGATTTCAGTTCCGGCTTTGATTAGATGACGGAGAAGCGCTTTCTGCTGAACCGTTTTTGCGTAGTATTCAAGGTTGGCTGTTGTAGCTACGGCAAGAGACAGATCTGTGATGTATTGCCGACCGCCCACGCTATCGAGCTTGCCTTCGTCCTTTAAATACTGGGAGAGGGTGATGATGTCTATCGGTTCACTCTTCTCGTACAGGTCCAACATGGCCGAGTAGATGACTTGATGGGATTTTCGATAGAAAGACTCAGCCTCTAGCAAGTCGACGATGCGCGTCATTCCTTCCGCGCTCACCAGGAGGGCGCCAAGAACGGCTTGTTCAGCGTCAAGAGACTGTGGTGGTAGCCTCTCTGCGCCTGCTTCTGAAGTTATCTCTGGGTTCATCATATTCCTATAAACGTAATTTTCGCGAAATTAGTTCAAATTGACCGGCGGTCGTTTGTATATACGACAGCGGTCTAATTGGATATCGAACCGCATGTTCCCCTGGCTGCAAGGGCGCATGACGACTGGATATGCAGTTGTTCTGGTGTTTATAGGATAGTTGATCGAGCCTGCTCTTGCTCTAAAAAGAAAATAGGCTGAATCGCTAAATTTAACGATCGATCAGTCGTCTTCCAGCGACGAAGTGTCACCAGTAGGCAGTCCCAATTCCCACGCTTTGAGGAGCCGTCTCATGATTTTGCCTGAGCGGGTCTTGGGCAAACTTTCTTTTACCTCTATTTCTCTAGGATAGGCATGTGCAGCCAGTTGACGCTTGGTGAATTCTTTTATCTCTTCCAGCAGTTCGTTGGTTTGCTGGACGCCATTTGCCAACACAACGAAAGCTTTGATGATTTCGCCGCGTTCGGCATCCGGCTTACCGATCACGCCTGCTTCAATCACCGAGGGGTGTTCGATCAGGGCTGATTCCACTTCAAACGGGCCAACTCTGTGACCGGCTGTGTTGATGACATCATCGGCGCGTCCGATGAACCAGAAGAAGCCGTCTGTGTCTTTGAGCGCATTGTCTCCGCTGAAGTACCAGCCCGGGATCTTGAAATATTCTTTGTACTTCTCTTCGTTGCGCCAGACTTCGCGCAGCATGGCAGGCCAGCCCGGGCGAACGACCAGTTTTCCTTCTTTGCCGGGCGGCACTTCTTCGCCGTCGTCGTCGACGATAGCGGCATAGACGCCTGGCAGCGGTTTGCCCATTGAGCCCGGTTTGATGGGGTTGCAGGGCAGATTAACGATTAATTGCATGCCTGTCTCAGTCTGCCACCAGGTATCGTGGATGGGCAGTCCGTAGACTTTGTGACCCCAGCGTAGAACTTCTGCATTCAGAGGTTCACCGACGCTGAGAATGTGGCGCAGGCTTTCGAGGCTGTGTTGATAGACGATCTCGTCGCCACCCTTCATCAGCATGCGCAAGGCAGTTGGGGCGGTGTACCAGACGGTCACTTTCAGGCGGTCGATCAATGCATACCAGCTGGCGGCATCGAATCTGCCTTCGTAGCTGACGACGGAGGCTCCCAGTGACCATGGTCCGAAGATACCATATACGGTGCCTGTAACCCAGCCGGGATCGGCTGTACACCAGTAGATGTCATCATCGCGAAGGTCAAGCACCCACTTGGAGGTCATGTGATGACCGATGATGTCGTTGTGAACGTGAACAACACCTTTGGGTCTGCCTGTCGTCCCTGATGTGTAGAGCAGATAGAGCGGATCTTCAGGGTCCATCTGTTCGCATTGCAGTTTGGTCGACTCGTTTTCGACCAGTTCTTCGTAAGTGTATTCACGCTCTCCGAGCTGAGATTTATCGCCGCCGACAACGATCACATATTCCAGATCAGGCAGTTGATTTCTGATGGCGTCCAGCTTCGGTTTGAGTGCCGGGCTGGTGATGATTATTTTTGCTTCGCTGTCTACAAGCCTGTCGCGCAGAGCGTCTGGACCAAAGGCCGAGAAAAGTGGTCCTGCGATCGCGCCTACTTTGGCGATAGCGATTGTTGAGGTGTACAGCTCAGGAACACGGGAGAGGAAAACGAAGACACGATCGCCTTTTTTGACGCCCAGTTTTTTCAGGGCATTGCCCATTTTGTTCGACTGTTCGTAGATATCTTGGAATGTCAGCTTTTCGATTTTGTTGGCGGCATTAACGGAGTAGAGGGCGACTTTATTCCTTCTGCCGTCATGCATGTGGCGGTCGACTGCGTTGTATGCCGCATTCATTTTTCCGCCGGTAAAGTAAGAAATCTCTTTTTTGGCATCGTCCCAGTTGAATGACTGATAGTCCTGCTCGTAATTCTCGATATTGGCGCGAGGTGCAGGCTTCTTGATCAGCTCAGCGCGAGCCGGAGTGCTCTTCGCTCCTGTGTTTTCACCAGCCGTTGATGCTGAATTGTCCCGCTTTTGGGATTTGGCAGGCTTGTCAACCAGTTTCATCAGTACCTCCATCTAAGCCCTGCGGGCCTGAGAGTCACAAACCAGAGATCTCCGGACCTCTAAAACCATGCGATGACCGCAGGGGCAGAGGTGTATGCATGAGCCCAATAGTGTAACCTTTTTTGTACAATCCGTGCGTTTGCTAGTGTAATTCAGCCTAATCTGAGGTTTGTCCGGTGTCCCCGCAGGCTTTGACGATCGAGACGAGATGTCCTTTTTCTGACTGTCTGGCTGTTTTTTCACTGCCGCTATCGAGTCAGGACCCGAAGGCCTCGCGTCCTATCGCAGGCGTCTGCCCGACTTGCAATCGCAGAGCCAGTTTCAAACCTCTCTCTATTTTGCTCAAGCTGGAGCGGCAGGTTGGGCAGCATTCCGTCTTGCAGCCGGGTCTGGAGGCTGTTCACGGCTCTGACCCGTCTGTCTCTCGTTATCCCTTCGCGCTCTCTGCTCTGGTTGAGGATGTGCGCAGCTTGTGGAACGTCGGTTCTATTTTTCGATCTGCTGACGGCGCCGGGTTTGGTCAGTTATTTTTGAGCGGCATTACCGGCTGCCCGCCGCGTAAGGAGATAGCTAAAACAAGTTTGGGCGCCGAAGACCATCTCGTCTGGAGTTATCATCTCAGCGCTGTCGATGTGATTCCGCAATTGAAAAAGTCCGGTGTGCTTATCGTTGGGCTTGAACGAAACCAGCAAAGTATCGACCTCGAACAGACTCTGAGCGCTGACGAATTGCAGACGCCGCTGTGCTTGATTGTCGGTAATGAGGTGACGGGACTATCGGTAGAAGCGCTTGATTTGTGTGATGTAGTCTGTCATCTGCCGATGAAAGGATTCAAAGAATCGTTGAATGTGGCAGTCGCTTTTGGAGTTGCTGCGTATTTGCTCTCCTCGAAATTTCTGCCGCATGATGCTGAGAGCCTGAATCAGAATACGGCTTCGGCAGTGCATAAATCCGGCGATTTCGAGTGCGGAACTGATTAGCTTGTTTTCTGGAATCAATTTTGGCAATTCGGTACGATTGACGAATCTGTTCGGAGACACTTGAAGGGAGCACTTTGTTATGACGCTTGATTGGATTTATCACCGCAACGGTTGTGTGACTTGTGCAAGAGCTCAGGACTTCTTGACTCGCAAAAAAGTAAAAGCTGCAACGGTCGTAGATGCTAAGAAGACACGTATTGGACCGGATGAAGCTGTGGCTATGGCGCGCAAATTTGACGAGATTTATGCCAGTAAGGGCACTAAGCTGGTGCATCTGAATTTGAAAAAGGAAAATGTTGATGATGATGAATTGAAGAAATTGATCATTGGTCCATCCGGAAACCTGCGAGCACCCACGTTGCAAGTCGGCAAGGTCTTGCTGGTAGGTTTCAACGAAGAGAGTTATTCAAAAATTCTGAAGTAGCAAAAGTTCTGACGTAGTCAGGCTAATTTCTCGAAAACAGATTCAGGTATTCCTGTCTTTCCGCTGCGCTCAGGAACGACGCGTTAATCGAATTAACAGCCAGCGTTTTCAACTGATCGTGCGACAGGTCGAGAGCGTCTGTAATCGATTGGAAATTCTCGCCTATATAACCGCCGAAGTAGGCTGGATCGTCAGAATTGATGGTCGCTTTCAGTCCCGCGCCAAGCATTTTTTTGATGTTATGGTCTTTCATTTTGTCAAAAACGCGGAGCTTGATGTTTGACAGCGGGCACACCGTCAGTGGTGTCGCTGTCTCGACCAGGTGTTGAACTAGTTTCGGGTCTTCCATGCTCCTGACGCCGTGGTCGATGCGTTTCACCTTCAAAAGATTCAGAGCTTCCCAAACGTATTCGGCAGGACCTTCTTCACCGGCGTGTGCTGTGGCTTCGAATCCGGCGGCGCGGGCTTTGGCAAATACATCAGTGAATTTGGACGGCGGATTGCCCACTTCTGCAGAGTCGAGCCCGACAGCTACGATCCGCTCGCCATATGGAATGGCCTGATCGAGAGTTTCCATCGCTGATTCAGCACTGAGGTCGCGAAGGAAACACATGATCATTTTGGTTGTGATACCAAAGTTTTTCTTGCTGTCTTTTACGGCTGACCAGAGACCATCTATCACGGTTCTGAAAGGCACACCGCGTCCGGTGTGTGCTTGTGGATCGAAAAATATTTCTGCGTGTACGACATTTTGCTTGCTTGCTCGTGCGAAGTAAGCGTTGGCCAGTTCGGCGAAATCTTCTTCGGTTTGAAGCACGTTCATGCAGGCGTAGTACAGATCCAGGAACGACTGCAAATCAGTGAACTGATAAGCCTTTTTCAAGGTCTCGACTGAATCGTAAGGAAGAGTGATTTTGTTTCGCTCTGCCATTTTGAATATCAACTCGGGTTCGAACGTACCTTCTATATGAAGGTGCAATTCGGCCTTCGGCAAGCTCGCGATATAGTCGTCCATCATCCGCACCTGTATGTGATCCTGGGATAGCCTGTGCAGTCGAGCTGACCGGCGTTAAGTGCATAGAAGGTTAGCAGGTTTTTTCGCGGTTGCGTTTGCTGAGAACAAAAAAGGCGCCCGTGGCGCCTTGAGAAGTTTTGGTGCAGGGTGCCCGTTCAGACGGCATGACGACAGAACTCTGCTTGTGCAATTAAGCTGCGTCTGAATCCTGGAAGTGGGAATCATCAGTGAGGAAGCCGAGCACGAGACCGAAAGCTGCTCCGACTACGAGACCCCAGAGTGCTCCTATTTTGAAGCCGTACACTGGAACGATACTGACAGGTAAAGGCCAGTATCTGATGATTATGAAGCTCAGTCCACTGACGATTGCGCCGGCAAATCCCATTACTACCATGGCTGCGCTGGGCAGTCCGACACCTTTATTGACTTTTTCCTTCGTAGCCATAGAAAGCCTGAACCTCTTTGAATGCCGTTTTGTCACCGGAATTTATTAAGCAAAACACAGGAAGATTCTGCACTTTGCTGAGCGGAAGTATACCATCTGCAGGCGCCAAGTTTTGCTCTGATAAGTCTCTGGAGCCTGAGTGGCAGTTAAAAAATACGCTTGTACTTTTCCGCGAGCAGCATGCCTATTCCAGATACTGTTTTCGCATCGCGAATTTTTCCGTCGAGAACGAGTTGCCAAGCGTCCTCTGTGTCCAGAACGATGACTTCTGTCTCTTCGTCGTAGTCAAGATTTTTGCTGACGAGTTCGACTTCTGAGGCGTGGAACATGTAGAGCATTTCATTGCAGAAGCCCGGTGCCGAGTACATTCTGACAAGCTCGCGCCAAATTTTTGCACGGTAGCCGGTTTCTTCAGTCAGTTCACGTGTGGCGGCGTGCAACGGATCCTCTCCAATTTCGATGCGACCGGCCGGCAGTTCGAGCAAGTCTTCATCGACCGAGTATCGATATTGACTGATCAAAACCACTTTGTCTTCAGCGGGTTGACAGGCGATGACAACTCCCCCGTTGTGCTCGACCAGCTCTCGGATAGTCTCCTGGCCGTCTTCCAGGCGAACTTTGTCGACACGGAAGTTGACAATATCGCCTTCGTAGATGCGTTTACTTTCGACTTTGTGAGCGGCTTTGAAGACTGGCACGGGGAACTCCATTTGTTAGGTCAAGTCAAATCGTAACAGGTATGATCTGAGGCAACCTATTTGGTGTCGCAGTTTCAAGACATGTGTTGATGGATTATTCAGAGTGTCTCTCGTACATCGAGAGTTTGTCCCCAACTTTAGAGAAGCCGAGTTTAACCAGAATTGCGGCGTTTATGGCTGCGCATGGCAATTGGCAGAATCAATACCCTGTCATTCACGTGGCTGGAACGAACGGCAAGGGTTCCACCGTTGCTTTGATTGACAGCATTGCCAGAGCGGCTGGCTTGAAAACGGGTCGATTTACCGGACCTCATCTCTTGCGCTGGAATGAGCGGTTCCATATAGACGGCGAGCCAATTTCAGATCTCGAATTCGCTCGTATCGGCAGTTACGTTCGCGATCTTTCTCAAGAGTTCGCCTGTGCGAATCCGGAAATTGGTCCATTAACCTGGTTCGAATTTCTCACTGTAATCGCCTTTTATTGGTTCGCCGAGAACCGGGTCGATTTAGGGGTAATCGAAGTCGGTCTGGGCGGGCGGTTTGATGCCACCAATGTTGTCGGCAACGTCCTTGTCAGTGTAATAACGAATATCGATCTGGATCATACTCATATACTCGGTAATACCGTTGAGGAGATAGCGTTTGAAAAGTCCGGCATCATAAAATCAGCCGTTCCAGTGGTATCAGGTGCAAGCGGAGCGGCTCTGGGTGTGATTTCTAATCGAAGCAAGCAATTGGGATGCGACCTCTTTGCCATAAACGATAATCCGAAAGGAGAGCTTGCAAGCAAGATCCAGAGCGACTTTAATGCTTGCCGAGAGTCACTGGCGTTGCTTGGTTCATATCAGCAAGAGAACGGATTGTTGGCTGTGGCAGCCTTTCATATCAGTGGTTTAGCGGCGCGAAACCCCGGACGATCGCAGCAAATCATTCGCTCCGGATTTGAGCACGCATACTGGCCGGGTCGCTTACAAGTCGTGCGGGTGCCTGGATCCGATAGAAAAATTGTTCTCGATGGTGCGCATAATGTGGCCGGTGCTGAGGCGTTGCGAGCGGCACTGGAACGTATTCATCCCAGGAGAAAGATTCAATTTGTTATAGGTTGTTTCGAGAACAAGAATGCCAGACGAATCGTGGATGCGCTTGTGCGTGCCGGTGACTGCGTTTACGCCAGTCAGGCTGCGACACGCAGAGCTACCTTTGACAAGGAGCAGCTGGCAATCTTTTGTAACGAGCGTGGGGCTCGCGCATCAACCTACGAGACGATCGCAGACGCTTTTCGGGCTGCGCTGGACAAATCTGAACTGGTAGTGGTGACCGGGTCTTTTGCCACAGTTCGCGAAGTCATGATCGCACTTGGTTGGAAATCTGTAGAAGATGGGAGTCCAGAATGCGTTAAAATCTCAGACGAACGAAAGCGGACCGAGGATTTATTTTGACTTCGACAGTCTTCACCTTCAACTTATCCGGTACAGTCCGCCATCAAGGTTTGAGCATTTCAGGTGTGACTGTCTCTTTGTATGACCAGGGCGTCACCGGTCCAGAGGGGCTGGTTGGCAGGCAGCGCACTGGCACCAGGGGAGAATTCAACTTCGGTGTTTGTCCCGGTGGCTATCGCATTGAAATCGAACCCGACCCAAACACGAGGTTTCTGCGCACTTCAAACGAGTTGAATGTAAACGGCAACACTATGTTGAACGTTGGTCTTGTCACGGGAAATATTTTAAAGGTCAAGGCTGTCACCAGATCTGGTGCTCCAGTCACAGCCGGTGAAATTCTTGTGTCGGCGAGAGAACCGCTGACCTATAGCGCCTCTGCTGTGGCGGGGCGTGATGGCAAATACGCGGTGACGCTGCCCCGAGGCCGGTTCAACGTGGCCTTCCGTCATTCCCCTCAATCGGGAAGCGAGGGTGCAAAAGCCGGCAATCTGCCTTTTTTGACAAGTACTATCTATCAAGTTGATTTACAGCGCGACGACAGTCTCGAATTTGTTTTGCCGGATATGTGTAACTTCGAGGGGCGCGTCACAGATGTGTTTGGTGTGCCGGCCGCCAACGTGAAAGTGAAATTGACGCCTGCTAATCAGGAAAACGAGTTGCTCGAACAGCTCAATATCGACGTCACTTGCACCACCGATGGTAACGGCGAGTTTCGTGCTCTTGTTGAGTCAGGTGTTTACGATATCTCCATTGAGCCCGATCAAGCCGGATTGTTGTTCGCTGCCACCGAAAGCAATGTAGAAGTTTTCGCCGACTTGAAAAAGGACTTTCAACTGGCCGAGGGTTTTCGACTGCGCGGGCAGGTGCAGTACGAGCTGACACCACTGGCGCAATGCCTTGTGCGTATTCAGGGATTAGATAGGAAGATCGATCTGTTGACCAAGACCGATGAAGCCGGGCAGTTTTCTGTCGGTGTGCCGGGTGGTACCTATAAATTGGTCGTCTCAGCCCATCCCAAGCATGCTCCGTCAGTCACTCTTGACGGTGCGCAGTTTAGCGGCTTAGCGCCGTGGACTCGCATGGTTGTCGTTGGCGCTGACACGCAGCTTCCGGTGAGGCTTGTCCAGGGTACACGTCTTTATGGACGCATTGCCGACGAATCAGGGCACACTCGCAACGGTATTAAAGTCTCGGTTTATGCAGACGATGACCGAGATTTGTGTGAATCTGAAAACGATGTTCCACTGTCAACCTGTATGACTGACGCTGAAGGTCGATACAGCTTTTTCATAGCGCCCGGCTCTTACTGGCTGGCGGTGCATACTGATCTGTCGAACGCCCAGAAGATTGAAATTGGATCGGAGCCTAAAAACCTGGATATTGATTGGCATGGATGGTGTCAGGTCAAGTTCGAGGTGGTGGGCGAATCCAACCAGAAAGTGGCGCGCTGCCGAGTGGCCTACAGCCCATACGGCAATGCTATCACAGGCGATGGCAGCAGTAAGTCTCTGCCTAAAGGTTCAGTCTTAACCGATCCTGACGGTGTCTGTAATCTGACCATACCGGCTGGAGTTTATTCGCTCCGTTTTGCGCCGCCGTCAGACAGTGCCTTCGAGTCTAAAACTGTAAAACAGATTTCCATCAGTCACGATTTGAGCAAGACTATTCGCCTCGGTTTGAAAAACAGTTCTCAGGCATCCGAGAGCTGATTTCCGGCAAATAAAAAGGCGGCATAAAAGCCGCCTTAAACCCAATCAATCGAGGACAAACAAATCTTAGATGGCCACCGCTGTGAATGTCGGTGTTGCGAAAGCAGCAACTACATTCGTACCGAACAAGTCAGCGGCGCGTTGATCCGCTCCTTGCCAGGCTGATTTCACGATACCGGTTTTGTAGAGCTCGTGGTGAGTCGAGAAGAAAACATTCTTGCTCACGCTCGAGTTTGAAAGAAGAGTCTGAACTGCAGCTTGATGTGCTTCATCGCGTGAGACGATCAAAACTGATTCGACTCCGCCTTTGATGGCGCTTTCGATGTTGCTTATCAGTTCGGCAGTTGTGGCCGGGTGATTGATGATGCCGAAGTTGCGAACGTTGCCTCCGACAGTCAGTTTCACTATGGCATCAACATGCTTCTTCTGTCCTTCGACGGCTTTGCAGGTCGTCCATGTGAAATCGGAAATTTCATTTTCTTTGACACCAATCAAGTGCATCATGCGCAAGTTTGCAACTTCAAGCAGATGTCTTTGAATGTCGGCGTCGAACAGATCAACTTCTTCTTCTTTGAGATTTGAGACAGTGCGAGCCAGGGGCGCCAACATGTAGACCAGTGGCTTTGTTGGAGTCGTCCACCAGGGCAATTTTGTCGCGTGGCGGTGGCAGAGCAAGTAGTCGAGATAAAAGAGTTTGCGTAGTCGATCGCGGATCAAGACAGGTTTGTCATCGCCTGAGATGAACCAGGAAATATGTTTTTCGAGAAGAACCTGATGCTCATCTATCAGCTTGAAGATGAGATGGTCTCTTTCATTGAGTTGGATTGCCATTGCCTGCGGTCCTCGGATTTGTTTGGGGTGTTTGTTCGGAGAAAGACTTTTACTTCGGTAGCGCCTGAATGTGATTTGGCGTTTGATTGGAGACGTACTGCCAGAGCTTGTCGGTTTGTCTGGGCTGGTGGACGTGATACACATCTCTCAGGTGCATATCCATTGCGTGCAATTCTTTTTGTTGGCTGGCAATGCTGTCTGCGCGGTCATTGATTTCTTTGAGCTGGTCCTGCAGTTCTTCGATCGTTCTGGCTGGTGGGCGAGGGCGGATCAAATCTTCGTAGACAGCCGCTTTGTCGTCGTACCAGGCAGACATCAGATTTTGATATTCCTTCAAAGGTGCATGATTTGGAGGAACCGGTGCAGTTTTTAATTTCTTGGCGAGAACTCTGTAGTTGTGAGCTACTTTAGATGCAGTTTTAGACCATGCTATAACGCGCTCTGCTTCCTGGTTGAAGTTGGTTTTGAGGATGATTCTGTCTGTGTCGGTCGGCATTAAGCTGAATGACACATTGTCGAAATTCTCAAACCAGGTGAGCGCCGGAGACGTCGTTGACATCATCGCCATTGAGCCCTGTCCAATCGGATTGGCAGCAGGAATCATGCTGGCGATTTGATCGGCAGCGGATTTTCTAGGCGGGTTTTGATTTCTGTTTCCGGGTGTGACGTTGGAGAAAACATCCATTCCGTTCGGAGCGGCGTAGGCTGGAAACAATGTCACGCAACCTGCTACAAGGCTCAGTGCCGTTGTTGCTATCAGTAGTGTTTTTGTCTTCATTGTTTACCGCGTCCTTTTGACTACCTGAGAATCTTTGTTTTGTCTGCTTCGTCGATTATGGGTTGTTAGCATTGCCGAATGGAACGACTGGTATGCCGCTTCTTCCGGCTCCGCCGACGCCACCACCCGGGGTGACCGGTACTCCTGGCGGGCCTATGTTTGCATCGTTCACTTGAGCTGTTTGCGGTCTGTTCTGATTGATTGCCGGCGTGTTGCTCATTGCTTTGAATGTGTTCATCTGGACGACTTTCCAGATTGTGTAGCCCATGAGCAGGAGCATGAAACCAGCTGCGGTGCCTATTACTCTGGCGCCACCGTAAGGGTGACCGAGCACCATGGAGTAGGCTGCCAGTGCCATGAACACTGTGGCGCAGACGACGCCGAGAATGACGAGATAGCGGGAGAATGTTCTTACTGTCGGCAGCGGACCCTGGAAGTCGTAGCTATTGTTTTCGTTGGCTTTTGGGTATCCGGTGGCTGGTGAATCGTTGTTGATTTTCTTGCGATTGCCGTTCATTTGATATTGCGGCCAGGCTGCCATTGCTTGCTGCAACTGTTCGATCTGACCATCAGAAGCGTTGACCTGAATGATTTGTTCGCCCGAGAGCAGGTTGACGCCGAGAATACCTTGCACTTGACCGAGTTGATCAGCTGAGAGCTGGTCTGGACGAATCGTCATGACCATGCGGTTGCCGCGTGGCTGACCGAGTGCACCGCCATTGCTGTTGCGGTAGACGTTGACGACTGTTCTGTCGCGACCGACGCCATTTGGGAAACTGTTGCCTGTGGTTGGATCAGCTGTTCCAGTGGGAACAGGAGGAGCACCGATTGTGTCGCCGGGATTGACCGGCGCAGGAGTATCGCCGCTGCCAGGCACTTCTGCTTGTGGTGTCGTGTTCTGGCTGGGGTATCCGAGCGGTTGTGCAAACTGGGCAAGCGCTGCCAACGGAGAGAAGACGCTCAGTGCGCCGAGCATAAACAAAGACAACGCCGTGGTCTTGATGAACTGCTTATGTGCTCTGCCTGACATGTACGATTTCCTAGTGATCCGACTGCACCACTAGTATGCTTTTAAGATTCTTCGTCGTCCATGATGTAATTACCCTCACCATGGGATTTTTCCCCTTCGCCGCCCTCACGAGGGTTTGAGGATTTGACCGGCTCTGTGGGGGGCTTTACCGTTTCAGTAGTATTTCCGAGGTTGAGCAGCTCTGAAGCGAGCGACTGGAGATCGCTGAGCGACGGAAAGTCAAGCGACAGCTTTTCTTGTTGGCTGGAAAGTTCAGGCGCAATCGCTGCTGACAAATCTGATAAATCAGCGCTGGAAAGCGCAAAACGCTGCTCGCCGGCAGGTTGCGCAGTCGGTGGGGCGAATTCGGCTGGTTTCTTGAATTCGTTCGGTTTTCCGAACTCGACCGGTCTGCCGAAGTCGATAGGAGCAGCGAATTCTTCAGGTTCATCGAATTCCTGCATTCTTTGATTGTCTTCCTGGTTGACTGTTCCACTGGCAAGCGTTCCATCAGGTCCGAGAATGTCGCTTGTGGCGTCGTCGATGAAGGAAGCGAGATACGCTTCATCGCTGTCGTCGATGTCGTCGATGATTGGTTCTTGCGAAACTTCGATGCGCGGCTTGAAGCCGTTCTTGCCGGTTGTGACTGAGGTGATGACCGGTGCTTGCAGCGGTCGACTGATAGGAACATAGTCGCCGGCTGGGATTTCGAGAATCTTGACTCCTTCTTCTTCTCTCGTATCGACGGCGGAGACCATGTACTCTTCTTCGAGTGTCTTTGGAGGTGGTTCTTTCGATGGGGTCGAGCAACTCTTATCTTCGACAACGTCGAAGCTGTCTACGATGCGACCAAGTGTCATCTCGAAGCCAAGTCCGCGAATTTCGCAGCACAGACCGTCGAATGCAGCTGTACGTCCTGGTGCGCACATCGGGTTGCCCTGGACGATGTCGGCGTAAGACTGGTGCCGTCCGTGTAAGTCGTCGGCTTTGATGGTCATCATTTCGTTGAGAATATTGGCAGCGCCGTAGGCTTGAATAGCCCAGACCTCCATTTCGCCCATACGCTGTCCGCCGTGGTTTGCTTTTCCGCCCACGGGCTGTTGTGTGACAGCGGCGTAAGGTCCACCCAATCCGGATCTTGCGTTGATTTTGTGGAGAACAAGCTGATTCAACTTGAGCATGTACTGTCTGCCCACAAGCACCGGGCGGTCAAATGGCTCTCCCGTTCTGCCGTCGGTCAGAATTACTTTGCCGTCCTTGCCCATCCACTCGTAGCCGGGTGTTTTTCGAACCTCGGCAAGTGCGTCTCTGACCAGGTTGAACGAGGCGTCAGGTGAGATAGATTCGTCGAACTGGTGAATGCGGTAGTAGCGATTGAGAATCTGCGAGTAGAGCCCGAGCTGCGTATCGAACACCTGTCCCACATTCATACGGCTTGGTACGCCAAGCGGGTTGAGGCAGATGTCGACTGGTGTGCCGTCGGGCAGGTAAGGCATGTCCTGGTCTGGCACGACAATCGAGACGATCCCTTTGTTTCCGTGGCGTCCCGCCAGTTTGTCGCCTACTTCAACGGGGCACATTCGGGCAATCAGTACTTCGATTTCGCAGATCAGACCTGATTTCAACTCAGGCGTTGTTTCCGGCGTGAAGATGCGCACGTCGATGACTCGACCGCCTGAGCCGTGCGGCACGCGCAGACTCGTGTCTTGCATTTCTTCTGCCACCTTGCCGAAGATTGCCTGGAGGAGTTCTTCTTCCGCACTCATGGCGCGCTGTTCTTTCGGTGCCAGCTTGGAGACGAGGATGTCGCCCGGGTTGACATAACTGCCTATCTTCGCGATGCCGCGCATGTCCAGGTGTTCCAGATCTTTGTTGGCCACGTTGGGAAGTTCAGGCGTGAGAACCTCAGGACCACGCAAAGTCTGGTGAACACCGACCGAGTGCTTTTCTATTTCTATATGACTGAGCTTGGCGTCTCGAATCAGTCCTTCTCTGAGGACAATAGCGTCTTCGAAGTTCTGACCGCGCCATGACAGGAAGGCGATAAGAAGATTGCGACCGAGAGCCAGTTCGCCGTTGTCGATGGCAGGACCATCGGCGATGATTTGACCGGCTTCGACTTTCTGGCCTTCTTTGACGGCGGGCCGCTGGTCCAAAATTGTGTTCTGGTTAGTGCGGTCGAAGCGTATTAGATTGTAAGTTCGTGATTCGCCGCTTGCCTGGGTAACGACGATTTCGTTGCCTGTGACTCGTGTGACAGTGCCGGCTCGCCTGGCGACGATAGAGTGTCCTGATGAACGGGCGACGATTTTCTCCATGCCTGTGCCGACACGCGGGCGCTCAGGCTTGATAAGCGGCAGGGTCTGGCGCATCATGCCACCACCCATGAGGGCGCGGTTGGCATCGTCGTGTTCTAGAAATGGAATCAGACCCGATCCGACAGAGATGAAACCCTGTGGCGCGATACCGATCATATCGACGTCTTTGGGCTCCATCTCAAAAAACCTTTCGCCGCGTCTGCCGCTGACGAAGGGTCCTTGAATCTCGTTTTCAATTACTCTCGTATCAGGTGGTGCCAGCGAGTAGACTTTGTCGTCGGCGGGGGTGAGATAGCATACTTCGTCGGTGACTTTGCCTTCTACAACGCGGCGGTAGGGCACGGTCAGGAAGCCGTCTTCGTCGATGCGACAGTAGGTCGCCATGTACGCTACAAGACCGCAGTTTTTTCCTTCTGGTGATTCAACCAGACAGACTCTGCCGATTTGAGAGGGATGCACGTCGCGCATTTCGTTGGGAGCGGCGTTTGGATCGATACCGCCTGGTCCGAAGGAGGTGATTCTGCGTCTGTGAGACAGCTCTGAGAGCGGGTTTTGCTGGTCCAGATACTGAACGAGAGGATTGCCCGAGAAGAATTTGACCATGGCGTTGGCGACCGGACGGCAGTCGACCAGGTCGTTGGGGCTGCCTATCTCTTCGTCTTCATTGAGCTCCAGCCTCGTTCTCAGCGACTTGACCATCTGAGCCAGAGCCGGTCGTACGGCGCGCGTCAAAACGTCGCCGACACCGCGCAAATGGCGGTTCTCCAGGCTGTCTATGTTGTCTGTGGTGCCGTTACCCAGTGGCAGGTTGAGAATATATTCGACGGCTGCCATGATGTCTTCGGCACTGAGTTGCAACGACTCGTGGTCAACGCCAAGCTTCTTGTTGACACGTTTTCGACCGAGGTGGCCCATGTTGTAGCGGCGTTTCTCGGTCAATTCTTTCAACGCCGTGACGCCACCACTGGCGCCACCACCGCCGTCCGGTTTCCAGCCCCTGCCCACGACTGCCAGAGCTTCAGTCTGTGACACTTTCTTCCACTCGATGCGGTTGCGCTCGAGCAGGGGTGCGATTCTTTTGGTCATGGTGTTCTCGTCGACACCCATCGCCGTCAATACGGTCGTTGCTGCAATCCAGCTGCGTTTAGGCAGTTTGATTCTGCATTTGGCGCGACTGGTTTTGCCCGAACCGGGATCGAGTTCCAATTCGATGCTGACTGGTGCGCCCTGTTCTGCCAGCCAGAGAGCTTTGTAGCTGCTAGGCCCTCCCTGTGAAAAGTAGATGCCTGGAGCGCGGACAAGCTGACCGAGTACGACACGTTCAGAGCCGTTGATAACAAATGTTCCGCGGTCGGTGATTACAGGCACGTCGGCAACGTAGGCGGTTGATTTACGCAGTTCGTGGGTCTGGGTGTCGCGTAACCAGACTTCCATCATCATGCGCTTTGCATGAGTCATGTTGGTTTTGCGCGCCGCCTCGGCTGACGTCGGATAGCCTGAGTCGGGTGCGTAATCTTCGAATCGCCAGTGGACTTTGCCGTCCTGGCCGACAAATGAGACTTCGTAGCGGGTGCTGAACTCGCTAGCTATTGGTGAAATTTCAGCAAACAGATTACCCAGTGTTTCTTCAAGGAACTTTCGGTAAGATCGCCTCGGAAATTCGGCTAGATCAGGTGCCTGAAAGTAAAAGCTCATTGAGGTGCTCCGGCTCCGTCGCTCGTCATAGAGCGTTTATGAATGGACATAGCTCTCGCTAGATCTTCAGCATAAGCCTTCTGCTTCGGATTTAGTGCGCTTGCAATCCTAAATTCCGAGATTGCTTCGCTAATTTCTCCGGCTGACATCAGATTGACTGCCAGTCGGTGGTGTATGTCCGGGTTCTGGAGATTATCAGACAGCAGTTGGCGGAGAATTGTCACCGCTCCCGCGTAGTCCTTTTGTGCCTCGCAGGCGCTCACTTTCGCGAGATTGTCATTGGCTGCAGGCGCTGTAGTTTGAGGTGCTGTGATACCGGGGGCGGCGGCGACTGCCGTGCCTGATTGGGCTGCTTCCGACTCGTCATGAGTTCTGAAGTTCATGGTCTGGGGAAGGGTTGGTGAGCCGCTTCCGCCTTCAAACATATTCTTTCTCACGCCACTGTTATCAGTCGGCATGCCTTGAGCCAAAGCTGCAGGCGCGGTCTGCTGTGTTTGCACGGGCATCGCTTGTGCTTGTGGTGTTGCCAATGGTGAATGTTGTGAGTTTGCACCCGTCAATCTGTTGGTCACCTGGCTGATTGCGTTTTGCGATTGCTGAGCTGTCATGCCGCTCTGATTTTGCATCGCTTTCATGCGAGCGGCGGCTTCTTTGTTGTTTTCCGGGTCGATAAGCACGCATGTCAGGTAGGCCTGGTGCGCATTTTGATAGTCGCCATTTGCTTCCAGGCATTCACCTAGAAGAAACTGATATTCGGCATTTCTTGGCTCGAGCATGACTGCTTGATTGATTTCTGCCAGTGCTTCGCGGCGCAGCCCCTGGTTGTAGAGGGTGGTGGAGGCGAGTTTATGTTTCTCCGCTTTCGCGTGCTGGTAGGCGCGACTGAGGCTGGCACGGCCGGCTTCCAGTCCTGGATTTTTGGGATCGAGAGCTTCTAACTTTCTATATGAACTCTCTGCGCCGACGAAATCTCCAGTCAGTTGCAGAGCGCCCGCCAGACCTAGATGATTCTCTGCCAGTAAAGGATTTGTTGCTACTTGTTTGCGCCAGATCTCGACAAGTTGCTGCCCGGCTGCCACGTCTTTCGGGTCGAGAATGACTGCCTTGCGCAATGATGCCGCCGCCGATGTATTGTCACGCTGAGCCAGCGCCAGGAATCCCAGTTGCCTGTGGGCTGCGCCACAGTTTGGATCTTTGATGATCGCTTGACGATACCAGTTCGTTGCTGTGGTGATCTGTCCGTAGCGATAGGCCATATCGCCCATTTTTACGTATGTCTTCCCGGACGGCTCAATCTGCATGGCTGCCTGGTATTCAATCGCCGCGCCTTCGAAATCATTTGCACCGGCCAGTTGATCGCCAACTTGAATTCTCACGTCTGCATTGGTTGCATCGAGCCCGCTCTTCTTCATGCACTCGACCAGCATTTTGCCGGCCAGACCGTTATCAGGTGCTGCGCTGAGAGCTTTGCGGAACATGCTGGCAGCGCCCGCGTAATCTTTCTGGGCCATCCGTTGTTGGCCGAAAGCTGTGCGTGCCGCTGACAGATTGACTCTGAACTGTTTGTTCTTGGGGTCGTATTGAACAGCTTTTTCATGGGCTGCTATCGCTTCCATCCAGCGACCCTGTTTACCCAGGGCGACGGCGCTGTTGTTGGCTTCTATGGCGATCTGAGCCTGCTTGTTATAGGCTTCGATTTGCTGCTGCTGTGCTTTTGCTTCTGCGTCGAGCTGTTGCTTTTTGGCGAGAGCGGCGTTTTTCTGGGCTTCCAGTTCGTCTGCTTTCTGTTGTTTCTCGACTTCGCGCGCATCTGGACGGCGCTTGAAGCGAGTTGCGCTTGGCGGTATCACGGTCTCTTCGCCGTTGGAGAAGTCTTTTGAATCGCGCTCATGAGGCAGAGGCGCTGCATTGAGCTTGGTTGCGAATGCCTGCTCGGTGGCCAGACCGAGCTGAATGCTCATGGCTACTGCGAGGGTGTAGATGAATTTATGGACGTTAGTCATTTTTGCTTGAAAATCTGGTGAGGTGCAATACATATAATTTCCGAATGTGAGCACAGCTTAACGATTCCGCGGCTGCCAAGTCTATTGGGGGATATCCCACAGGCTTCGTATATTTCCCATACTTGATATACCCTTGGCGTCTCAAATCTGCGTGCTGGAAAGGGATTGACTTGACGAAGGGGGCGTCATCCCTTACCTTTCCACATATGGAGTTTTGGAATACTCCGTCAGTTCTCTGAGGCGTTGTTACAATTAACCAGTGGCCCAAGTGCCAGATTTTAAAAACTAGGTTCGGAGATTTCCTTGGATTCTTATTCACAACCGCAGAGGCACTCAGTGTTCCGACCACGTACAGTGTTGTGTGAGCGTCACGAACTGATCCGCTTCGGTCTCAAACGGGTTGTTTCAGAAGTAGTCGAAATTGTTGGAGAGGCATCCGACGGTATGGCGGCGATGGATTTGATTCGTCGCATGAAGCCTGATTTCGTAATAACAGATGTTGACCTCGATATTTTGAACGGCGTAGAAATCTGCCGGCGTGTCCATGATGAGATGCCAACGGCTAACGTGCTGGTGTTGACTGACTCCTATCACGCCACCAAGTATCACAATCAGCTTGTGCGCGCGTCGGCGCGTGGATTTTGCTTGAAGAGTTCCGGTCCACGTACTTTGTTCGAGGCAATCGAGCAAGTAACGCGTGGCTTGCCGTTTTGTGACCCGAAAATCACCCAGCTGGTGAAGCAGAGCCCGGCAACTTCGATGCCGAATTCGAACCTCACCGATCGCGAAATTGAAGTTTTAATTCGACTTGACTTGCGCAATAAAGAAATTTCAGAAGAACTCGATATGAAATTGCGTACAGTTGAAAAACATATCGAATGTATTCTTGCCAAGTTGAAAGTGCCGACAAGAACCGCCGCAGCTTTGAAAGCCGTGCAGCTTGGTTATGTGTTGTTGCCCAAGATGCCGGGACGCGACCCTGTCACAGGCGTCACGCACGAACAGACAGTGGCCGAGTTGCAAGCTGAGTTGGCCATTGCCAACGAACACTTGAAAGCTTTGCTCAAACAAAACGAGTTGTTGAAAGAGGCTTTGAACGAGAAGTTGCGTCCGAGTGGAGGCAATCCGAATGCTCCGCAGAACCCGCCACCCCGACCACAACCGCGTCGCGAAGACGAGATGGAAGGGCGGTCGTCAGGTTCGCCACCGCCAGATCCGTTCCGTCCGGAATAAATAGAGCTGACTCCACAGAATTTTTGCTGGCACCGTCTGTAGTGCGGCATGGTTGTGACTAATTTGTGTACGGACTTCTGTCTCCGGTCATCGTTTTTGAAAGTATAAAGAAAAGGTGATGGTTGAGCCGTTTCATTTTGCTTGCAGAAGCTTTTCAACTGCTCCTTTTAAGGCGCGTAAAGTCTGGAATTGCTTTCAGTAAACGGGTTTACAAAACATGTTTAACAAATAAGCGACGGGCGCGATCCTGAGTGGATAAAAGATCTTACAATCACCACGAGCTGCTTTCAGGTATCCGTTGGAATCCCAGATGATTATGCACCCAGAGGTGAAATGAATGTCCAACCTATACGGAGCGCCGAACGGCATCGAACGTCGCGCTTATCGCACTACCAATGCAACCTTGAACAGCATCCCTGCGGTCAACCCGCAACAGTCGACATCGGGAAAGCTAAGCGATCCGCTCAAGCGCACATGCACACGTGAGTACCTGGTGCAGTTGCTGGAAGGTCAAATCGAACTTGCCCTTGAGAACAAGTATCCTCTTAGCGTTGTGCTGGCTGAATTTACAAGCCCAGATGGTTCGTTGCAAGAAACGGAAGCAGTACTGTATGCGGTGGCACAGCAGTTTAACCTGAACTTGCGCCCAACTGATATTGTTGTGCGATTCAGGAATAAGACTCTGGCATTGATTCTGCATGAATGCGATGAAATCGGTGCTCGTTTAGCCAGTCAGAGATTGACAGCGTTTCTCGGTGAAGGCGTGAGAGTTGGCGCCGAGAAAGTCGTGCTGAAACCGCACTACGGGTTCTCTTCTCAGTTGACTCGCGACAGTGACAGAGCTTCTAAGCTTTTGTCCAGTGCTGAAGTTTCTTTGAGAGCACTCCAGGAAGCATAGAAAACAAACCGGCGAACAGTCGGTTAGAAGTCGAAGACTCTCGAGCCCAGAGCGAGAGGCTCAGGCGGTTCGCTTGAGATCAATTCGAATTCGAACAGGGCATCGAGCATGTCGCGGAAGAAGGCGTTGGAAGTAGCCATCTCCTCTGCGCTATTGATGCGGACTATATCGAAAAAACTGAGCACGTTACCCCAGGTTTGATCTGGGTTGAAGTTGCTCGACACTGCAAAGCCGGTCATTCGCGAGGCCAGTATCTTTTCTCGGATGCGGTGTTTTTCAAACAGTTTTTCAACCAGTTGTGGATGAGTGGTTTTGATGACAAAGCGGCTATCAACGTCATAATGCCCGCTCTTCACCTCGGTTCCAGCATCACTTCTGGGCTTTCTGTCGCCTACTTCTTTCAGCTCAGGCCACAACCTGATCACGTTTTCGAGTGGCTTTGACAGCCATTCCACGGAGGTGCCTCGGGTGATTATACTGAGCTGAAAATCTTGTTTTGGAACGAATCTCGTGCCTTGAACAATCAGCATCACTTTGCCTGGAAATATGAGCGGGAACTCGGCTGGGCCAAGAACTCGGGTCACTAATTTCCAGTGCTTATAACGGACGGTGATGACGGGAAACTTCAGTTTGTCCACCAGTCGCTGGCGTAATTCCATGTCGAGAAGGGCGTTTCCCGAGTTGAGCTTGGGAATGTCTTCTTCGTTTTTGTACATGCGCCCTTCTGAAAGTGTTCCACCTTGCTTGGCGGTGAAATTTTTGACCGTGCGCATCATCTCTTTGTGGTACTTCTCAAGCCAGTCGTCACCTTTGTTTCTCCAAAGGTCGAAAAATCGCGAGGCTAATTTTTCCCAGGGCTCCATGAAGCTACTCCAGCCGCATCAACGTGTAAGCATATGCGAGTGATTTGTCGAGCAGTCGACTTGCGCGGTTCGTATTCTGTTGAACCACTGATCGATTGTGCAGGTAGATCCTATTCCATTTGAGGATGTTTGGATTTGATTTGAAACCTGTTTGGAACATTATGTTTCGCGGCGTCAGGGCGACGAGATCAATAGTGACCAGCATCGACTATCGTCGATAAGGATTGGTAGCTCTACTGCGAGTTGACCATATCAAGCCAGGCTGGATGCTCTCCGAGCAGCTTAAGAGCCTGAGCCAGTAATGTGATGCCGGGCTCTTTTTTAAACCATGTCGATGCGCCGGACGGGTGGGGCAGTGGTATCACGTCACATGTCTGTTCGAATGCTTCGACCTGGAATTTCTTTCCGATGATTTCGTTGAGCGGAGCTATTGGCAAGAACTGTTCAATCGCTAAACGACCGACTGGCACAATCAGTTCAGGTTTCATTAATTGAAATTCTCTGTTCATCCAACTCGAGCAAGTGCTCACCTCTTGAGCGGATGGCACTCGATCGCCGCCCTGTTTGGTTTTTCCTGGAAAGCACCGGCAGACGGCGCCGATAAACGCTGAAGATCGAAATTGTTCTTCGTTCAAGCCGATCGTTTCGAACCACTTAAACATTGTTTTACCGGCCGTC
The DNA here is from genome assembly GCA_003963305.1 of Candidatus Melainabacteria bacterium. NCBI lineage: Bacteria > Bacillati > Candidatus Melainabacteria > Candidatus Melainabacteria bacterium. Next base: position 536,830 of record RXJR01000004.1, on the reverse strand, counting down.
CAGGCGAAGGGGCGGCCGAATGAGCCTTCTCGTGGACCCGGGGCCTGACCGCAAAGGTAGACTTTGCTCACCACCGGTGTAGGTGTGATTACCGGACCAATCATTTTTGGACAGGCAGTGCACTTCCTTACCTGGGCAAGATGGTCTTCTAGTGTTTGCTGAAGTTGTGTGTTCGACATTTGAGAGGGAACCGCTGACTGATAGAAGTTATTTGAGAATAGTCTATGCAGCAAGGAAGCGCCTTAGTAAGGTGAAGATGTTAAGAGACATTCCTTTTCGCCGGCAGTGGGATTTGCTATCCTTTGCAGCCTGGCATCGTGCCTGTCCGGGTTGAAATTATGATTCTGCAAATGAATATTCGTCTGGTTAGAAAGTTACATTTATCAGCACTGTATCTGACTCTCGCTCTGACTGCTCAGGTGTCATCGTATGGGGCTGAGCCAGCGTCAAGTTCGCCTTCTACGACCGATCCGCCTTTTCCGATTGGGAGCAAATTCAGTCGAACTGTTCAAAAGGTTACCGGTATTACGTTTATAAGTGATGTAATTGCTGGACAAGCCGCCAAAAAAGTATTGCAGAAGAAGCTTGGTGGCAAGGTAAAAGTAAAAGTAAAGACCTTCGGTTTGACAGATCTGGTCGCCGGAAAAGTGAAGTCCGTCTCTGTTTCCTCTGATGGTGGCTCCATTAAGAACGTTCCGCTCGGAGAGATTGAAATGGCTTCAGCCACGCCTATCTGGTATCAGTACAGGCGAAAAGAGGGAAAGAGTCTAGGATTGCAGACTCCTATTTTATTGAACGTGAAGGGAAATCTAAGCTCTCATGATGTTGTTGTTGCCCTTGGCTCAGAGCGGATTGCCAGATCTATGCGTGGTCTCAAGTTAGACCTGCCCGGTTTAGGAGATCAGCAACTGCAGGTGGTGCGTCCCCGCGTCGATATTGGTGAGGATGAACTGACAGTCGATGCAGTTTTGGTTACTGCCGGTGCCGCCGAAGAAACAGGCGTTCCAATCAAAATTGCTGGACGACCGGTGCTCGAAGGAGACAAGATATTTTTGAGAGGCATGAAGGTCGAGTCGCCTGACATAGTCGAACCGGAAAAGTTTTCAGCCTTTGCAGAGGAGCTGCTTAATCCGATTGTTGACTTCAGTCGGATGGACAGAAAAGATCATGCTTTCAGGCTCAAGGAACTGGCAGTCAGTAAGGATGTAGTGCATGGTGGCGGCCAACTTTTGATTGCGCCGAAGCCCACAGCGGCAGTGGCGCAGTCGACGAGAGCGGGCGAATAGGCTATTCTAGACTTGGGTCTGGAGCGCAGCATTGCGGCACGATAAAAGCAACGAATCTTTTTCAGATTTTTCGAAGTCTCTGGTGAAGTCGATTGGCTCTCAGTTTTTTGCCCTTCTGCCGGCCATAATCACAACTTTTTTTGCAGCCTCGCTTTTGACGTCGTGCTCTCACCATACGCAGTTGCCCAAGTCAGAGCGGCATGTCACCGGTGTTATCAAAGGACATACCGATTCCGACACCCGCGAGATGAAGATCTGGTTTGTCAAGCCAGCGCATGACGAAGTCAGTCTCGTACCGGTGATCCGAACTCTTACCCATAGCGATCAACTAGCCGAGGCGGTCGAGCAACTGTTATCTGGTCCTACTGCAACGGAAAAGGATTCTGGACTGTCCAGTGAAATCCCGAAAGGAACTACGTTGTTGGGTGTGAAACGTACTGACGGGGAAGTTGAACTTAACCTGTCTAAAGACTTCGCCTCTAGTGGTGGTGGCACATCGCTGGAAACAAGAATCGAGCAATTGAGCCGAACTGTCTCTGATCTGGCTGGATCGCAGAAGGTATATCTGGCTATTGAAGGTGAGCGCGTCAGCGCTGCTGAATTTGATGGGCTGGAAATCAAGCAACCTATAAATAACTGACTTATTCAGAAGTGCTTGAGTCAGCGAAAGTCGAATCCGCTGTCTGGATATCAAGTGTCTGCGGTTGACCTGAGTCGGACGGCAGATAGGCAGCCGGGGGGGGGGAGTCAAGAAGGTGTCGACTCAAACGACAACGTAAAGGCAGCTATGGGAACCAAGTTTCGGTTCGACCATTTTAGAGACCTGTGAGAGCGCTAAATCGGGAAGTACCAGTCCCTGGATTGCTTATGGATATTGGCGTCGCAAGGATTCTATGCAAAATAAGATGGGTAGGTTCTGGGTGGCATTACCTTTCTACTGAGAAAACTCAACCGATAGCGGTTGGACAAATTTCTCGATACTCAACCGATAGCGGTTGACTAAATTTGGATGGGTTTTCAGGAGATCAGACCGGCTTATTACGTCAGGAACTTAATCATTCTGTTTAGATTGGGGCTGAAGTCCCGATGTTTGTTATGATATCTATTCGCTTCACACAATCTATATCAAGCAAGGTCTGCCATGAAGGAAGGAATTCACCCTCAGTATCAAGAAGTTATCGCCACCTGTGTGTGCGGTAATTCAGTAGAACTCGGTTCAACCAAACCACAAATAAGAGTTGAAATCTGCAGTAACTGCCACCCGTTCTATACCGGTCAGCAAAAAATTGTAGACACGGAAGGTCGTGTTGATCGCTTCCAGAAGCGCTACAAGCTGGACAAACACAAAGTTGGTTCCAAATAACTAGTGTCCTCTTTGATTTTGGAAAGCTTGGCAATATTTAATTGCCAGGCTTTTTGTTTAGCCATGGTCTCTCCAGTTCGCTCAATACAGCAGGTGTCAGGATGCCGCCAACCATGAAAACCAAAACTGCACGTGAGAAATTGATTCTCGCGCTTGATGTTCCGTCAGAAGCAGAGGCTTTGAACATAGTCAAAGAGTTGAAGGATGAGGTCGGTCTTTTCAAGATTGGTCTTGAACTGTACGCACACAGCGGAACGCGTTTGTTCGAGGCGATGAGAAGTGAGGGCGTTTCCTTTTTCTTCGACTGCAAGTTTCACGATATACCAAACACCGTAGCCAGAGCCAGTCAGGCTCTGGTTGGACAGGGCATTGCCATGTTCAATGTGCATGCCACGGGCGGCTACGAGATGATGCGAGCCACGATCGAATCTACGCATAAAGCGGCACAGCAAGCTGGTGTTGCTGCGCCTAAAGTAATTGCCGTGACTATGCTGACCAGCATTAATGATCAGGAAGCCGGCGACATAGGCTTTGGACAGACGGTGTCTCAAATGGTGCCCCGCCTGGCTGCCCTGACAAAAAGGGCCGGCCTCGACGGTGTCGTGGCCTCGGCGCAAGAGGTTACTGCAATCAGGGAGGTCTGCGGTCCGGATTTTCTCATCGTTACTCCGGGAATACGTCCAGCCTGGTCGTCTAGCGACGATCAAAAGCGTATAGTCACGCCGGCTCAGGCAATTAAAGATGGCTCTGACTATCTTGTCGTGGGCAGGCCGATTACTCAGTCTTCCAACCGCCGTGATGCTGCACGACGAGTCGTAGAAGAGATGGAATCGGTCAGTTGAGAAATTTAGCCCTACTGCTCGCCTGTTTTTTAGCTGCTTTCATCACACCGGTTTTTGCCGCTGAGGAGCGCCCGGTCAACTTCATCTTCTTGATTGACGTGTCAGGCAGTATGGTCTTGAAGTCCACTATGGTCACCGCCAGTGATGGCAGTCAGGTGACATTGTTCGAATCGCTCAGGCAGGCACTGAAGCAGGTTGCTGCAGATGAACGTCTGATCAATCCAAAGAGCAGAATTTCATTTATCACTTTCGGTACGAAAATTACTGAGAAGACAGATTGGCCTTCGAAACTAGAAACGGCTGAAGACAGGCAATCACTCTTGAGAGTGATTCAATCTCCAGAGGCTCTAAGCGCCGACAAGCATGGCGACACATATATGGGAGGCGCGCTGGCGCTGGCTTTGCAAAAGGCGAATCAGCTTTACTCTGAGACCGACCCTTGCACGACAACTTTCATAGTCATGCTTACGGATGGTTGGGATGAACCACCGCCTGGTGCTGCTGTGAAGGTTCGCGATATCTCAGCACAACTGACCAAAAAGCAAAACGAGATCTTCAAGAAGGTCGGAATTAAAACCTGGAAAGTACTTGTGATCGGCTTGCAGCGACTGCCTGACAGGAAAGCGGGAACGACAACTGCAAAAGAGCTTGCTGAAATGCTTGGCGGCGATTTTATTGATGTGACAAAACAGGCTGGTGGTACGGTTTCGGAGAGGATCTTCCTCTCTTTGAAGTCACAAGTTGAGCAGTTGAAAGGACAGCTGACGCTCGGGCAGGGCCTGAGCTTGAAAAACGGCATTGTTGATTTTGGCACTGTTGTAGGCAACGGTTCGGCAAAAGCATCTTTTCCATTGCAGCTGAAGTCCTGTTATGCAGAAGAGATAAGCGGTGTCAAAGATGTCACAAGCAGTGTCGCCGCCGACAAGTTGAAGGCAGTTCTTGCCTCTGCCGCGACTGTCACTGGCGCTCCCTGTCAGTCTGTTACTTCCATTCCCGCAAATGCAATTACGTTGCACGTTGCGCCCACCCAGGTAGCACCGGCTGGTGAGCCTGGAAATCGCACCTTGACGAGCCAGGAGATAAATATCGATGCGCAGGCGCACACGAATTGCCCGGCTGGTCATTATGCCGGCTGTTTCAAGCTCGACTCCAGCGCTAAAGTGCCTGACTTCATAGGCTGGACTTTGCGCGTGCCGGGACGCGTAGTTGCAGAGCCTGAAGCGATCAAAGTGAAGATGCGCAAGCCTGGATTCTTATGGGCTGAGGATTCGGATGTGGACCTGATTGGCAAGATCAAAGAATTGCCGGGTGCACATGCGCAAGCGAATTACGATATTGAGATTTCGCCACAGCAGGCAACAATGGTGAGTTCGAAGAAAGGCGATGCAAGCGATGCTCGGGCAATTCCCAGAGAGGAGATGAATGGTGGCAAACCGCTTTCGTTCGCGCTTGATACCTCAAAATCGGACAGTCATGATTTCAAACTCAATGTTCTGGTGAAATCGAATCAGGCGCCGGGCAAATACGCTGGAGTTCTGGGTGTGCATGTATCTGGACCTCCAGAAACTGTAGCGCCGACGGAAATTCCATTTGAGATCACTGTAGAGCCAAGTGCCTGGGAAGAAATCGCACCGCTGGCAATTCCGATTTTTTTCATTCTCATTATCTGTACTGTTTTTGGGCTTTTCTTGTGGATCACTAACCTGAAGAGGGACTGATCGGCAATGTTGAAGGTTTGCTTAGTCTAAGATTGCTATACTTTCCTCCTCAGGTCCGACCCTGTGACGCTTTCCAAGTGTTGGCGTGTCCGCTGAGACCCGTTTGAATTAGCCTATGATTGGGCTAAAGCGTGATAGTACAGACACAGCAAGTTGTAAAACGAAGGACGGCGAAGTCGATGGAAATGGTTGGGTGGTATGTAATTCTGGCTGTCGCCGCAATTGCAATCGCGATTGCGCTGCGTTTCGTTGTTTACACCATGCTTGTAAAAAACAGTCGGTGGCTGCCCGAAAAAGCCACCAAGGTCGCCAATATAGCAAGCGGTGCTATTGCAGGTCTGGCCATTCTCGCTATCGTCGGCAAGGCCCTTTTAACTCACTAATTAGATCATTGGCTCTGTTCGTTTGTCTGGTCTTGACGGCGTTCAGAATATCGCTCGCAGCAGAAACAACCGGGAGTTTGCATCATGGCAATAAGGACAATTCCTTCTCTGGTAATCGGGTTGGGTGGCACTGGCAAACGTGCTCTGACGCACTTGAAACGCCGCATCTATGATACTTATGGGCGTGCTGACTTGCCATGGATCCGCCTGCTGTCAATCGATACGGATAGTGCTGGAGTCAATAACCCGCCTGTGATCAGTCAACGCACTGGTGAGTATATTTCGCTCGGTACAAACGAATTGCGAGTCATCGATCAAAGCGATACTCCTCAAATCATCAGCAATCTAGACTCACCTGAAAACAGGCACATTAAGGATTGGTATCCGGATCCCGAAATGCGAGTGGATTTCCCGAAAGCCGCGCGTGGCTCAGGACAAGTGCGGATGTTTGGCAAGATTGGTTTATACAAGGGCGAGAATCTGCACACTACTTACAGATGGTTGCAACAAGCTGCTCACGAAGTATCCGATCCGGCTGCCTGGGAAGATTTCACAAATTTTGAAGTCGACCCTACCTTGCAGTTCGTTTATATCATTTGCTCCATATGTGGTGGCACCGGCAGTGGTATGTTTCTGGATGTTGCCTATATGCTCAGAAAAATTGTCGGTGTAGATCCATCGACGCGACGATTTATAGGCATGTTTGTCATGCCTGAGGTATACGAGCCGGTCGTGGAAAACCAGCATATCCGGCGCATTTACTCGAATGGCTATGCGGCCTTGAGAGAGCTGGACTACCTCCTCAACAGTCCCAAGCGCTCCTACATTATCAAAGGGAAGGATCACACTTTTGTTGATTTCCCAAAGGATGTGCCACCATTTGATTTTACTTTCATGTTCAGCAATAAAAACAAGCGCGGTGCGGTGATTTCGCAGCGTCAGGTTTCCGGCGATAAACCAGTTGCAGCCGATGATCGTGTGTCACAGTATATGTCTGAGACTATCATGACTGATGTGTTGTCGCCTCTGACTGAGCGGAGCGAGTCGATTTTAAGCAACATTTTTACGTCGATTAGCGAACCGGAAACGATGGGCGATCGCACCTTCTATAAAGCATATTCTGCTGTTGGTGTATCGTCGGTTAAGGTGCCACCGATTGCGTACTTTCAGGATCTGCTTGAAATCAAGATTACAGATGCGGTGGTTGACTTTCTGCTCAGGCCGGACCCGGACATCACCGAGAAGGCTCTAGCAAAGCAATTCTTTGCAGATAACTTGTCCAAGATAGAAGATTCGCTGACGCTGAAAGCAAGTCTTGGTACTGATGCCTCATACGGACGTTACCTTTCGCGTGCCTTCTTTGAAGAGTTCAAACAGAATCGACCGGCTTGCATAAACAAGTTGAAGCAATGGTCGGACACAATTGTTTCTGAAACGGTTGATCCAGAAAGTCCTCTCGAGATTGAGAAGATTGCCGCATCCGCCAGTAAGCAGGCAATCAGTAATATTTCGTCTGTTCTGGATACAGGGCTTAAATCGTACGTCAAGGATCCGGAGCGTGGATATGTGTTCCTGCGAGAGTACCTTGAGGAATTGATTGCTTTGGCGCAGCAAAAATTGGCACAGGTGCCACCATTGGAGGTGCATGAAGGTGATGCCAGAAGACCTGTAAAAGAAGCGATGGATTCGCTGCAGCGCGTTTCAAATGATGTGCAGCTGCCCGTTTTGCGAGATACTGTGGAAGTTCTCCTGGAGCGCCTGGCAAACTATTACGATAATTTCGGGCGTGACGGTCGCAGTCGCAGCATGCTGGTCAATTTCTACAATGACCTGATCAAGCTGTTCCAATCTGTGCACGCAAGTATCAAGTCGCTTTCGGACACGATCACTGTCGTCAATAAGGAAGGTGAGCAGAAGCTTTCCGCGCGCATAGCGACGATGGGTGATACATCACAGGAGAGAGTGCTGATCGACAAGTCTTTGATCGGTCGAAAAGAAGTGGAGCGTTTTCTTGACGGTTTACTGGCACAACTGTGGGAGAAAAATGACTGGAAAGCGGTTTCTCCTGTGCTTTCGACTGAGACGAAGAGTCTGATTACATCTGAACTGGCCGGCAAATTATTCGCCATGCATCTGGATCCATCCATCGACGCAGATTCCAAGAAACAAAAAGTGGAGGAGATGATTCGCGTATTCGTCAAAGAGAAGCTCTTTGACAAGCTTTTCCCCAGTGATCCCCAGAGCGGCACAATCAAAGAACCTTTATATACAAATTCTGATGGACGGAGTTTGTTGCTTGATTTCGCCAATGATAATCTGCTGCCGCTCATGATTGCGCACAGCAGTCCGTTGTGGTCAGTGCAGACCCATCAGATTGGCTCTGCCAGTTCGCCTGTGACGTTCGTCGGTTTGAATGGAATCAAAATTCCAGAGACAGTGGTCGAGGATTTGCAGGAGCAGATTCCGAATTTTCGCACTACCGATATCGTTCTTTCGGATGTCGAGCCACGTGTAGTAGTGAAGCAATACGATCCACTTTATTCGCTGGCATCAATGAACGGCATTGCCGATTACGAAAATTATTACAGAAATACTGATCGCAAGATGAACCCGATGCATACAGACGTGAAGTTCGTCACCGAGCCGAACCCTTATCTACAGTGGCTTTCGTATGAGGTGCCTGAGGATACTTCCGTCAAGACTTGCCCGGTTGGGCATGACATTACTGCCGCTCTTGCAGATGATGCAAAGTTCTGCCCTGCTTGTTCGAAAGCTGGAATGAAAACGCTCATTGTGCCAGGCAAAATGTTGTGTCCAAAATGTCAACACATAATCGACGAGGGCAGCCGCAAGTGTCCTGAGTGTTCTGCGATTGTGATTGAAGATAAGAAGGCGCAGGAAAAGACCTGGCCGCTTCAGCGTGGCGATGCGAAGAAAGAGCTCTGTCCTGGATGTGTGACATTAGGTCGTGAGAATCCTGAGACGATGATCTTGAAGACAGGAAGTGAGGCTGGTGGCGCCAAGAGCTACTGTCCAAGTTGTGGTTCAGTCTGGGCGAATCTTTGTCCTTACTGCAACGCGCCTCTGGAGAAACCAACAATATGCACTAAGGGTAGTGACAGGTGCATCTTCGAAGGTCCACCGATTGTGTTGTGTGTCTCTTGCAGCTGCCCTGTGACGCCGGATACGACGAAGTGTCCGCGCTGTTTTAAAGACCTGATTGAGTGTGATATATGCCGCAAGGAAGGCAAGGAGAAGCGCATGTTGCCCAAGGGCACTGAGTGTCCACAGCGACACGTCAAAGCTGCGCCGGTCAGTGCGGTTACAGAGACTGTCGCGAAAGTCGAAACCACAGTTGCTGCGGAACCTGGGACTAAAGTCGATGGCACTGCCGCTTCCGGGTCAGAAAAGTCTAGTAGTGAACCGACTGCCGAAGAACCGGTGACTGCGAAGGCACCTTCGTGACAACCTGCCTCGTTCTTTCGAGTAAAATCTAGTGCAGTTTAGGTCGTGTCTCTATACGTATAGGAGTCATTCATGCCGCTTGTCGTGCATTTGCGAGATACCAACCCAGAGATAGTAAAGTCATGGTCTGCCTTCTTCGGGCGGAATGCTAAAGTCGACATTTCTGAAGGGAGTGTTTTCGACCTTGATGTTTCAGTTCTGGTCACTCCGGCCAACAGCTTTGGCATCATGGATGATGGGCTCGGAGCACAGTTGAACAAACTCACTGATGGAAGACTGGAGTCCAGAGTTCGCAAATTGATTCAGGATAAGCACGCCGGTGAGTTACCGGTTGGATGCGCTGAAGTAATCAGCACCAATCTGGATAAACCGAAGTTAGCAATCATCGCTCCGACCATGCGTGTTCCGTTGCGCATGACCAATGCAAATGTGAATAGCTACCTTGCGACAAGAGCAGCATTTCGTGCGCTTGCGGCTTACATTCGGCAAGAGCGCGAGGACCATGGCGGTGAATCGAAAATAGATTCAGTAGCTTTAGTCGGCATGGGAACCGGTGCTGGAAAAACCGCACCGGCAGTGGCTGCCTTCCAGATGTACGAGGCGTATTGCCAGATTGTTCTGGGACAAGAACCAAATTTCGCCACTGTCGAAGCTGCCACCGCCCATGATGCCGAGCTGCGCAAGAGCCGGTACATTTAGACACTCGCCCATACTTAACTGTAAAGCTCGCGCAGATGCCGATGCTGATGTAGTGCAGATGCTGATCCAGTCGCCTGAGCGGATGCATCAGCAGAGTCCGGATGAGGATGCAGATTTACACATCCAAAATTTAGAACTGATCCAGAGCCGTGCATCGAAAAATTATGGACTTCTCTGTCGTCAATTTGCCGGGGTTTTATGAAATTGCTGCCATTTGAGCCACTCGACCGATGCTGCCAAACGTGATAATCTCGCAAAAGCATATGTGGAGATTTCATGATGACGAAATTCAGGTCATTCGTTGCCTTTGCGGCACTTCTAGTACTTTTTCTGTGTAGTTCGGTGACTACAGCTCAAGCTCGTTCTCTTGGTGGATCTTCGCAATCGGCGGGGATCGATACCACATTTCAAGTCTATAACCCCAGCAATCCCGACGTGAACGTGTGGGTTGTGCTGCCGACGAGCAGTAATCTCGGTTGCGGTGCGACAAGATTGACTCAATTGCAGATCATCGACGTCAACAACAACAACCCGATTGCCATCACTCAGTTCGCTGACAACCAGCAGCTTGGTTACTTCTCCCTCAAGAGAGGCCGTGGAGCCTATATCAAGCCTGCAAATGGCGCTAGTTGCCTGGATGGTCTGAACGTCACATTTTTGAATCACCCGCAGTGTCCGTGTTCGAACACCTGCGCTGGTGACAAACCATTCGTGCCCGGACCGAATCTGCCAAATGGCACAAACTTTGTCGAAGCGACCTTGAACGCGCCAGGATCGTTCCAGGAAACTGTCGATATTAGCTGTGTAAACGGAGCTAATACAACAATCTCAGTTGATTTTCAGGGTGGTCCGAACTGGAATGCCGGAGCTGGCAACAACAACGTCACACACATTCAGAACTCGTGGGTGAATGTCAATTGCAATCAGGGTGCCGCTTGTGACAACAACTGCTCGCTGACGGGAGTCTTCCCGTACAACGCTACGTTGTGCGCCACTGCCGGTGCCGGTGCCTGTCCGAATGCCGGTTCGCCGCCGTTCTGTCTGGCGACCAGCGAGCACTGCAACATCCAGCGCGCCCGACAGAACGGTTCTTTCGGCGGGTTGGTCAAGGCCACCTACCTCGGACCTATCGCTCCTCCTAACTAGGAAACGCGCGATAAACAACGATAAACAGCAACTCTAACTCTGGCGGATGGCGAACTTCAACGTAATGTTGAACTTAGCATCCGCCAGATTTCTTTTGTTTCCGACCTTTCACGTGCCGATTTATTCATTGTTGCCGACTCAGTGATTGCACAATATTAGTGAAGTTTGGATGGTCGGTGCAGGACAGAAGCATCTGACAGAGGTCATAACGAGCTTTAAACTGCTGATACAGCTCAGAGTTTTTGTTCGACAATTCCGGGACAAGCAAATCTCGAATGTCACGCAGCGAATTTATTGCGTTCGAATCTTGAGCGGTTGTTTTCAGATTCTTCAATGTCTCTTCCAGTCGCTCTGATAATAGAGTCAGCTGTTTGTGGCGTGCCAGGGGCGTGTACAGTCCGGACTCTTCCAGTTCAATGTTCAGTGTCTGCAGAACGTCTTCTGATATCGGCACTGGTTGTTTTTGTTTGCATCGATCAAGGCACTGTTCGAAAGCTTTCATTGTCAGATCCCAGTTGTACTGTTCAAGCGTTTTTCGTCCGTTGAGGCGGAGTTTTTGGATCAGGTTTTTGTCAGTCAATATTCTCTTTAGTTGATTCTCGATGCTTCGAGAATCATTTGGCGTCGCTATGAGAAGGTTGACTTCGTCCAGCCCGAAGTCGGAGACACCTTGATTGGCTGTGCAAACGACCGGTAGTCCGACAGAAAATGCTTCCAGGCAAGGCAGTCCAAAACCCTCGTACCATGAAGCACAACAGTATGCATCGCAACTGGCGTAGATGGCTGCTAATTCTTGCTGTGGTGGTTGGTAATGGTACTGAACAGGAAAAGAACAATTGTCGAAAAATTCCCGTCCTTTCTTTTGTTGTGTTACAAGAACGAGTTCTATTGGTAGCTGACTGGATAAGCTTTGCAAGGCTTCGCGCAGGTCTGCCATTCCTTTCAGGGGCCACAGATAGTTGCCGACCGCAAGAATTCTTTTTGGAGAGGCTGTGAATTCGCGCTCAGGCATAGGAACAAAAACTGTTTTGTCTACCGCGGGTGGAACCAGGTAAGAATCTGTAGCTAGAGTCGTCGAAAGAATGCGCTGCACGGATTCGGAGATTGCAATTTTGTCTATCGGTAATTGATAGAGTTTGGCCATTGTTTCGTTGCTTTTGAAAGTATCCTTAAAAGAATTCGCATGGCAATAGCCTTCGTATCCCTGACAAATTAAGAGAGGTCGGGCGTCTTTTATGGCTGGGAGAGCTAGAGGCAGTAAAAACGCATTCGAAAAGAGGACAAAATCAAAATCACTTGCAACTGCTTTTTGAATCTCTGCCTCTTCTGATAACACCGGCAGCGCATTATGCGAAGTAGCCTCTGGTGACCTGATTTTTTCTTGATACCAGTTCTGATTGGCAACGGGGTTCCAGAAATGAATCACACATTTATATCCCATTGTTGAAGCTCGTTCTGCCAGCTCGAGCAGTACGCGATTGGCACCGCTGATGGTGTTGCTGGTGAGGCAGAATAAGATGCGACCTTTCATCCGAATCACTTGTTCCGCGCTGATAGAGTCGAAACACACTTTAAGAAATCAGGAGCATCTTTGAACGCGATCAGCAGCTGGCATAAGTCATAGCCGGCTTTGAAAGATTTGAAATATTGAGTATTCGTATTCTGCGTGTATTGTTTCAGCTCATTTCTTATAGCTGATAGCCGCTCAATACCTTGATCTGCTTGTAGGCGCTGATTCAATAAATCATCGCATATGGAATCGATAGCGCTATTCAAATTCTGCAATGCATCTAGTGTCACCAGTGGGGTATACATACCTTCCTCTTCTAATGCAGTCAAAAGTTGATTCATTTCGGCAGCTTCGACGACTGCAAGAGGCTCGGAGAGAATCTGTTGTTGCGCTTCTTTCCATGCTTGCAAGACTTTGCCAGGTTCGTATCTTTTGGCCTGATCAAAGGCATTTTTTCGTAATTTCGAAGACAGAACCTCGTCTGTCAAAATTACTTTGAGTTTATTGCACAGGTCCTGCGGATTGTTCGGCTCAGCGAGGAGTACTGATTCGTTGTCCACTCCGTAATCATCGACGCCGTGGTTTCGGGTGCACACGGCAGGGACCCCGCAGCTGAAGGCTTCCAGGGCTGCCAGTCCAAGTCCTTCATGCCAAGACGAACAGCAGTAGACGTGGCAGCTGGCATAAATGTCCGGTATTGCTGCGAGCGGTGGTTGGTAGTTTATTTCAATGGGAAATTCGTAGTGGTCGAATATTTTTCTACCATGCCTTCCCTGAGTTATGAGCACAAGCTCGACATTCACGTCGTGTGAGAGCATCTCGACAGCGGTGAGAGCGTCTTGCATGCCTTTCCAGTTCAGATTGTAATCACCGACCAGCAAGATGCGCTTTCGAGATGCGCTACGGTCTTTCGGAGGGCGTGGAGTGAAGAATTTTTTGTCTGGACCAACCGGGATGTAGTACGAATGACGTCCCGTTTTGCTCATGAGTATGGTTCTGAGTGCTTCCGAAATTGAGACTATTGAAATCGGCAAGCGCAGAATATTCAGAAATGCTTCTGACTCAGTCATACACTCGGCGTATGTCGAGCCGTAATGATAGCTTTCGTGGGCCATGTAGTACAAGACAGGATGAGCGTTCCCAACAAAGGGCAATATAAGTGGTGCTAAGTAGGCGTTGGAGAAAACTACAAAATCGAAGTTTTTGGCGGCGATATCCTCGATTCTCTCGATTCTTTCAACAGGCAGGTTGTTCCATCCCTCGAATCTCCGTCGTGAATTCCAGACGAGGTATGCAACTTCCTGTCCATCGTTCTGAAGTGCCTGCATAATCTCTCGACACAGTTTGATACCGCCGCTAATCGAATCGCTGTCCAGGCAAAACAGTGTTCTGTACATTTTGGTCTCGCTGTCTCGCTCTAGGTTCGCCTGGCGGGGGCAAAATACTTGCGTCTGAGTAATCCCATTTCTTCGAAAAGTTTGCCCTTGTTTCGGCAGAGAACGCTATCCGGCGATTCCAGAATTAGACCGAGCGGTTGTGCCACGCGTTTGAATGGAACGTGTTCTGCAATGCGCAGCCAGAAATCATAGTCGCCGGCGACTGTGAAGCCGGGGTCGAAGGTACCGAATCTTTCATGAAGGGACCGCCGCCACATTGGAAATGCTCCGATGAAGCAGCGCAGTAAAAGTTCTTTGTGGCTGTATTCAGGTGTTTCAATGCGTGTCCAGTTTTCCAGCGGGGACAGAGTCTCAAAGTTTAGAATGTCATAGTCGTCTTCAGTTTCCCATGCGTCAGAGTAGACCAGTCCAACCTCGGGATTCGCATCAAGAGTACTGGCGAGCACTTCGTAAGTATTTGCGCTGAGTCTGTCGTCTGTGTTTGCGTTGATCAAATATTGGCCATGAGCAGCTGCCACGGCTCGATTCCAGGCGCCATAGAGAGTTTCTCTTTCGCTCCTGATGTAGGCTATATTTTGATGATTCTTTTGATAGTCGCTGACGATTTCGGCTTCGTTTTGAAGGGAACCACTATCAACGACGATTATTTCCAGCGCGTCTGACAATGTCTGTGACAGTAAGTTGTTGAGCTGAGTTGGTAAATACCTGGCAGCACAGTAGGTTGAAACGATTGCTGTTACTTTCGGTGTCATGAGCGGCTACTCCCTGCTACTACAGGGCTGTTCCTGTCTGCGGCGGGAACTGCTGATTCAAGCCTGTTGATTTGAGCGATTAGCTTGGAAAGGTGTTCGAGAAAGCGATGATCATCTGCTAAACCTATGACTAGTTGACAGAGGTCATAGCGTTTTTTGCAGCTTTTGTAGTATTCGGCGCCCGGCATGGCAAGGAACGGTTTCAACTCGTCACGTAATCCTTGCAACTTTTCCAACCCCGGCAGCAAGTCGATGCGTTGTTCGGTCAGCTGCATGAGAACTTTGTCGATTTCGTGAAAAATGTGGCTGCATCGTACGTGCACTGCGTGTGGTGTATAGAGCCCGCCCTCTTCGAGATTAACAAGTAATTTTTCGAGCTGTGATTCTGTCACTCTTGTCTTTGTGCCGGAGTCGGTAAGAATCTTCTGCTGACAGGCAAGAAATTCAGTCACGGCGAGTTCCCAATTGAACTTGTCTTCGGTCATCTCCCCCTGTTCAATAAGCTTGTTGCGGAGCTTTTCCTCTTTAAGAACCCTTCTCAGTTTCTGGCATAAGTCGGTCGGGTCATTTGGGTTGCACAGCAGCAGGTTCTCTTCGTCGATACCATAGTTGGTGACGCCGGAGTTTCTGGTTGAAACGACGGGAATCCCCATTCTGAATGCTTCAAGCGCGGGTAATCCAAATCCTTCGTACCAGGAAGTGCAACAATAGGCGTCGCAACTTGCGTAGATGTGGGGGAATTCTTCTGCGTCAGGGCGTATGTGAATTTCGCACGGGTATCCGAGATTCTCGAAGATCTGCTGACCGCGGTGTTCTCGAGTAATCAAGACGAGTTCCACCGGCAGCTCGTCGTTCAGGAGCTTCAATGCCCTCAGTCCGTCCCGAATCCCCTTAGTCGGTAGTAGATGGTCTCCCACCATGAGAATTCTTTTGCGGGCGCGTTCTTTCGCAGGGCCTGACTGCTTGGAAAACAATTCTTTATCGATAGCCAGAGGCACATAATAGGCATGCTTTTGGTGGCGCTCGCTGATGATTTGTTGAACAGGTCTCGAGGTCGTAATGATGTCGATGGGCAAGCGTAAGACGTCATCAAAAGGAGGGCACTCCAGGTTGATTGAGTCGAATGATGTAGCTGCATAGGCGCTTTCAAAATCGTGACAGATGAACACCGGTTTTGCAGAGTTGAGAGAAGAAAATGCCAGTGGGATGAGAAATGCCTTTGCGAAAAAGACGACAGCGTAGTTGCCGCTTACGGCAGTTTCAATATCCGGTGCTTGAACTACCGTCAGTTCATGGTCGAACCAGTCCAGGTTTTTATCTGCGTGCCATATGTAAATCTCAGCAGTTTGACCGCTGCGCTTTAGTCCCCTGGCGTATTCGAGAATTGCTTTATTACCGCCGCTTATGGAGGCGTTGGCCAGGCAAAATAGCGCGCCGCTCATCTTGCACCACCAGTGGTGGATGCGATTAGCTCTGGTATCTTTTCCAGATCCCGGTCGTCATAACGAAGCTCGAAGGCTCGGGCTTCCAGGAGCATCGCGCTGGTCGTGTCGAATATGAATTTTGTAGCTCGTTTGAAAAGCTTCGGATCTGAAGAGAGTGTGATTTGTGGACCGAAAATCGACATGAACTCCCTGATCAGATCACCGGTAACTTTATTTTTACTGACTTCCGTCAGGCTCGGCTGTTGGCAGGGACCTCGCTTCAACTCAATGAAATCAGTAATTGGCAATGGTCCAGACGCAACCTTCTCTTTCCCGAGGGCTGATCGAGAGACAAAGTGTTTTCCAGAGATTTCGCGTTGACGTGAGACGAATTCGTTCAGACTCGGAAATAGTTTAAGCGTGTTGGTAGTTACGCTCAATTCGTCCAGTGATGATAGAACCAAGGTCCTACCGTCAATGAAGGTAAACAACGGGCTGTCGTCTGAGAGAATGCGATAACCGTTTTCCAGCAGCTTGAGGGAGATGGTGCTTTTACCCATGCCCTTGTCACCGGCCAGAAATATCGTTCTGGAGCCATTTGTTACTACTGCTCCGTGCATGCTCATAAGATTATTGAGAGGCAGCAAGAGCTTACCGAGTACATCACGCATTACGTTGTAGATAAAGCTCTCTTCTGACTCGATAAATTCGCCACCGATGTTTGCACGCATCGAGCGTCGACGAACGTCTATTTCGATCTGGTGCGCAAATTGACCTTCTCCATTGGAGTAGAAGACTCCATCTCTGTAATGGCAGTGGGAATTGGCCAGGCAGAATTTAGTGAAAACTCCCTCGCCTGAAGTTTCCAGGTCGTGGGCAAAGACCGAACCTATCTCTTCCAGTTCGAGTTTATAGGATGCTGAGTGGTCGCTGAAGATATCGCGTTGATCGTAAGGACTGTAGTAACTCGTGAGCCACTTGTGGATGCGCTGGCTGTGCGTTTTGACTTCCAGGGAGAGGAAGTGCAGCAGAATCTCGAACTCGTAGACGCTTTTATCGCAGCTTGATTCAACCGGTTTCAGATGCATTAAAACCTAATCGACACCATATGCGGTGACATAATCGATCTGTGTGTATTTGCGAAGTTCCGGCTTCTTGTATTGTTTCTTTTCGGCTGGTTTCTCCGCAGCAGTCTTGAGATCTTCATGCTTTTCGGTTTGTACCGGCTGGGAAGTGGTGTCGCTCATTTGACTATTCTCCAAGGCTGGCGATCTGTTCTTTGTTCAAGTTGGCAATCAGCTCCTGAACATCGCGTCTGACGCTTTCGCTGTCGATTTCGTAGCGTTCAGATATCGTCGTCGCGACGTCGTCGATGCTTTTGCCTTCGTTGAGGAGGCACCAGATCTCGGTAGCTGTGTCATTCATCGAGAAGTAGTAGCCGCTGTCAGTGTCGAGGAGCAATGCCTCGTCATCGACGACACGCCAGATGATCTCTTCTTTTGTCTTCAACATGCGCTTGGATTCCGACAGGTAAAACGAGATGTCATTTTCCCAGGATGCCCGTGTTTGCTGCATTAACGACCGCTTACTTGTTAAGTTTGAGCACTGGCACTGCCTCAACACCAGAGAAGGCGTACTGAATCAGGCGCCAAAGCCGCTAAAATGCCGCTTTCTATTAATTAGATTCAATGACGGATGAAGGGTTGCACCGCACACTTAGACCATGTGTGCTCTCTTTACAGTGATTTATTTATCGCTCATCCCGGTTCTACTGCAGACTGCTGAAGTTGCTCGAGTTCTTAAACTGCCGACTTTTCTAACCTGTGGCATTATTGGTTCCGTATTGCTCTATCTGGGCTCATTAATCCCTGGTGCCGCAGGTCACTACACTCCGGTCTTTGTTACGGCCTCGACAGTTTTTGTCTCATTATCGGCTTCGATTCTGATCTGGACGGGGTATGGAATTCGTCCTGGTTTGACAGTCTCTAAGTTTGAGCTAAGTTCCGAACTCAGTTCCGAACTGCGATCTTACTCCTGGAGCATCGGCACTGTTGCACTCTCGATAGTTGGACTGGTGGCACTGAGTCCGCTTGCAGATTACCTGAAGCGCTTGCCCGGGATGTTTCTGTCTCCGGAGCCGGAGCTGAGCTGGGATGTGGTCAGTTATCATCTACCCGGTCTGGCCGAGTTTATCCGTAACCAGACGCTCTGGTCTAGTGACGGACCTTTCCAGAGTTATAGCCAGGGCTACGAGCTGATAGGTGGGCTGTCGCTGCTGTTTTTTCATTCTTCCTGGGGGTTGATTGCAGCAAATACCCTCTCGGTTATTCTGCTTTTCTTCGCGACGATTTACGCTGCAGAAATGGTAAGCAAAATAGTCCTCGCGCCGTCCAAGTTGCCGGTCAATAAATTTGCCGTCTACGTCATTTCACTGGCTCTCTGGTTGTGTTGGTTCAAGTCCGATATTTTTGCCGTCGGTAAAAATGACGTCTTTGAAGCTGCCGCTCTTCTGGCAGCATTTGCATGCTTGCTTGACAGTCTCAGTCAAAAGCCTGATCGGGTCAGGCATAAGGCCTTGCTAGGTCTTGCCGCTATCGCCTATGGCTTGAGCATCGCCGTTAAGCTTCCATCACTCGTCTACTTGCCTTTATTCGGATTTATGGCTGGGGTTCGATTGCCAGGTCATGATGCAGCGAACATTCCGGCTGATTCTGCGAAAACTTCCGCGGCTCGCAGTACCGTTCTTTTTTCATTCCCCTCCGCGCTGGCGACCCTGTCCGCAAGCCTTCTATTGGGCGGGTTCTTTCAGTTTCGAAATCTGGTTATGTTTCATCAATTAGTTGCACCGGATGTGGTGGCGGAAACTTATCGCATGGCGCTGGTTCATCAGTGGCGTCATGCTGAACTCTACAATCCGTTTGATCGCGGCGCACTTTATGCGTTCGTCTGTTTGACAACTCTCAGTTTTTTCGTTTATTGCATAAAGAATCGCTCGAAATATGCAAATGCAGTGCCACTGTTATGCATTTTCTTATTTACTGCCCTGGGCTTAGGCGCGTTTGCCTTCATGCCGACCAGTGTCGATATTGCTGCGGGCAGTCTGAATTTCCAGGATAGGAAAATAATAGCTGCTTACATTGTGGCTGCAATTCTCATTGCTATTTTCGTTTCTGCCAGAGCCGCTTACCTGAACTGCATCAAGATTCACTCACTAGTCTGGATAAGCAGTCTGGCTGGGATTCTTCTAATCGTTCCATCATACAATCAGTTTCTGCACAGGGAGCCCACGCCTGGCATGCCCGGCTATGAGAATGTCAAAGGACTGCCGACAACTAAAATTTACCGGTGGGTGCAAGCCTTTACTGAACCGCAGCGCATTTACTCGGCGGGGCTTCGTCCGTGGGGTCTGTACGGCATTAATTTGCAGAATGATGTGTTTTACGATTTACATTCTCATATTCTGGAGCACGATGGAGAGATTAGAGTGCTGGCTATAATTAGGCAGTTTCATCCGGACTTGATTTTGATCTCTGTCGACCCCCATAGCTATACCGGTTCACCGCATAAACCTGCCGTCGTTGATTGGCTTCGCGGTCAGAGCTGTTTCACAGAGGTTTATAACGACGAAACAGTTTCTGCATTCAAGGTTGGGCATGGCTGGGAAGAGCTTCTGAGACAGATAACCGTTCCCTCAAAACCAATCCGCATGCATGGCTGATCGGAGAGCGCCCATGAAAACTGTTGTAATAACTGGAGCAAGTGGCAATCTTGGCGGAAAGTTACGTCAGCATTGGAAAGATCGCTACCAATTACGGCTGCTGGATCGCAGCACGAATGGGGATAATGAGATAGAGACGGCGGATGTCGGCTGCTGGAACAGCAGCTGGGTCGATCGGTTCGTTGGTGCCGATGCGGTCATCCATCTTGCTGCCGATGGCATTGGCTGTGCGGATAGGCATAGACTGATCCGCACTAATATCTACGGCACAATGAATGTGTTCAAGGCTGCTGTAGACGCGGGAGTACGCCGTGTCATATTTGCCAGTTCGAGTCATGTGATGGGAATGTATCGGTTCATCGCAGAGCCGGCAACGATTACAACCGACCTTGAGACTTATGCCGGTGGTCACTTTGTTCAGGATGGCTGGAGTTATGACAGCACCGTATATGCTACCACAAAGGTTTTTGGTGAAAAGCTGGCTCGGCGATACTCTGAGGAGCATGCATTGGAAGTGATCGTCGTGCGGATTGGATTCATTATGCAAGGCAAGAACGCTGCTGAGGACTTCCCAGCGCGGACGGATGAATGGCTGAAACAATTGTGGATGTCCAATAGTGATTTTTATGCCTTGATGGATCGCTGTTTGCAGCAAGAGTTTGAGCCTAAATTTGCTATAGCTCACGGCATCTCTCGTAACGCCGGGTCTTGCTGGGATGTTGAGTCGACTGAAAAACTCCTCGCGTTCGAGGCGCAAGATGGACTGGTTGTGAACCCTGCGAAAGTCCGACTGCGCCCTGGTTATCTCGCGAAACTGCGGTGGGAGTTTCGGAAATTGATTCCCGCAATGTAACTTGAAATGTTGAACTTCCCTGTAAGCCTGACACATGCAAAGGAACTCGAGTTCCTCGTTTGTCTTGCGCTGCCCTCTTTGCCGGAATCGCGTCTTAAGCGGGCGAAGGGGCTGGCTAAAGATGGGCTTGACTGGTCATATCTTCTTTCTGCTGCTGCCTTTCATGGCGTAGTGCCGGCTTTTATGAAACATGTGAAGGCGCACTTCGAGACTGATGTGCCAGGCGAAGTGATATCCCAATTAAACGTTCGCATGAAGCAGATATCGACGCAGAATTTAGCGTTGGTTGGTACGTTTCTCCGTTTTTACAGAGAACTGGAAAAACAGGGCGTAAAGTCGGCTATCTTCAAAGGACCAGCTTTAGCCTTGCTTGCTTACAACGATTTGTTTTTACGTGAGTTTGGTGATGTGGATGTTTTTGTCGACAAAAAGGACGTGAAGACGACGCAGAAACAATTGCTCACTCTCGGCTACAAGCCCTTGCCCGAACGTGATCCTCCTCTTAGCGAATCGTTTTTTCAGTCTGACCGTTTTTTATCGGTAACGACAGAGCATACATTTGCCAGGCAATTTCCTACGGGCGTAATCGATGTTCACTGGGAGGTGCAGCCTTCGCATCTTTTGCCGTTGACTTCAACTGAAGTTCTCGCCAATACGGTAGAAATTTCTCTGGAGGGGCGTACTGTACGAACCATCGAGCCAAATCTTTTGTTTGTGGTGCTCACTGCTCATGCCTCAAAGCATGCCTGGGATCGTCTGATCTGGATTTGTGACATCGCTCAGTTGTTGGACAACTGTCAAGATTTTGATTGGCGCAGAGTTTATGACTTTGCCGACCGACTTAATGTCAGCGAGATGGTGACATTAGGACTGCTTCTGTCGAATCGCTTCTTCGATTCTAAGTTGCCGTCCATCGCACTTGAGAGAAAGACGAAAACATTAGAGTCACTTGTTGAAGATGTGGTGCACAACCTGCCTGCTATGAAGCTGGAGGGTGAAGGTCTCATGGTTCGCTACTGCAAGTTCAGTGCAACTCTGTTGTCTGGAGCGCAGGCCAAGTTTCGCTTTTTAGCGCGGGAATTTTTACAGCCTACAGTTCCTGACCTTTTGAGACTAAAATTGCCTGAGCCTCTATTTTTTCTCTATTTTGCGCTGCATCCGCTCTGGCTTTTCTGTGATGCGGCGCGCAGGCGTTTGACGTGGACTCGCGCTGAGTGAGGGTTTTTGTGGTTAACCTGAGTGCCGCGCTATGATAAAGAACGATGTTAGTTGAGTTGATGTCAACGATGATCTCCCTGGCTTTGAATTGGATCGGACGGTTTCCGGGTGCGAAACTGCCTGTAGCGCACGGTTTACGATTGTGCCTTGTTTGGCTTGCTGCGGTGGTTTTTGCACTGAGCACTCTTGTTGGACTTTGCACCGTCCCGTGCTCTGCCGATATTAATGCAGACTTGTTGGATCCGAAACTTGAAGAACAGTATGACTGGGCCATGTACATGGACGTCCATGACATGAAAAATGTTTTGAACTATCCTACTTCTAAATTGCATCCTCTTACTAATCTGCGTGTGATTTATCGCCCTCTGGCACGTGGTCTGCGCGCTGCCGACTACAAGAAGGCGCGTGTGTATGAGGAGTTCTGGTATCGAGAAGAGATGCCTATTGGTTTGAAGCGTAATGAGCAACTCCAGATCGAGAGCTATAAATTTGGAATCATTTTCGTCCAGCCCCGAGATGGAGAAAACGACCATACCTATGCCATTGCCAATGCACTCGTGAGAATCCTCGTGGACTTGTGGATTCACGATATTGTGGCAGGATACGTTGTTGTGCCCAGAGACAAGTTTGATCAGATGGCTGGTGCTTTGAGTCGTTATGGATTTTTCCCTGGAATGAGGGTGGCTCAGGGCGCGCAACTAAGCATTCATCTGCGGTCTTACCCGGCCGGAAGGGATGAGATATATTTTTTTCAAAAGGGTTATTAGTCAAATTTGACTGGCTTTTCAAGGCTTGTTAGCCAATCATGCCGCGTTTTAAACCGCTTTTTCCGATTCCACTGAACTTTTGATCTGGGAAACATTGCTCTCTTTGACGGGGGCGACTTCAAGTGACGGTTTGAGAGATGGGTCGCTAACTTGTTCACTGTCTGATTGGTTTTCCTGTTCGCCACTATCTCTGGTGGCAGTATTCGATTTGGTGCGACCGAGCATTGACAGAAAGGAATCCAGCGGGGTTGGAGATTTGCGGTCTGCGTCTTTCAGGTACATGTATGATAGTGGGTCCATCAAATCGTCAGCCGTGCTGTAACGGGCGAGAATACCGCGGTTGGCTGCCGATATGGCGCCAGTTTCCTCTGAGACGACGATGCACAAGCCGTCATAAATTTCGGATAGTCCAATAGCGGCGCGGTGTCTCGTTCCATATCGCGAACTCAATTTTGGATCGTCGGTCATCGGCAAGATCACGCCGGCTGCGACAATTTTGTTGTGGCGGATGACGACTGCGCCGTCGTGTAGTGGTGATTTTGGAAAGAAGATTGAGAGCAGAAGATTGGAGGAAATGTCTGCATTTACCGGAGTTCCGGGGCTGAGATAATCTCGTTCTCCTTCTGGTGGTTCAACCACTATAAGTGCGCCGGTTTTGCTTCTAGAGAGATCTCGAACTGCTGAAATTATTTGAGCGATATCGTGTCTGGTATTGTCAACGTCGCGATTCGGCAAGGAGAAATCGATTCTGAAGGTGTTCATTCTTCCTAGATAGCCCAGTCCCCGTCGAATCTCTGGTTGAAAAATGATGACGAGCGCCATCACCGCTACTGGTATCAGGTGCTGTAGGATAGAAGTGACAAGAGTGAATCCGGCAAAGTAGGAGATTACTGCGACGCCGATCAGAACCATCACGCCCTTGACCAATCGCTCGGCTTGCGTACCGACTATCCGGCGCCATATCCAGATGGCGCAGTAGCAGATAATCATGATTTGAACGAATTGTTTCAGGGCGCCTAACCAGTTCGCCTGGCTGATGATTTGGTTTAAATCGCCACCCATTTGAAACTAACCCCTTATTCGTTCAGTAACTGATTCGTGAATTCAACCGTCATCGGTTGAGTAGAGCGATTTGTTCCGCCAAAACTGGTCTGCACTAGACGACCTTATAGCAGACGCTCCGGCGTCCTATCATTGCGTACCAGGTCTTCGTTCGTTTCCCTCGCCAGAATTATTTCGGAGGTCCCTTCGTGCACGAGTACGCATGCGGGGCGTGTAGTGCGGTTGTAGTTAGATGCCATACTGTAGTTGTAGGCACCTGTTCCGAACACGGCGATAATGTCGTCGCGTTGGGCCGCTAAATAAGCTTCCTTTACGATTATATCTCCCGATTCGCAATACCTGCCGACGAGGCTGACAGGTTTTTTGGGAATTGGCTCATTCATGCGGTTTGCTACGCATGTTGTATATTTCGCCTGATAGGTTATGGGGCGCGGATTGTCAGCCATACCGCCATCGACCGCCAGGCAGGAGTATCCACCTTCTATATGCTTTGTATGTCCAGCGCGGTAGAGTGTGACTCCGGCTGTGCCGATCATAGAGCGGCCAGGTTCTACAAAGAGTTCGGGTAAGTCGATGTTCCTTTGAGTGAATGCCTCCGCTACCTTTGTTGCTACTGCGTGAGCCCATTCGTAAATAGGTGTGGGTTGATCATCTTTTGTATAGGCGATTCCCAGTCCGCCGCCGACGTCCAGGTGTGTCAGGTTGATTCCATAGTCTGTTTTGAGCGTAGCGAATCGATCTGCCATGATGTCAATCAATTCCAGAAATGGACCGAGGTCGTGCGATTGCGACCCGATGTGCGCATGCAGCCCAATCAATTCGATTGAGTCTGTATGCTTCAAAACCAGTTCTGCCAGCTCGTTCAGGCTGTCGAGTGGCACTCCGAATTTGCTATTGTGCTGCCCGGTTTTGATGTGTTCGTGCGTATCTGGCTCCACCCCTGGTGTCACGCGAATCAAGATGGAAGCTTTCTTTTGGGCTGTCCTGGCTAGTGCCGCAAGGATTTTGATTTCGTCGGCGCTGTCGACAACGATTTTCACGCCTGTATAGTCCAGTGCTGCCTGGAGCTCGCGTTCGCTTTTGTTGTTTCCGTGCAAATAAATGAGATCGGCAGGAAATCCCGCTTTTATGGCTGTGTACAACTCTCCTTCAGAGACGACGTCCAGTCCAAATCCCAAATTACGAATCAAGTGACAAATAGCTGTGCATAGAAATGCTTTGCCTGCGTAGAGTGGGCGTGCCTTTCTGTACGATGATAAACCTGCTTGAAAGGCACTAGCAGCCTGGCGTATCGTTGCTTCGTCGATTATGTATAGCGGTGTGCCGAATTTTTTCGCTAAATCTACTGTGTCGCAGCCGCCGATGGTCAGGTGTCCTTTTTCATTCGTGGCGGCGGTGACAGGCTTAATTTCTACGTTTGGCGAAACAACGCGCGTTGATTGGCTCATGAGAGCAGGTGCCTCCGTCGACAAGCTTGAGCTGCGCATTTGTGGCGGCGCAGGTCTCTATTATCGCGCAGACGTGGACGTAAGTCGAGTCGACGATCAAAACGGCGCAACATTCATCTAAAAACCGCGCCCTGAGCCTAGCTCAGAAAATCGCAAAAACTGTCAAAGCGGTACTGGCGCTGCTGCTAGCAGTGCATTGTGGTTTTGCTACGAATCAAACCTGAGTTGTTACGCAAAGGCTTGTGTCGACCCGAATCTTTCTGCAACTCCTCGACATCGAGGTGGTCAGTAGGTATGAAGGTAGTGTAGCTGACGTGACTGGCTCTATCACCGAGCCCGGTCAGGCTGAAGGTCATCTCTTCCACTTCTTTGATGTTGCGAGCTGCTAACGCGCTGGCCATGACTTGTACTCCGTTGTCGCTGAGCACGTATCCGAGCGCTGTCTCATATGTCGATTGCACCCATCCTTCGCTAAATGAGTAGACGCCGGCTATTTGTCCTTTAAAGATGTAAACCATGCACAGAGCTTCATTAGTGGAGGAGTTAATCACTACACAACCTGGTGAATTGCTGTGCATGAGATTACGCACCACGGTTTCGAAAATTTGTTCTGCTGTGCCGCCTGAGTGTTCGATCGGATGACCGTGAAAAAGAGCTCCACCAGCTAGAACAAGCTCCTCATTTAGTAAATATGTGTCGATGATATTGCCCGGTTTGGCGAGTTCAGACATCGACAACCGATGCGCTTCTTGCCCGAAGACTTGTTCGGTTTCGACTTTACTTCCGTACAGGCAACCCAGTACCCGTCCTCGAAAAACCAGTATGGCGGCACGCGATTTACTGGTTTCTGATACGATGCGGATACAGCAAGTGCTCTGTTTAGCCTCAATTGAAACAAGCAGTTGATGATACTTGATGCGATGTGACTGGGCGATTTCGTGAGCATCGCGCACCGCAGGTAGTGGCACAAGATTGATTGCCCGGCGGTTAGAGCCCCGGCCGTTGTTTTCTGCCGAGACTAACTTGGATATGGTTTCCTGAATTCCTCTTTTGTCTTTCCAAGCAAACATGTGCACGGGTCCTGCAAATTGTGGGTGCGCAATTAGACCGTTTATAGCGGCTTTCTGGGCGTTAGGTTAAGGTGAAGGCTAAGGCTGCTCACATTGAAGGTAGCAAAGAGAGATAGCACTGTCACTGGGAAAATTACGAATGTGAGTTGTTTTAGTTTAGGTAGGCAGGAGTGCATTCGTCAGTAGAAAGCCTGGTAGATATGAGTCACAACCGGGGCGTCCAATTTGGATCTGAGTGCGTCCTCGTCGAGTCCCTCTAGAACTTCCGCCTGGTTATCGACCGGATTCCGGCGCGGTCGTTCAGGAGAATTTCTTGGGTCTTGATTTTGGGGATTTTGTTTTCGTGGATAGCTGACAACGATTACATCTAGACGAGCGCCCCTGTCGACAAGTTCGTTGTGATGAAGGTAAATACTCGCTGCCGCTACAAGTCTTTGTTTCTTCTCGTGTGTAATTGATTCCAGGCCGTACATCGACACGCCGGGGTGAACAGATGTGATTCTGGTTTTGACTTCTATAAACACAAGCAGTTGTTCGGGGCTAAGAGCAATGATGTCGATTTCATATCTGCCTGCTTTCCAGTTCTGGTTGATGATGGTCCAACCCTGCGAAAGCAGTGTTTGCGCTGCGAAGCGTTCGCCCATGTGCCACAAGAGCGTACGGCGTTTGACAATTGAGTCGTTGAGCAGTTCCATTTGCATCTTCAGTGGTTCCACCGAATGCAACAATGTGTGGATGTTTGATCTGATTTGTGCTGCATAAACCTGTCCTTTCTATATAATTGTCATCTTTGCAGGTAGGTGAATGGACCTTCCTGTAAGTGAATACGCGTTATCCCTGTAAAAAGTTCAAAGTGAAGCCATGATTGATCTAAGACTAATTCGAGAAAAAGCAGACGAAATTGAGAAGGCTCTGGGGCGTCGCAATGGCGGTTTCTCGATCAAAGAATTAGTTGAGGTTGATGCCGCTCAGCGCAAGGCGCAGAGCGAGTGGGAAGCGCTCAATCAACGTAGCAACCAGCTGCAAGGTCTGATTAAGGCGGCTCAGGCAGATGAGCGCGAAAAGCTGAAAGTAGAGGCCAAGGACGTAAATGTTCGCATCAAAGAAGCCAACGCATTGCGCACTGAGTTGGATGCGCGGGTGAAAGAGCTTCACTTTGCTTTGCCGAACGTTCCAGATGCTTCCGTTCCCGATGGTCCTGACGAAACTCACAATGTCGAGCTGCATGTGTGGGGCGAAAAGCCGGAGATCGAAGATCCCAAGGAGCATTGGGAATTAGGGCCTCCATTACGCATTTTCGATTTTGAACGCGGCGTGAAAATTGCCGAGTCACGTTTCACTGTGCTCATGGAAATGGGTGCGAAGATGGAGCGTGCCTTGATGAACTTCATGCTCGACTTCCACTCAAGCCGCGGTTATAGCGAAGTTTTTCCGCCGATACTTGTTAATCGTCAATGCATGATTGGTACCGGACAGTTGCCCAAGTTCGAAGGGGACTTCTATAAGTGTGCAGATGACGAACTATATCTGGTGCCTACTGCAGAGGTGCCGGTAACTAATTTGTATCGTGATGAGGTTTTAGATGCTTCTGCTCTGCCCATCAGTCACTGTGCTTACACGCCTAATTTCCGTCGAGAAGCTGGTAGCGCGGGCAAGGACACGCGAGGCTACATTCGGCAGCATCAGTTCAACAAGGTCGAGCTGGTCAAATTTTGCTTGCCTGAAGACTCAGAAGCGGAGCACGAAAAGTTGACGCGTGATGCGGAAGCCGTTCTAGAGGCGCTCAAGTTGCCATATCGGCGAGTAATCTTGTGTGCCGGCGACATTGGTTTTTCTGCAAAAAAATGCTTCGATCTTGAAGTCTGGTTTCCCGGTCAAAACAAGTATCGTGAAATCAGCTCATGCAGTAACTTTGGCGATTTCCAGGCACGGCGAGCGAATCTCAAGTACAGACCCGCTGATGAAGGAAAAGCTCGCTTCTTGCACACTATAAACGGCTCTGGATTAGCGATCGGCAGAACTCTGGCGGCGATATTAGAGAATTACCAGCAGCCTGACGGAAGCGTCAGGGTGCCTGAGGTGCTTGTCCCATACCTGGGTGGACTGAAAGAGCTCAGACGGACTGACGGCGCTCCGTGTGCTGGAGCTTGCCACTAAGCTCGGACGGGATCTCTATCCAGCCGGACCTCGATCCAAGCTGGACCTCGATCCCAACTGGACGTCAATCCAACTGGACGTCAATCCAACCGATTTGAGCAAAAAATACTGAATCGATAACGGTTGAATACGCTGGCACGTTTCAGTATCCATACAATCATGATTGGCTGGATTGTCTTCCCTGCCAATCTGGGATATGCTGAATTTTGCTTGATGCTGTTTTTTGTTGGCTTTACCTGAGTCCTTTGTTTCCTTGGACTTTTAGTTGGTCGGCCGGGGACTGGTTTAATCCAGATTGGATGAGTCGGAATTTATGGATTGGCTGGATTTGCTGAATGTGGAAGAGCATGGGCTGGATCGAACCGAGCCCATGTACGCCAGAATAACCTCCGGTATTCGCAAAGCGATTCAGTCCGGAGAATTAACTGACAATAGCCGCTTGCCGACGAATAGAGAACTGGCGGCTCTTTTGAAAATTGATCGCTCCACGGTCTCGAGGGCCTATCTCGAACTGAGCCAGTCAGGCTTGATCGATAGCCACGTCGGGCGCGGCACATTCGTACGTCCGCTCGCGCAACGACGTCGTCTTGCTTTCAAGAGTGCTGAAGAAATGCCTGCCGTGAGCGATGGCGCCTGGCCTGCTGTTTTGAACTGGACTGAAAAATTCTCTGAATCCAGTCGTGCTTCGCTCGATTTGATTGGGCGCCAGCCGGCAGCACCAGAGCGCTCCGATATTATTTCTTTCGCCGGTGGAATTCCAACTGAGGAGTTCTACCCCAACGAGCAGTTTCATCGCATCGTCAATGAGTTGTTGCAGTCCGCAGATGCAGCTCGTATGTTCGGATATAGCGCTGCCGAAGGCAGTCATTATTTACGAACAGAAGTGAAGAAACATCTGCTCAAACATGGTATCGACTGTGGTGACGATGAGCTTTTGATTGTCAGCGGTTCTCAGCAGGGCATTGATTTAGTCACCAACATTTTCGTAGATCCCGGCGACCTGGTCGTTCTTGAGGACCCGAGCTATTTTTGGGCAATTTGCAATTTCCGTGCACGTCAGGCTCGTTGTCTGCCGATTAGTTTAGATAATGAAGGCATTCGCTTGGATCTCCTCGAATCCAGTCTTGCCAGGCAGAGAGCCAAGCTGCTTTATGTGATGCCAAGCTACCAGAATCCCACCGGTGCGACAATGTCAATGGCACGGCGCATTGCATTGATTGATCTGGCAAGGAAGTATCAAGTGCCCATACTCGAAGACAACTTCGTGGGCGACCTTGTTTATGGCGACGCGGTACTACCTCCGTTGCGTTCGCTTCCGGGTGGTAAGGATATCGTGATCCATCAAGGCACCTTTTCCAAGGCTCTGTGCCCCGGCTTGCGACTGGGGTGGTTGGTGGCACCACCTGAGGTGACAGCGAGATTGCTGCTCGCTAAGCGAACATCAGATCTTTCGACTAATTCAATCGCTCAAATCATTCTCGCCAAATATCTGGAAGAAGGTCTTTACAGTAAGCATCTCGAACACGTGCGTTTGTCGTACAGAGCCAGGAGAGATGCGATGTTGAAGGCTTTCTCTGAATATTTTTCTGACGCAGAATTGAGTTCAAAAATGACCTGGTCCAGTCCAGCTGGAGGTTTGTTTATTTGGGCAAAGTTAGCGCCTGGTCTTTCGGCGCGTGAATTTCTGAATTTTGCTGAGATGGAGGGTGTTTCATTCTCTCCCGGTGACATCTTCTTTTTGAATGGCGGTCACTCGGAGTATCTCCGACTCTGTTTTATTCAAACAGAGGAGTCAATTATTGTAGAGGGTATAAAACGGCTCGCAAGAGCTATGCGCAGCTATTTAGAATCGGTTGCGCGTTTGAACTTGGCGGATATTTCCGGCAAAGCGCGTGTGCGCAACAACGTACTGATTTGACAAACTGATGTCTTGACTGGAGGAAATTATGGTCATTGAAACTAAAGACGCCGGGAAAAAAATCGCGACTGGTACTGAACTGGTCAAGAAGGCGTTGCCTCAGATGCTCAAGGGTGGCGTAATCATGGACGTCGTCAACGCCGAGCAGGCCAAAATCGCGGAAGATGCCGGTGCCGTCGCCGTGATGGCTCTTGAGCGAGTTCCTGCGGACATCCGCGCTGATGGTGGCGTTGCCCGCATGAGTGACCCGGAATTGGTGAGCAAAATCATCGAAGCCGTAAGTATTCCCGTCATGGCAAAAGCGAGAATCGGACACTTCGTCGAGGCTCAGATCCTTGAATCACTGGGAGTTGATTGCGTCGATGAAAGCGAAGTTTTGACGCCGGCGGATGAGGAATATCATATCGACAAGAATTCATTCACTATTCCGTTTGTTTGCGGCGCTCGCAATCTCGGTGAAGCTCTCAGGCGCATCGGTGAAGGCGCAGCGATGATCCGCACGAAAGGAGAAGCGGGTACAGGTGACGTCGTTGAAGCGGTTCGTCATGCTCGCAAGATTCTTGGCGAAATTCGTTTGTTGTCGACGATGCCTCGGGAAGAACTGATGACATATGCAAAGAACATCGGCGCACCTTACGAGCTGATTTTGAAAGTTGCAGAAGAAGGCAAGCTACCGGTTGTTAACTTCGCCGCCGGAGGCATCGCCACTCCAGCCGATGCTGCATTGATGATGCAAATAGGTGTTGATGGCGTTTTTGTGGGCTCCGGAATCTTCAAATCTGGCGACCCTGGAAAGCGTGCCCGCGCCATTGTGAAGGCAACGACCTTCTATCAGGATCCCGCTATTCTGGCTGAAGTAAGCCGCAACCTGGGCGAACCGATGGTTGGTCGCACGGCGCGCAACTTGAGCGAAAGCGAGCAACTTGCAGTTCGTGGTTGGTAGTTTGAAGTGGTTCGAATTAATTTGAACTAGTTCGAAGCAGTTAGACGCAGTTCGACGCAGTTCGGAGTAGTGAAAGCAGCTGCCGGAGGGTCTATGACAAAAATTGGTGTGCTTGGATTGCAGGGATCTTTCGCTGAGCATATGGCTGCGATTGAGAAATGTGGTGCTCAAGCAATTGACATACGAAACTCCCGGCAGCTTGCCGATATTGATGGACTAATCATTCCGGGCGGTGAATCGACTGCAATTGCCAAACTGACTGGAGATAACCCTGACCCGATTTTTGATACCATCAAAAAGCTGGTGGGTCAGGGCTTGCCGGTGTATGGAACTTGCATGGGCTCTATTTTTCTTGCAAAAGAGATTGAAGGGTCGCAGCAAGGACGCCTGGCTTGTATGGATATAAAAGTTCGTCGCAACGCTTTTGGACCTCAACGCAATAGTTTCGAGACATCAATAAAAATAGATTCGCTTGGACTGGAGCCGTTTCCAGCTGTATTTATTCGGGCACCAATAATGGTATCAGTTGGTCCTGAAGTGGAAGTATTGGCCAAAGTTGAGGAAGGAATTGTCATGGCAAGACAAAAGAACCTTCTCGTCACTGCTTTTCACCCGGAAATCACAGATGATCTGCGCGTTCACAGATACTTTCTCAGCATTGTCGAATCCCAAAAGGATCTCAGGGGAGCAGGTCGCCAGGTCGGCTTTGACACAGTAGTCGATTGTCACCCTGTTTAGGACTTCATTTCACTCCCGCTGGGTCCGGCTAATTCCTCATTATCGTTTGGCGCTTTTAACGGCGTGACCTTTTGAATACATCTCGCTGCCGACTACAGCTTCTTGATTGAAGGTGATTTTGGGCAAACGAATTGTCTGCATATTGGCGACATCATTGCCGCTGCCATCGTAATTACCCCAAAATGTAGGTCCAACTTTCTTTTTGCGTGGTCTGTAGACGGGCATCATTTCGGATACATCTAAGTTGTGCAAAATACTCACC
The DNA here is from genome assembly GCA_003963305.1 of Candidatus Melainabacteria bacterium. Classification (NCBI taxonomy): domain Bacteria; kingdom Bacillati; phylum Candidatus Melainabacteria; species Candidatus Melainabacteria bacterium. Next base: position 504,691 of record RXJR01000004.1, on the reverse strand, counting down.
AGGGTGATGGTGGCGCCTACGATGCCTATACCGAGGAGAAGATAGACTAAAATGATCATTGGCTGTTCCTTTTGAGCAAGTTTGGAGTATTTGAAAACACCGCAGCCATCTGGCTTCAGGGATGCCATGAAACAGCGTGTTTTGTAAGCTGTGTCGGTGCAGTGGAGTCCATGGTGGGATTGTGTAGTGCGATGCTGCCTGGTCCGGCTGGTTCGGTGGCACCGGCATATCTGCCCCAGTAAGCAGCAGAAACACGAGACTGTGGCAAGATCTCATCTGTATGACAGATTCTAATCAGGACGAAGGATATGATGAGAGGGATTGTCAAAATCACGGCGAAAACAATTACTGGAAGGAACATACGTTTCTCCTCTTGGGGAAGGACGCGAGATTCCTTGCTGGCGAATAAGTAATCGCGCAGCAAACTTACGGCTTCCGTGAAGGACTTTGCGGGCACAAAGTCAATATATTGGTTGCACTTTAACTCCGCCTGACATCTTCGTCCATGGGAAATATACGATTTGATGCCGGTTTCAAGAACTCTGATTAGCCAGTTTTCGAAGATGTTTTTGTATATCAGCGGGCCAGGATTCAATCTGTTTTTCGAAGCGAATTCCATCTTGTGCAAATAATGCTCTGGTCGCTTCTTCGAAGCCGGTCAAATTGCCTGCCATCGCCGACATGAACTTGTAGGTGGCGTTCTGTTTGGCGCGAAGCTGATCCTTATATACGCTTTTGCGTTTCGCTTCTTCAACCAATTTACGCAGTGCAACAGATGCGCCACCAGGTTGTTCGTTGAGCCAGTCCCAGTGCCTGGGTAGCAACGTCACTTCCCTTGCGACAACTCCTAATTTCGGACGTCCTCTTCCGCGCGCACCGCTTTCGGTATCACCGGGTTTTGCGGTATTTTCAGGAGTGGCTGCGTCTGCTAATTCAGGTTCTGCTACTCTGTGTTCGATGCTTTTGATTGTGTCTGAATCTGCCGCTTCCAGTTTTAGACGTTCCTCGAACGCTTTAATTGATCCTCGGAAGTCTATCTCTATTATTTCGCTTGTTTCATCATCGAATACAAGTATCGGCTGCTGCTCTCCTTCGTCCAGGCGTCTCTTTGTCTTATTCAGCACATCGTTGATGTCTCCTGTCGCGATCATTTGAAAGCCAGCGAAAGAAGTGCATCTTAAATTAGACTGGTTGGTCATAGCATCCTCAGTACAGGTTTTTGGATGTGTGTGCCAGTGAAGGCGTGTAACTGCTTTTCGAAGATTGGAACACCGCACTTGTGATTTTACCCGGGTAATATTGGTAATGTCAAATTATATCCGGGTAAAAATAGGCGGGTAAAGGCGCTGGCCAATTTTGTTCTGCCTCATAAAGCCAATACAGGATTGGTTTAACCGGTTCTGGACATTTATGGGGTACCTACCATGGGAAATCTACTAATCACTAGGTATTTCCACCAATCGACTAGTTTGTCTGAGATATCTATCATTCGACTATGAAGCAAATTAGTTGAGGAAAAAAATCAAAGTTTGAAATCTTGGAAATAGTTGCGGGAAGTTAGCTTTAAATGCAATTCTCCGCGCCTTAAGTGAGCGCATGCGTAAAGCAGTCTCTTGTTCTGGTATCGGCGACGGTGCCTAGGAGTTTAGTGATTGACTGAAGCTCATAAAGTCCATGTTTCTGCGAAAACCATTCAGTTTAAAGGCGATGTGCAAATTAAATTTGGTTCGATAGCCCATTACAGCAGTCCAGCAGTTTTTAATTGGATAAGACAATGCATACAAAACAAGCCCAAGTAAGCGATTATCAGAGTCAGAATCTATCCCTTGCGAATCAAACAGTAGACCTTCTCGATCGCCTGGACCGTCGAAAAGAATTGCCTTTTGATCCGCTAAAACCGATTCAGAAGTCCAGTCCGCTCGTCCGACGAGTTGTCAGACCCGCTGTAGATAGAATTGCGCTTGGCGAGACGAACTTCGCGCCGCCAGCCGATAGCGCGATCGACGTCAGAGGCGAAGCTGCGAAGAAATCATCTTCTCATGAGACGCTTGATGAATTTGTGTACGAGTTTCGGCTTGCGAATTCACGCAGTGCCGCCCTTCGAAACATAGAACCATGGCGAGCTGAAAGCGAATTGAAATTCGCACAAAACAGCAAACGGGCCGCAGAAAGCGGTCGCTATCTCGACGAAGAAACTCGACTTCGCACCATTGAGATAGCAGAGGCGCGGCTGGCGAAAGCGCAGATTGCTGCAGATGCGGCAGGACCAACAAAATATGCGCAAACTGTTCGTTGTCTTCGAGATTACGCTGTTGCGATATCAAAGCATTTATCTGATCTGGCTGATTCTCAAGAACATGCAAGAGCTGCGCGTCACCTGGCTGTTGATCTGGAGTTGATGGTTAGAGCAGTCAAAAATCTCGAAAAAGGAGGCGCAGGTGATCTGCCTCAGGTCAACTTAGTGGAACCTTTTGACTATGTCGCTCGTATTGCGAAAGTTCGAGATCATTTAGAAGAGAAAATTTCTCGTATAAATTCCAACCAGGATAAACGGCTGGATCGTCTCGTCGAACAAAACTCGATATTGACTCAGCTTCAGAATCGATTGCCTGAATTGCCTGGTGATGGCGTAATCTTTTTCTTCAGTCGTGAGGGATTGATTATCAAAACCCCGATGAGCAAGCCGGGAAATATTCTGGTTGGAGTAGACAGACAGGAGTATCCGAAGAGTAAGTTGCGACCTGATGGAACTTTTCTCAGTCCCAATGGCGAGACGGTAAAGGTTGAAATGACTTATAAGGCAATCGACGTGCCGCGCTGGAAGAATGCTGGAAATGGTCCTAACGGTGCAGGAATTGATCGATTTGCCGGAGATGATATCGCTGGCGCGGTGATTGTGCGACCGAAGGCCGGCGCCAAACCAATTCAAGCGAATAAGAGAGTGTTCGTTGAGAAGGAGGTTGTTGGTCTGATCGGTGAATTGCCGGCAGACGTCATCGAAGGCATGGCCTTTAAGGAACTGGCGAAGCGTTTCGGCAACATGGAGTACAGCAGAAAACCATCCGAAGTCAAAGCTGTGTAGGCGCCTGGTTGTGCCCGATTCGAAAGAATTGTGCTTGGTGCAATTAGGCCCCAAAAACAGCCCAGGCAAGACTTGGGGAACCTCAAATTAAAGAGGTACTGAGCCGGATCTGGGTAAGAATCCTCAAAAGCAGGAAGCCATCTTCCTGCTTTCATTTATTTGGAATCGTTGTTAGTCAACCGATAACGGTTTGATTTTGGAAATGGTTTCCGTTAAGTCAACCGACAACGGTTGGGTTTTGGAAATGGTTTCCGTTAAGTCAACCGATAACGGTTGGGTTTTGGAAATGGTTTCCGTTAAGTCAACCGATAACGGTTTGATTTTGGAAATGGTTTCCGTTAAGTCAACCGATAACGGTTGGGTTTTGGAAATGGTTTCCGTTAAGTCAACCGATAACGGTTGGGTTTTGGAAATGGTTTCCGTTAAGTCAACCGATAACGGTTGGGTTTTGGAAATGATTTCCGTTTAAGTCAACCGATAACGGTTGGGTTTTGGAAATGGTTTCCGTTTGGTCAACCGTCAACGGTTGGGTTTTGGAGATGTTGAGGTTAATGTTAGCGGGGTCGTGACGATCGCCCAATTTTCGCTGATACTGACGACGTCGTATTTTTTGTCATACCGGCAAATTAATCTTCTGTGGAATGCACCCGGATTCCATACGATTTCTTTGATTGCGGTTGGTGTTCGATCCATTTCCAGTCCGACACGTCCGAAGAAGCCCTTTTGGGTGATTTTTTTGACGCCGAGTTGTTCCGACAATGTCAGGGCTTCTTGACAGTTTTCTTTCAACACTTGGGTTGGACTTAGCTTTGGATACATATAAGAGAAATAGTTGACATTGGTTACTACATGTCCAATGTCTCTCTCGTGTTGGTAAAAGAAGCGAACCAACTCTTGGTTAGAAATCAGCTCAGTATGAGCTGGACGAAGTAAGCAGAAAATCGGCAACAAAGAGAGATACGTAGTAAGAAAACACAATGCGCTCTGCATTTCGTCCCTCCCCGTTTTTTGGATTATAGCGGCAACTCTCGTCGGCTCATATGTTGCCACTTAACTATTTCTTCCGTAGCCGTGTTTTTTTTGAGAAGATAAGTCGGAAGAGGGGGTGGGGCGTGGATCAACCAAAACAACAATTAGAGACCGATTCGTCTCCGCCTCTGTCTTCGGAGCCATTCACCACCGAAGAGCAAATTTCACCATACAAGTGTTTTGCAAGTAAGCAGTGGTGGCGAAACGTGCTTTTCATGTCGCTGACGTTTGCCAGGCAGTGTATTACTCCAGCGTGTTTGTGGTTGGCTTCACTTGCGACAATTATCTTACCGTCGCTTTTTGTAGCAACGACGTTTGGTAAAACCGTTGAAATTTCTCAGCTGCTGCAAGCAATGGCTGTCTACATAGTGACCCTGTTTATTGCTGTGCCGCTTTTGTTCTGGTGTTTTGGGGCCTGGCTTGTTCGTCTCACTGCTTATTCAGCGGCTCTTGAAACATTCTCTCGTCGTGAGCTCTTGTTAGAGAGGCTTGATAAGTCTCGTGTGGTGCGAGTTCAGCAGCAGGCTCTGGAGCACGTGAGAACTCAGAAGCTTTTTCTTGCAAAATTCTGGTCGACTTTGACCATATTCTTGTTAGGACCGTGCGGCTTGTTTTTCCTATCTATGCTCGTGCTAGCGTGCACCTCGCCAGCTGTGCTGGGGAACTCCGCTCTTCGTTTGTCTGCAGGTGTGACTTTGGCGGCGCAGGCGATCTGCCTTATTTCTGGTTTGGTGACTACTACGGTCAGTTTTGTCGGTATCTCAGTGTCGGCAGTCTCTGATATCGAACCCGTTAAACAGGCCAGAAGGACCGTCTTTATTTCAGCGAAATGCTTGATTCCGCTTAGCGTGATCACTGTGTTGTCCGTCTGTGTGAGTGTTTTGATTACATCTCCTGACGAGATATTGCAAGGCAACGCTATCAGCGCCGGCTTTGTCAATGCGGGTTGGATGTCGGTCGTGCAGGAAATCTGGCGAGCTGTCTCCAGCACTGTGGTATGGACCCTGACACTGGCTCCGATTTGTGAGTTTATGCGAGGACGGCAGATATTGAATGACTGAGTTTATTCAGTATTTAAATAGTGAAGAGCAGATGCGAAAACTCTTGTTTCGTCTGAATGCTCGCACCCAGTTTTGTTTGTCGATGGGAAGCACTGAAACAAGCGACGTTGCAGGCATTTCCGCCGCTGGTGCAACGCCCGAATTCAGACGGCTGACACCTGCTGCAGACGCTGAAGCCCTTGTATTTGGTCATACTTTATCGGTCGACAAGTTACCAGTCTCCCCGTTGGGCGTCGTGTCTCCTGTAGTTATTACAAGGGCTTGTCTTAACCTTGCCGGATTGATACCACATATAGTGAATTGTGGTGCTTTTGTGGTGCCGCGGGTTCCTTTTCTTGGCGTAGGAACCGCTCCCGCTGCGGCAATCTCGACTGGACGCGCAATGCCACCTGATTTGGTGTGTGCATTGTTCAGTCGGGGCTATGAGTTTGGACTTCAACGGTCCCGGGAAACAGATTCTATTGTCATGGCTGAATGTGTTCCTGGTGGAACTACGACTGCCCTCGGAGTGCTGATTGCACTTGGATATGACGCTCGCCGGGCACTCTCTGGTAGTATCCCTAATTGTAATCACGATATGCGTTTGGAGTTGGTGGAAGAGGGCTTGCGCAACGCTTCTCTTCAGCCCGGAGAAGGAGATCCGATTGCAATCCTTGCTGCTCTTGGCGATCCAATGCAACCATTTGTTGCCGGGATGGCATTGTCTGCCAGTAAACACATAGCTGTGATACTGGCTGGCGGATCTCAAATGCTGGCCGTCTATGCTTTGTGCAAGGCTTTCGCGCCCATGTACGACATTCAAATTAAGGACAGTGCAATCGGTATAGTTACCACTAAGTGGGTAGCGTTCGATGAGCACGCCCGCGTTCCTCATTTGTGCGAGGAAATTGATGCTCCGATGGCGGCTGCCTGTCCGGATTTCAATTTGTCTAGGCACCCGGGCTTGCAGTTGTACGAGCGCGGCAACGTCAAGGAAGGCGTAGGAGCAGGAGCTGCTATGGTTCTTGCATACAACGCTTTGCAGGGCGATACTACAGCAATGATGAATGCTATCGACCAGTCCTACGACGAGATGGTTCGCTATCCTTGCTCAGAGGCGATCAGTTAATCGTACACTGAAACGCAGTTGCGTCCAGCTTCTTTGGCTTTCTGTAAGGCAATTTTTGCGTCCCGCAAGATGGTTTCTGGATTGAGATCTTCCATGTTGAAATGAGCACAACCAACGCTAACTGTTACTTGAGGACCTTTTTTTCCGCTGTTTTTACCAAAGCCTAGTTGTTCGACTTCAAGCCGAACCTTTTCCGCCAATACTTTTACACCTGCAATCTCAGTGTTTGGAAGGACAACTGCGAATTCGTCCCCGCCATAGCGTGCAATCAAATCACTTGATCTTGTGATGTTCATTAGTCTGTTAGCAATCGTCGAAATGACGACATCACCAACTTCGTATCCAAATTCGTCATTGAGTTGCGCAAAATTATCGATGTCGATGATCGCCATGCCGACTGCCAGTCTCTGTCTAAAAGAGAAGAGCAGTTGTTGCTGGAGAAAGCCGACAAGAAATTCCAAATTGTAGAGACCGGTGAGCGGATCGATTGATGCCCGGTACGCTTCGCGCGAGTGGAGCACTTCGATTTCTTGCTTGGCGAGCAACAGTTGAATTACAGGTTGCATTTGCAGCTGTAGTTGGCTCATAAATGCTTTGGAAGTGGCATTGAAAGTCTTCTTTTGATATGAGGCAAAGATGAGTGCCCCGATGCCTGTTTTTTCACCAGCTACCGGCAATAACTCAAACTCTCCTAAACCTTTTCCGTTTTCTTCGAACTCTCCCCGAACGTCCATGGAAAGGTCGCGTGGTACGGAAAGTTGCTTGGTTATTTTGGCCACAAGTTGATCGAAAGCTTCCTTGCTGAGTCCGGGCGCTAACTGAAACGCAGCCCAGGGGCTATCTGGATTGGCAATCACGATGCCAAGTACATCCGGGCTGAAAAGTTGGTTTATCGATGAGAAATAAGCGTCTACAAAGCGTTTCCTTGGTTCTACAAGTCCAGTCATGCTGCGAGTCAATCTGGTCACCAGTCGCTCAATGAGCAGGTCGTCCAGCAGACCGGCATAACTGTTGATCAAATTGTGGCTGGAAAAGGTTCGGGAGGGAACCAGCAAGTTTTTTACCATGCTGGTCTTCCAGCCCTGTTCTTTGGCTGACTTGATCAACTCTTCTAGCATTTCGATCACTGCTTTGACGTCGGTAAGTTCTTCCGGTTCAAGCAGCGCATCAGGTAGAGACGCTATACGCCAGAATTCATCTTGCTCAGCGGGAGTGCCCTTTATTAATACAATCGGAAGTCTGCTCGTGCGATCGTTCGACTTAATCAAGCACGATAGTTGGTATCCGCTCAGATCTTGCAAAGAAGTCGAGGCTATCACGATGTCTGCCCCTTGCGAGCCCAGCTCGTCAAGAGCGTCGAAGCCTCCACGACAGGCCGAAATCTCATGGCCAGCTGCTTTTAGCTCACTTTTTAGATGGCTGTGGGCGACTGGATCTTCATCTACAAATACGATTTTATACTCTGCCATGCTTTCCAAATCCTGCTGGTTTCATGCCTTGCTCGTCAATTTTACAGGGTTGAGAGAGGAGTATCCATCCATCCAAATCACATCCAAATCACTCTAAGAGAAGACAAACATGAGGAGCGCGAATGTTATGATCATGCTTTGATAAAAGCTCTGTGCCGGCTTCGATTGAGAACTTATCGGCGCCGATTCAATGAGGTTCGTGACTGACTATGGCAACTGCGACATCGCTCAAAGACCAGCCGCTTACTTTCGAATATACGGAAGAACAGCTGTTAATTCGAGACACAATTCGAGAAATCGCTCAGAAAGAATTTGCACCGAGAGCGGCGGAAATAGATAGAGACCATCGTTTTCCCCGTGAAAACTGGGAGTTGCTTGGCGCATCAGATGTTTGTGGTTTGCCTTTTCCCGAAAAATATGGCGGCTCCGGCCTCGATTCTCTTTGCTACAGCATTGTTGTAGAGGAACTGGCTAAAGTGTGCGCTACCACCTCTGTTGTTTATTCCGCACATGTCTCCTTAACAGCAAAGCCAATTTACATGTTTGGCAACGAAGAGCAGAGAGAGCGTTTTCTTGTGCCGATGTGCCAGGGCAAAAAATTAGGTGCCTTTGCGTTATCTGAACCAGGGTCGGGTTCAGACGCTGCAGCTGCAAGATGTACCGCTGTTTTAGACGGCGATCACTTCATTTTAAATGGCTCAAAAAATTGGATCACCAACGGAGTCGAAGCTGATTATTATCTGGTTATTGCTCAAACTGATGCGAGCCTGAAGCACAAAGGGCTCGTGGCAATAGTTGTCGAAAAGGGCACTCCAGGTTTTACTTTCGGCAAGCTCGAGGATAAATTGGGAATCAAGGGTTCTTCAACATGCCAGATTATGTTTGAAGATGCCCGTGTGCCTGCAGCTAATATGCTTGGCTCAATCGGTGAAGGGTTCAAAGTCGCTATGTCAACCTTAGACGGCGGAAGAATCGGCATCGCCTCCCAGGCTGTGGGAATTGCGCAGGGGGCGTGGGATCATGCCTTCAAATATTCAAAAGAGCGCGTTGCTTTCGGCAAGACGATCAATCAATTTCAGGCCATTCAATTCATGCTTGCTGAGATGCAAACCGAAATTGATGCCGCTCGACTTTTGACCTATCATGCCAGTCTGGCACAAGATCGCGGTCTGAAATTTACGAAAGAAGCTGCCCATGCCAAGCTTTATGCCTCTGAGGTGGCGATGCGCAGTACCGTCAAGTGTGTTCAGATCTTCGGCGGATATGGCTACGTCACTGATTATCCTGTTGAACGCTATATGCGCGATGCAAAAATTACGGAGATATATGAAGGAACCTCCGAGGTACAAAGAATTGTGATTGCTAACCAAGTATTAAAGGGAATGTAAATTATGTCGTGGAACCCGCCTCCTCAGCCCAAACCACAGGGTGCGCCTCCGCCAGGTAACGGAGGTCCAGCAGAACCAGCAGAGTTGAGCCTTTATCAACTTTTGCATGTAGATCGTGATGCGCACGTCACCATTATTCGTTACGCCTATAGATTTTTGGCTGCTCAGTATCACCCAGACAATGGTGAGACTGGCGATGCTGAAAAATTCAGGATCATCACCGAAGCATGGAAAACCCTTTCTGATGAAGGTAAGCGAGCCGCTTACGACATGTCTCTCGGCGCTCAGGAACAGACCCGGGGTGGGACGCAACACAAAGCGCAGCCTAAGGTAAACGAGTTCGGGCGAGACGCGTTGCCTACTATGGTCAAAGCCGGAATCTCGTGGAACGAAATTGAGTTGCGTCTGGCTATTCTGCAGGTTCTTCTGGCTGCCCGCAAAAAGAAACCAGCGTCAGGCGGTGCTTCCGGAAAGATGCTAATGGACTGTTTGCAGTTGGATAGCATTATCGAAATCGAGTTTGCTTTGTGGTACTTGCGTGAGAAGCGCTACATCGAAACCGGCGAGCGTGTGTTTATGATCACCGGAATCGGGCTCGACTACTTGACCGATCAGTTGTCCAAGACTCAGATTCTTGAAGGTCCAGGCGCCAGCGAGAAGAAGGTCAATGAAGTGGCTAACCTGCCAGCTGTTTTGAGTTAGCTTCCAGCCGGTAGTATCGAATTTGGTGCCTTGCTGTCACGGCGATTACGCTATCGGCGTGCCGCGCCACGGCCGTTGGTGTCGCCTTGTAACCAATGTCGGCGTGCGTTGCAACTAATATTGGTGTGGCCGTGTAACTAATGTTGGCGCTGACATGCAACTAATATCGGTGTCGACTTGCAACTAATGATCGGCGTCGTTCGAGTTGTCGGAGCTTTATTTGGCAATCATTTCTTTAACGCGTTCCTGCAACTCGTAGTCTGACATTAGGTCTTCACTCGTGCAGTCGCCGGTTACGAACTTTTCGCTAAACAGACGGCGATGATAGCTCGTCATGCCCAGCCTTCTCAGCGCCTCTCGATGCGCTCTCGAAGCATATCCTTTGTTCTGGTGCCAATCATATTCAGGATGTCGCTGGCTGAGCTCATGCATAAGCTTGTCCCGATACACTTTTGCGATTATCGAGGCAGCGGCGATGCATGCTGATGACGAATCTCCCTGAATAACGGGTGTTTGAAGGTGCTCGACGTCGTTCATTGCTTTATTGCCATCAACTAAAACCAGTGTGGGTAGTAAATCCGGAATCGAGGCTTTGACTTTGCTCATGGCACGACGCATCGCAAGGAGACTGGCTTGCAAGATATTGATTTCGTCAATTTCTGATACAGAAGCCTCCTCGATTGCATAGACGGATACTGATTGAATAATCGCAGCGAGCCGTTCTCGTTGTGCAGGAGTTAGCTTTTTTGAATCGTTTAATTCGCAAAGTGATTCGGCCAGTTGGGAATTCTCATCGATATCTGGCAGCATAACTGCCGCTGCCACCACCGGGCCCGCGAGACATCCGCGTCCTACTTCATCGGTGCCAATTAAGTAGCACTGCGGTTTTTTAGATCTTCCTTTGAAACGCTGCTTTTGATCGAATAACAGCAATTGACGCAGTGCAATCAGCTTTTCGTCTGTTTTTTTCTTTCTGTGCAGAGTATTCGGCATTAAGGCACCAGCGCAGGATGACTTGATTATAGTGTTTGTGGTGCGCGATCCAAAGTTATTCTTCCTAATCTTCCATTGCGCAGATCCGTTAGAAACGTATTGGCCGCTCTGGATGTATCGAGTTTTCCGCCGTGAGTCAAAAAATGCCGTAGAGTCGCTATGTCTTCCAGACTCGCTGAACTTAAATCACAATCTGGCATATACTCTTCGATTATTTTTGGATATGTTTTTTTGAGCAAATTCAACCCGTGCCGAGATATTTCTTCTGCGTTGTAGCTGGTCTCTGGAATCAAGTTAAGTAGAGCCAGCTTGAGAAAAGCATCTTCGTTCAGAGTAGCCGATGGCAAAAAACCTGGGGTGTCGAGTAACTCGATCTGCGGATGAACTCGAACCCACTGGGGACCTTTAGTAACACCCGGTCGGTTCTCTGCTTTGGCTTTATTTTTGCCGATCATCCAATTGATCAAACTCGACTTTCCAACGTTTGGCATTCCAACCACCACTGCTCGCATCGGACGAGGTAGCAATCCCTTGCGCTTGAGCTGGAGCCGTTTTTCTTCTGTGAGTTGTAATGATATATCTAGAAGTTTCGAACGATTTTTTTGCGTTTTCAGGGAAAGTGAAATTGTCTGCGTCGGGGCCTGGCTCCGAGAGGATGGCTCAGGTGGCGGGGTCTCTTTGTCATTGTTTGCCGAAGTTTCCATCAAGTTGAGCCATTCACGAACTTTGGCTTGATCGGCAAGGTCTTCTTTACTGAGAACGACGAGGCGAGGTTTCTGGCCGAAGATATCCTGGGCGTTGGGGTGGCGGCTGGATACAGGCGCTCTTGCATCCAACACTTCAATAACAAGATCAACCCACTTGAGAGCCTCCTGCAAAGACTTGTAAGCCGTTGCATGACCTGAGCCCTTGCCGGATTTTGGTGGCATGTTTGATCCGAATTGGAACGTTTTTGCTAAGAGAATAATCCTGGGTCTGCTTAAGTTGGCGACGTGAGTCGCATACCAGCCCCAGGATCAAACCATTTATCTTATTCTGCGACTTCAGTTTTGGCCGATTCTGCAACCGGAGCTGGAGCGGCTTTGCCTTGAGGTGCAGCAGTGCCAACCAGTTCTTTCTTGGCGCCAATTTTTTCTTTGATACGTGTAGCTTTGCCGGTTCGCTCACGCAAATAGTAGAGCTTGGCGCGGCGAACGTGTCCGCGTCTCTGTACCGTGATCTTTTCTACACGAGGTGAGTGAATCAAGAATACCCGCTCGATGCCGATTCCTTGAAATACACGTCTAACCGTGACAGTTGCACTGACGCCACTGCCGTTTTTCTTGATAATTACGCCTTCATAACCCTGAGTGCGTTCTTTGCCGCCCTCTTTGATTTTTACGAACACTTTGACGGTGTCGCCGATATTCAAGGCCGGCACATTCGTCTTCAAAAGTGGTGCTTCAATTTCCTGGATAATCTGATTCATGGCTACTGCGCTGCTTTTTGACTGTAATAAATTTGGTCCATCATTCTAACATGAGCCTTTCCCGATTGTTGGTTTCGAAGAGCCAATACTGGTAAGCGATTCACGTACCTTAACGAATTTGCTGTTGAGTCCAAGGCTCTAGCGTTCATATATACAGGACGTTGTGCTTCCTCATGACTAAAGCGCTGCCGCAAGATGATACATGATTTATATTCTAATGTGCCTCCTGATTGTCAGGAGGCTGGTTGTAATTGGCACCTTGAACGACCTTTTGACTGGAAAAAATTCAACCGCTTTCGGTTGAGTTAAATTCGAGTAGAGAGATCCGCCGCACTTATTTAGAGTGGGAAAATTCAACCGTTATCGGTTGGGTTCGCAGAAAAATCCAAAAAGATATCGATTGCTCCAAAAAAGCTGAACCGATTACGGTTGAATTTCAGGCTGGCACAGTGGAATTAAGCACTGGATACAGTGGCTTCTTCTGCCTCTGTGTGGGAAAGCAGTGTTTTTGTGTCTTTCAGAGTGTTGAGCTCAACTATGAAATCTTCAATCGACCGAAATTGTCGGTAAACACAGGCGAATCGGACGTAAGCTACTTCATCTAGATTTCGAAGGCGGGCGAGGGCGAACTCTCCCAACAAGGTAGAAGGCACTTCCCGCTTGCCAAGTGATGCTAGCTCATTTTCCAATGAATCGACTAGATCATCTATCTGTTCTGCTGTAATTTTTGTTTTCGATACTGCTCTAGTAAGTCCAGCTCGCAGTTTCTCACGCATGTAAGGTTCGCGACTACCTGATCGTTTTACTACCAGGAACTGTACTATTTCAACGCGTTCGTAAGTCGTAAACCGTTTATCGCACTGTTCGCACTGACGGCGTCTGCGAACGGATTTTTCTCCCGTCAAGCGAGATTCAAGAACCCGACTATCTCTGTGATTGCAAAATGGGCAAAACATCTCAGGTCAATTATAGAACAGTGGGCCGGTAGAAACTATCAATGAATTGCCTCCACGCGCTTAAATACTGGTTCGAGGGTGTAATAATGGTTGTTAGTAATGACTCTTTCCGTTCATTCTAATGCAAAAGAGGACTCCCAATTATTACCAGATGCTCGGGTTGGCACCCGAGGTAAGTGCGCTTGAGATCAAACGTGCTTACAGGACTCTTGTAAAAAATCATCATCCAGATGTCGATTACCACGGTCAAGATCTGAGTGAGAGAAATAGAGCCACTGAATACATGATGCAGATCAATGAAGCTTACGAGACATTGATCGATAAATCGAAGCGTGCGGCCTATGATTTGATTCTCTCTTCGGATGGTCGAGGACGGTTAACGGCCAGATTCACTGACTTAAATGAGGCTGAGGATCGCGAAGTATATCTGCGTATGAACTTTCACCCAGCCAGGCAGTCGATCTTGCGTGTGATGAAAAAATACAAGCGCCAGTTAAGCGATCTCTCACTCGATATATATGATGATGAACTGGTTGCGTCTTTTGAAAAGTATGTTGACGAAGTTGAGGATACGCTGCGTAAGGCTTCACAATCACTGTCAGCAAGGGTTGTGCCCAGTTCTCTGGATGGCGCCGTAACAATGCTCCGGTATTCGATTGCGCAGGCTGCCGATGGGCTCGATGAGATGCGCCGCTTTTGTCAAAATTATGACTACGATCATCTCCACATGGCGGGTAATTTGTTCAGAGAGTCCTCTGACCTCTCCAAGCAAGGTCTGCAGCTAAGCAAGCGTTAGTATGTTAGCTGTGGACTGGCTGTGTCCTAGAATATTCGGTCCAACTGCAGCTCTGTTAAAAAGCCTCGATTTAAAATGGCCTGGCGTAAAGTGATATTGCCCGCGATGCGGTCGCTTATTGCCGTTTGCAGCTGATCTGCAGTCAATAAGCCGGTGCGTATTAGTTTCTGCCCCCAGCCATTTTGTTTTTGGTTAACTGGTCGAAGAGCTTTTAACAAGAAGAGAAAGGCTCGCAATTCCTCAATTGTAAGACAGCCTGCGTAGACAAAAAATGTGCCGAGTGGCAGGCCGTTTAGTGCTGGGGTCTCGTGCACCAGGAGTAGATCGGTCAGTTCGTCCTCGGTCAGTCGCCCGCTTTCAACCAGCATTCGCTGCAGATCTGGTGTTGCAAGACAAAAAGCTTTGGCCTCGTTGATATCACCTTCAGTAAGGCAACGCATCAAGGCCTGATAATTTAGCTCTCCGCTGCCGGTATGGCAGTCCGCAGAGCGTGTTTGATCTGGTTGTTCCATCATATTCTCGCGCCAACAGTTGAAGTATGCCCACTATATTTGCGCGATAACGGTTGATTTCCCGGCGGGCATCCTGGTGGGTGAAAGTCCCACAGAGATGGTAAATCGTCTGATTTCTGAGATCTAAATTGAGAATTTAGCTCAAGTCGAACCGAGTCAACTCAGACTGAGCTGCCCTTACTTGCCACTAGATGTAGTGCTGGAGAGGGGTTTTCTAATGCTGTACCGTACAGGTCATACGGTCCGCTTCGGTCAATTCTGACCGTGGCAAGTTCACCCATGGTGACCAGATCTCCGGCTGGATCCGTTACGTAGACTTGATTATCGATTGAGGGTGCGTCCCACTGTGATCTTCCGCAGTACAGGTTTTTCTTATCGTCGAAGCTTTCGATCAAAACGTCTATTTGTTGACCAACCAGCATCTGGTTGTGTGCTGTCGAAATCCCGTGCTGAATCTGCATGATCCGCTTGCGACGGCTCTTTTTGACTCTTTCGGTAATTTGATCCGGCATGTGACCGCTTGGTACTTCCATCTGCCGAGAATATGCAAAGACACCAAGCCTGTCGAACTTTTGGGTTTCTATGAAACGAGCCAGGTGTTCGAAGTGCTCTTCTGTTTCACCCGGAAAGCCAACAATAAACGTTGACCGGATACGAACGTCAGGGATCATCTGGCGGATCTTTTCTACGGTTTTTTCAGGATGCAGTGGTCTGGCCATTGCCTTGAGCATCTCAGGATGCGAGTGCTGCAGCGGAATATCAACATATTTCACAACTTTGGGTAGCGATGCAATCGTTTCGAGCAATTCATCCGGTGTTTCCGTCGGATAGGCATACATAACCCGCAACCACTCCAGCCCGTCAATATCGTGGAGGGCGCGCAGTAAGTCTGAAAGCGCCATTCGCTTGTATATATCGAGCCCATAATAGGTTGAGTCTTGAGAAACTAAGATGATTTCTTTTACGCCAGAGGCAACAAGCATGCGCGCCTCTTTTACCAGCGATTCGATAGTTCGAGAGCGGAAATCACCCCGTAATTGCGGAATAATGCAAAATGTACAACGGTGATCGCAACCCTCGGCAATCTTCAAGTATGCGGAAGCGCCAATGCCTGTCTGCATTCTAGGCAACACATCTTCGTGGTAATCGTTGGGAATATCGCTTACCTGCACCACCCGTAGTGATGAATCGTTGGCAATGGCCGAAATCACGTCCACTATGCTGGCGATGTCGCCCGTACCGACCAGGGCTCGGGCTTCAGGAATTTCCTCAATCAACTCTTCTTTGAAGTGCTGAGCGAGGCAGCCGGCAATTATGAGCTCCTTGCCCTGATCTGCAAGTTCAACCAGGGTGCGAACTGACTCTTGCCTGGCATCCCCAATAAACGAGCAGGTATTGACGAGGCACATATCTGCTGCGTCGTTATCAAAAGTGACCTCGAAACCAGCCTGATTCAACAGTCCGAGCATTACCTCGGTGTCGGTTTGATTCTTTGGACAGCCAAGTGAGACAACGCCAATCTTTGGATTACGCATGACCAGTGCTCCGTTGGTTCGGAATTGACTTCCGAACTGAATTGAGACGCTGGACTACTCGCCGCTATCTCGCCCTTCAGTATAACGGTAGGGGACGTCAATAGATCTTGAGCCTCCCACTGATTCCCCGGGAATTGAACGGGATGCACCGTCATCAACCGGTCGGTATCTGCGTTTTGGTGTCAGGGTGGCATCTGTCACAGGTCGCTTAACAATGCGCTTTACAGGTGGCTTGAGCGTGCTGGTCAGAGCCGTTGCACCCAGCGGTTTGATGGTCCCGTCGGGCCCGATTGTTGTGCCCGATGTCGCCACCGGATTTTTAGCCATGAAAACCTTTTCGGCCCGGCGCCCGGCTGGTCCGAGAGTGGAGGTCTTGCCGTCGACATCAACTGTGATGCTAGCTCCGTTTCCGGCGACGATTCTGATACCCTGCGGGTCTTTGTAATCACGACGGTCGCCGGACTCCAGATTGCCGATGTAGAGTGATTCACCTGTGCTCACTGATTTGATATCGACCCAGACGTGCTGGCTAGCTGTGAAAGAAAGCTGCACGTCGTTGCTGGTTGGCGTCTGAGTGGTTGCTGGCACAGTTGCTGCCACTGTCGGACCTGTCTGAGAGCCTGTCTGTGCGGTGCCATCCGGAGCAGCCGTTGGCTGGATTTTGTCAAATTTGGACTGAGGCAGTGACTTAACCAGTGAGTCAGGGTTTGTGTCGTTGCGCTGTTGCAGGTTGTATAGGAAAGTGATTAAACCAAAGATCAAGACAATCCAGCAGACAGGAAAAAACAGACTTTTCAGAATATTAGGCGGCCTATCTTCGATGCGTGATCGTTGCACATACGGTGCGCTTACAAGCACTGGTTGGGCGACGTTAGACCGGCTGCTCCAGCCTCCATCGCCATTGCTTGATCGTTCAGGAGTGGCTTGTTTGCGATATTCATCAGACAAATTTTGTCCATTCAGTCCTACGCATTCGGCATAGCGCTTAATGAATCCAGCCACATAAACGGGCTCCGGTAGGTCATCTGCGATGCCTGTATCAATTGCTTGAAGATGGTTTAC
This sequence comes from Candidatus Melainabacteria bacterium, assembly GCA_003963305.1. Classification (NCBI taxonomy): domain Bacteria; kingdom Bacillati; phylum Candidatus Melainabacteria; species Candidatus Melainabacteria bacterium. The sequence goes on along the minus strand of RXJR01000004.1, from coordinate 487,530 downwards.
CGGAATTTTTGTGCGCTCGTAAATTTGAGCTAGAGTCAATCCTTGCCCTTCGCGGGCATTCTTCAATTTTTGTCCAATCTGCTCAAGTGCCACTTAACAAACCTGTCTTAATTGCTTTGATTTCACGAACCGTCAAATGGCGCCATTCTCCCGGCTCCATTTCTCCCAATTGTAACTCACCTATAGCAACTCTGACCAAACGGATGACCGGGTAGCCCAGCTTGGCGCACATCCGCCTGATTTGCCGGTTTCGACCCTCTCTTATGGCAATCTCGAAAATTGATTCATCTTCGCTTCTGTTTATTAAGCAAGTTTCCGCTGGCAGGGTGAAGCCATCGTCGAGTCGCATTCCGGTGGACATTTTTCGCAAGGCAGCATCGGTGATTTTGCCTTCGACAACCGCTTCATATCGCTTATAGACGTGCTTGGATGGATGAGCCAGTGACTGGGCCAGGTCGCCGTCGTTGGTGAGTATTATCAGGCCTTCAGAATCCATATCCAGTCGACCAATAGGCTTCAGGTGGGCAAGGTTTTTTGGCAGAAGCTCAAGCACGGATTCGCGCCCCATCTCATCGCTGCAGGTTGTGACGACGCCGCGCGGTTTGTATAGTAGGACGTAGTCGAGTTTTCTCGCTCTCAGCTTTCGCCCGTCAACGACCAGAACATCGCGCTCGAGATCGATTGCCCTGTTGAAATCAGTTACGATCGTGCCGTTCACCACTACTTTGCCGGCTGCAATCAGTTCATCGGCGCGTCGCCGCGAGCAAAATCCGGTGGCAGCAATCGCTCTGTTGAGCCTTAAGGTCATATTGCTGGTTCGCTTTGCACCGTATGTGGTGCATGGTAACGGTCGGCACAATGGTCAGGCGTGCGTTTTTCGTGAATGTTGGCCGTGAGCGGATCACCACACGTTTGTGTGTGTCAACCAGACACAGACAAAGCGAGTCTATCACAGTTGAATAATCGGACCGGCATGGATGCAGCCGGGATACCTACCGCTAGATAATCGACTAGCCCGATGTCATCGATTCGACGTCGTCAACCAGTACCTGGGTGCTCTGCCCGGCTAGTTCCTGGATCTTGTTTGAAATCGTCTCTTTTGTGCCTGCCAGCCCTTCCGACGCGCGTTTGATGACATCACCACCGCGTTGCTGCACATCGTTAATGGCAGCGCCTCCCCGCTTTTTGATGTCTCCAATTGAATCGCTGGCTGTTTTGTAGAGGTCTTCTGAACCGTCTGCCAGCTGTCTGCGCAGGTCAGCGCCTGACTTTGGTGCAGACAGCATTCCAAAGAGGAACCCCATGATTCCGCCCACTAATAACCCTTCAAAAAATCTTCCGCTTGAGTCGGCCATTGTTCTTTACCTCTGCCAATCTTGTATTTGACGACTTCCATCCTTCTAGTTTGTTCTTGTTTCTAAGACTAGCTATGTTTCCGGTTGTTAGCTAGGTTTGTTCTCGTGATTCGCTTTTGCCTTCCAAGTAGGTTTTGACGCCTGCAAACAGTCCATGTGCCCAGACTGACGATTGTTTTGTTGCTGAACCGGCAACTTTTGTGAGAGTGCCGCTCACATCTTCCACTTTGTGGCTGACTGTACCCATAGTTTGCCCAGCAATTTGCTTCAACTCGCCCACGCCGACCACAACTTTTTGTACCTCCTGCAGCGTTGGACCGAGCTCTTCTTCGAGCGTCACTGCGAGCTTCTCATAAGCTGAGAGGGTACGATTTACCTGTGGTATCAAGGTCATTGCCGCCCAGACCAGTGCGCAGACCGAAAAGCCCAGAAACAGAAGTGCGCCCAGTACCAATCCATTTATCGAACTTAGCGGATCCAAAGTTTATTCCCCTTTTAGCGGTCGCTAGATTAACGATGCTGGAACGGCAATACCGACGAACTACCCAATTCCAACTCTTCCCGCTTTTTCGCAGCTGCCAGTTTCCCGGCTGCCACAGCGCGTTTTAATCGCATCGTCTGTTCTTCGATAACGAGCTGGCAGTAGTTAAGCGCTGATGCGTAGAGATCAAGTGAGTCATCCACGAGTTCACTGACTCTCTCCGGCATATCAGTTGCGGTCTGCTTGATAACGCCTCGAACCTCACTACCCGGTTTGGGTGCGGTCAGAAGAGCCAACGCGGCTCCGCCCAGTGCGCCGACGACCAGTCCCACGAACCACGAACTCGTTCCAGAGCCCGTCGTCTCATTGTCATTTTGTCTACCCATTCGATAGTCTCCGATCTTTTCGATTAGCTTTGATTTGAGATAGGACGCCAAATGCTTAGTCACATCAGGTCGCAAGGGACTTTTGTGTCCAGTAGTGGAGTATATCATTCACATTATGTCTTAAGTTGGCGTAGAAGCCTGATTCGCACAATTATTTTAATCGGACGTCAGTGGCGCCCTGCCGTTTGGCTGCGCTGTTCCGCTAACCCGTTGGTTCGGTTTGGATATCAAGGCACGGCTCACTAGCTCCTCGGTGTTGAACCGTTATCGGTTGAGTTTTTTTTGGATTTTTTTGAACTTTTTTCCCTGTTCTTACGTTCTACCTGGTAGTAGGACAAATTGAACGGAGGTAATCGTTGTGACAAGCATGCTTACTTACGCCTCAAAAAGAGAAAAGTTGAGATCTCGAATTGCTCAGATTGACGCACTCTTTGCTGATCCCTCTGAGCAGATTTTGTATCTGTACGGGTTTTTTCCTGGTGGGTTGAAGTGCAAGTGTTGTCGGAGTGCGCATCTCGACTTATACAAGGGCAACCGAAAGGCGCGTTGCCTTGTTTGTGGGAAAGTCAATTTTTTGACAGCTCATACGTTTTTGCATGGCGTGCGTAGACCGATCGAATGGTTACGCGCCATGTGGTTGCTCGAGGAGGGGTTCTCTTTTAGTGCCAATATGTTCGCTGACGTAACAGGAATGGCTCCTTCCTCGGTCGGCTCCATGTTTTCAAAATTGTTTACTGTACTTGTTGGAGAAATGGATGATCTCGAGTCAGAGTGCTCGAGTACGTTCGTGAAGACATTCAAGCGGCGCAGCGTTCATACTCCTGCGCTCAAGCACCCAAGTGCCGAGCAGGATATTTTTGACGAGATTGAAAACCAGAAAATGGCCGCTTCGCTAGACTCGCACCTCGAAAGATGTCTTGATGAAATCTATGCGAAACCGGTAGGTGCAACAAAAGTAGCTGCACCCGTCGGCCTGCCGGAGAGCGCGGAACGATCTGACTGTGCTGTACCTGGCGTTCTGTCAGGGAGTAACTCTTATTGCGGGGAGTTTTCTGATGGCAAGGAATTGGTTGCAAGTGCGGTGACTTCCGTTGTTGATTGGTCGAAAGAAAAAAAGGTTTTTAAATTGCTTTCGAAGCAACCGATAAAGTTCGATGCCCTCGGGTCAACTGCCAAATTGTCTATTGGTGACCTGTCAGTAGCGCTTGTACATCTGGAACTGGGTGGTCTAATTAGAACTCTCCCGGGCCATCAATATGTCCGGCAGCGCTTGTTGTGGACCGACAAGTCGTCGTCGAAAAGCGGTAACAAAGATAAGCGCTTTGAACCGTTTTTCGACTTTATTAGTCGAACTTTTCACGGTATAAGCAGGAAATATCTACAGCTTTACCTGGGGGCTTACTTCTGTTATGTGGCCAGGGTTCGCTGGGGAGTTGGTCGGCTCTTCGCGGCTTGCCTGAGAAGTAGACGAATTACACACAGAAAGGTTTTAGCGTTTGTCTCACCGCATGTAGTGGCTTACTATACGCCTAAAGCTGACAGATCACGCTAGTGTTATCATCGAGCGGGAGTTTTTTCCATAGCTGCGAACTTGTTTGCGAGTAAATCACACAGATGCTCAGCAATTGCTCGTTTTGGCATACGGGTGAGATTTTCTCTTGTGCCATCTTCACTCAAAATAACGACAGCGTTATCGTCACTACCAAATCCAATATCGGGAACGGTAATGTCGTTGCCTACGATCACATCTAAATTCTTGCGCTTCAATTTTTGTGAGGCGTTGCTTAAAAGTTCCTCGGACTCGGCAGCAAATCCGATGATTACCTGATGCTTTTTCTTGACACGTCCCAGTAAGTCTAGAATGTCAGGATTTTTTGTTAGCTCAAGGTTGATGTCTTCGGAGACAGTCTTCTTGATCTTGTTGGTGGAGACAGACAGTGGGCGGAAGTCGGCCACTGCTGCCGTCATAACGAGAGCATCACAGGAGTCGAATTCGCTTTCTACGGCCTCTTGCATTTCAAAAGCTGTTTCGACCAGTATGACTGGATAGGCACGCTCGACTTCGACCGTTGAAACCAGCGTTACATCAGCCCCGCGTGCGAAAGCCGCATCGGCCATTGCGATTCCCATTTTCCCTGAGGAGCGATTGCCTATGAATCGCACCGGGTCGATTGGTTCCCTGGTGCCGCCTGCGGTGACCATTATGTGTTTGCCAGACATTGCACCGTGCGAGACGAGCCTGGATGCAATCGCTGCCACAATTGTCTCAACAGATGCCATCTTTCCTGCGCCCCAATCGCCGCACGCTACTTCGCCGAATTCAGGAGGAATAACTTCATAGCGATAGCGATTCTGCAGGACTTCCAGGTTATGCACTACTGACGGATGTTCAAGCATGGTCGGATTCATTGCCGGCGCAATCATTACTTTCGCTTTAGTTGCGAGAATCATCGTCGTCAGCAATTCGTCGCAGATGCCGGTGGCCAGTTTGGCTAACATGTCTGCAGTAGCTGGTGCAATGATCACGAGATCCGCGCGTTTGGCCAGGTCAATATGTTCTGGACGCCATTCACCATTTGCACCATATTGTTCGCAATGGGCTGGGTTACGAGTAATAGTTTGTAAACTGAGCGGAGTAATGAACTCTTTGGCATTTTTGGTCAGGACAGCGTGTACGTCTGCACCGGCCCGTCGCAACATCGAAGCCAAGTCGCAAGCTTTGTACGCAGCTATACCGCCACTGATGCCAAGCAAGATGGTCTTGTTTTCCAGAGGATTGAAGTTTTCAAAGGTTTCTTCACGCTTTCTAGCCCTTTTCATCGTTCTTACTCTCCGCTGCTTCAAGTTAGTTATATTATGTGTCTAATCGGGGCTTCTTCGCTAGCCGCTTGAATTCTCATGAGCGACTTTTTTGCGAGGCGAAGGTATATACGCCTGCCACAATCCACAGATGTGCACACTTCAGCATATCTACTCCTCGACAATCTGACTAAAATCGACAACAAAACTTCAGAAGAGAATCACATGCCCAGCACACAGAAAGCATCCCGCGGAAAGTATTACATCACCACGGCCATAGATTACGTTAATGCCTCACCGCATATCGGACATGCCTATGAAAAGATAGCTGCGGATGTTTTGGCTCGCTACCATCGCATGCAGGGCGAAGACGTCTTTTTCCTGACCGGGGTTGATGAACATGGCTCCAAGGTCGAAAAGTCGGCTCTGCAGGCTGGTCGCACTCCTAAAGATTTTTGCGATGAGATGTCTTCTAAGTTTATAGGCGCCTGGAAGAATCTCGATATCTCGTATGATTCCTTTATTCGCACAACCGAACCTCGTCACGCTCTGGTCGTACAGGAAGTTTTTCGACGCTTACGAGATAAGGGTGACATTTATAAATCGAGTTATTCCGGACTCTACTGTGATGGTTGTGAAGACTTTGTCAGAGAGCGTGATTTGATCGAAGGAAATTGTGTTTTCCATAAAGTGCCACCAAAAACAGTTCAGGAAGAAAACTACTTCTTTAAGCTAACTAAATACAAACCCCTTATAAAGGAATGGATAGAAGCCAATCCTGATGCGGTGCAACCAGAAGGACGGCGTAAGGAAGTTCTTAACCAGCTTGAAGATTCTGAGTTGGGAGATTTTAGCGTTTCCCGTTCTCGGACTTCCTTGAGCTGGGGTATACCGGTCCCTGACGATGATGATCAGGTTATCTATGTTTGGATTGATGCACTTTCAAACTACATTACGGGTGTCGGTTTCCACGCAGACGAGACCCAGTTTGCTCGGTATTGGCCGGCCAACCTGCACTTAATTGGCAAAGACATCACGAAGTTTCACGCCATTTACTGGCCCGCGATGTTGATGGGAGCGGGAGTGCCAGTACCAAAACAAATTTATGCTCATGGATTTATAACAGTGGAAGGACAGAAGCTGAGTAAGTCGATTGGCAATGTCATAGACCCAAATGCGCTTGTTGAGCAGTTTGGTGAATATGGATCTGATGCGCTCCGTTTTTACCTTCTGGCTGCGACTCCCTTTGATCAGGATGGTGACTATTCCAAGGAACGGTTGATAAACACTGTAAATGCCGCCCTGGCAAATAATTTGGGGAATCTGCTTAACAGAACTCTGAACCTGGTTGATAAATACTGTGACGGTCGGGTGCCGATTTCTGATCCCGAACACACTTTGCGAGAGCAAGCAAATACGATTCACGTGGTAGTAGCCCAACACATGGAGCGATTGGAGTTTGCAAGAACTATCGATGCGATTCTTGCTCTGGCAGACCAGGCGAATAAATATCTTGCTGATGAGAAGCCCTGGGCTTTGTTTAAAGAAGGCAAAGATTTGCATGGCCGCGATATTTTGTACACGGCTCTTGAAGTTATTCGTCGCGTGGCGATGGAGCTTTATCCTTTCACTCCGAAATTGTCTCAGGCAATCTGGCACCAGCTGGGATATGACGATCACATCGGAACCATCGGTGATTCGAAGAAGGAAGATGGGTTTTTTGACACCATCGAACCGGGACAGATAGTCAGAAATGAGGGTCCAATTTTTAAGAGAATTGGAGAGTAATAGCTGCACTGACCTGCGGTTTTGACAAATTGCTTTCCGCGAGCAAACCGTTATCGGTTCAGTTAACGGATCTTGGGCTTTCAATCGAGAGTTGTCATGGAATGAATTCAACCGATATCGGTTGAGTAATTGGGAGAGTCTAAGCTCTCCGGTAGGCTACAACACTTTCATAGTCGTTGGATGCAAATTTACTGATTGGTGCAACGGTGACGCATCCCTCTGCACTACTATTGTTTACAACTTTTCCGTTGCCGACATAGATGGCGGCATGTCCGTGCCTGTTGCCGTAGCGGTGCGCAATGATGCAATCACCGGGCTGAGCAAATCGAATAGGTATGGCGCGGTATCCGTTACGGCGCAACGAATTTTCCAACCCGTCTACATTTGTGTCGTGAATGTTGACGCCGTGCGCTCGTCGTAAAGCTGCACTTACGATTGTTGCACAGCCGAGATCGTCGGGTACGTTTCGGTTGAATTCACTTGGTGAGTGTCCGAGCATTGCTTGAAGCGTTGCCCGCATCCGCAGCCAGTCCCCAGAAGCCTGTCTCGGGTAATAGTCGTTTGAATCGCCATCAACTCCGTAATAGTTACTTGAGAAGCGACCAACTGGATAGCTATCACCATCATAGGACTGCAGCCGATTGTTGTTGGGGCTCAATGTATAGCCCTTGTCGCTGGCATATTGGTCGTTCCAGTTTCGCTGCTCAGTGTACTGCTGCTGCCCACTGTATGTATCGACTGGTTGAGTACCGCGATAGCGTAGATCAAATCTGTTATTGACCGGGTCGAACGGACCGCAATACTGGTCATGGGCAGCATAGTATCGGCTGTAGCCGTTATCGTATCCGTTGTAATCGAAGTTGTTTGCGTAATGCAGTTCAGGATTGAAACTGTTTGAGTACCGGTCATTGGGATAGGTGTAATAGCCTGAGTCGGAGCCGGAGTAGACGGTATTCTGCAACCTTTGTTGGCTTTCTAGCTGACGATAGTAGTAGCGTTGGGCTTCAAATGAAGTGGGCGTTTCCGCGATAATCACGCGTGGTGAGACGATCTGACCATAGACATTCCGGTAGGTATTGTCGTTGCTCTCATATATGCTTGGATAGCCACGATAGTCGTAGGAATTTGAATATCTCGGATGGGTCTGGTCTGAGAAGCGGTCATCATCTGGGTTGCCGTATTCGTGGCTGCGTCCCCAATGTCTGTAATGGCGGCCGTCAAGGGAATTTGTACCAATGCTTATATGAGCGCTGCCCACGTCGAACGATAATCCTGCGCTTAGTCGTTGATGTGATAGCGGGTAGTTCGTCCGAACATCCTGCTCGCTGGCAACTCGCTCCCATGATAGGCTGGAAGTTTGCTGCTGGTCGGCAAAATGCCGAGAATCGTCGCATTCGCGTGTCATAAAATATGATTGCTGTAGGGAATCTTCAGGTTAATCTCTGAACTCCCTTTCCACAACACGGTTTCTCCCATCAAGCCCATTGTCGGGAGTCCATTGGATTAAGCCCGCTTATAAAGGGGAAAGTTGACAGAGCGCGCCCTCTCGGAATCGGTTATGCCTCAAAGGGAGCACATAATCCGTTATCGGACTGTTCCAACCTGGTTTGTGCCAACGGTTGCTGGTAGCTGCGCGGGGCTGAGTTTGTCAGTAATTTTCAGTGCGTCGTCACTAGCGCTTATGCTTGTTCCAAGCGTTCCAGCTGGTAGCGCATATGTTTTCCTGGAGACATGTTTAAGAGCGACGGTGGTCGTTTTCCTCATGTTTATAGCTTATTTGACTAATGAGGTGGCCCGGCACGATCAAGTGCTACTTTCTGAGGAAGGGCTCTATTTCCCACTTTTCCTGGGAGCGGATCTTCTTTTCCGGCGACGCAGGAGTTGGGACGATATCGGCAACATCTTGCTCGGTGCCATGTTGTTGGAAGACAGAAAAGGCACATACGAATACGAACTTGAGCAGGCCAAGGACAAGAAGAAACTGTTTATTTACTTCAAATCAGGTGGTCACGTTACCCTTGATCTCGCCCGTATGCCAAAGGAAAGTGTTGAACGAATTTTTCAGTCAATTGAAAGTTGGTGCATCGCCTGCACTCGTTCGCCTCAGATGACAGCCGTCAAGGAAATTAGTCCAGATAGCTCTAAAGCCTCCGCCGTCAAACTGGATAAACTGTCATACACGAGAATGTGGGAAGAGGAATTACATTCGCATTTTTCTGCCACCAATTTCGTGCCACTGGATAAGGGCTGCACCATGCAGGATGGTCGATACTCAATTCTCATGCAGCTTTCCTCTGGTGGATTATCTGCAGTCTATCTTGCTGAGCTTGGTGACAAAGACCTCGTCATTATCAAAGAAGCTGCGCTGCCGGCAGACTTAAAGGAAACTGCACGTACAAAGGCTAAAGCGATGTTCCTTCGCGAAGCAGAAATCCTGCGAGGGATCGCACATCCGCATATTGCAAAGGTTCTGGATAACTTTGTGGAAAGAGGACGAGATTATCTAGTCCTGGAGTTTGTTCCAGGCGAAACCTTGAGGCAAACAGTTCGTAAAACAGGAACACTTTCTGAGCAAACGGTTCTTACTTACGCACGAAAGACGGCTTCTATACTGGATTATTTGCACTCTTTAGAGCCGCCGATTATTCATCGCGATCTGACTCCAGATAATCTAGTGGTGCGTCAGGATGGAGAGATCGTCTTAATTGATTTCGGCGCTGCAAATCTTTTTCTTGGAGCGGCAACGGGAACCATCGTAGGCAAACAAGCCTATATTGCCCCAGAGCAGTTTCGGGGTAAGGCGTCAGTGCAAAGCGACATTTACTCACTGGGCGCGACTTTGTTTTTCCTTTTAACAGGCGTCGACCCTGAGGCGCTCAGCGAATCTCATCCAAAGTGCAAACGTTCTGAAATTTCAGAGCAGCTGGACCAGTTTGTTGCACGTTGCACCGCTCTTGATACCAGTATGAGATTTGCTTCTGCTGATCAGTTGATTGACGTAATTGAAGCTATGCTCCCGTCTACAAAACTCAAACTTGCTCCGTCAAGCGAAGGAGCCTGATGGACGCATCTCTCAAGGCTATGCTCTCGAGTCGTTATTTCTTCACTAAAGGGGTGAAGGCAAACGATGAGTACGAGCAGTTTTGGATTCGTTACAAGCCAGGCAGAGTTGTTCGGAAGCATCTCAGTAAGTATGGTCGGAATGACTTGCGGGTCAAGCTTTGTGCAGTAGGTTTGCTTCTGCTTCTGGCGCTCTATGTGTCTGTCGCGCTTCTACTAGCGTTAGGTTCAATTGGAATGGCATGGATGCTTTTCTCTCTCTTCAACTTGCTTTCGCCCACTCATATTTTGTTGTCGGAAACAGGGCTCCAACTGCATTGGTTGCGCAGTTTTTGTAATGTCGCCGGTCCGATTGTAGGCTGGGATAGGCTTTCACATCTCTCTATTGCCCCAGTCAAAAATACATTCGGTTCAGTCGATGCTGCTCTTGAATTCAACGTATTGGCAAATGGAATCCCGCTGAAGCAACGAATGCTCTATGCACTTTTCGCACCGAATATGACATCGGGGTGGTGGAGAGGGGAGCGCTGCAAAATTATGCTTAAGCTTGATGGAATCGCCTCGAGTGATGATCGTAAGAGATTACAGATGGCATTGAAGAAGTTTTTACCTTCTTATCGAATTGATTCGTCTGTTACTGATGAACTGAATCTGGCAATCCGTGTCGAAAGTTATACAGACCTCTGGCTTGATGCTTTATCTTCTTCGAAGCGAATTCGTCAGGAAATGTTGGAACCTGGCACCCACATTCTCGGCGGAAAGTATGTCGTGGTCAGACATATAGGTGGCGGTGGGCAAGCAGTCGTGTATGAGGCGACTGAACGAGTTTCGGCAGGTAACGGGGCGATTGGCGAGACGCCCGTAATCTTGAAGGAGTTCGTTTTGCCCGCGCATGCAGGTGTTAACGTACGAAAGCGTGTATTGAGTAACATTCAGCGTGAAGCAAAAATTTTGAAGGAGCTTCATTGCGAGAACATAGTTCGGTTCATAGACTTTTTCGTCGATGATCAGCGGGCCTATTTAGTCCTAGAACGCATCGACGGCCTGACTTTGCAAGATTATGTAGAAAATTCCGGTGCTTTCACGGAAAGAGATACTGTTGCAATGGCGCTGCAGATGTGCGAGATCTTGAAAAACTTGCATAGCAGTGTGCCACCAGTAATTCATCGAGATTTTACGCCAGACAACCTTATGATCGACAAAAACAAGCGTTTGAAGCTTATCGACTTTAACGTCGCTGAGCACCTGGAGGCTTCGGACACCAACTCCGTAGTGGGCAAACATGCTTACATTCCCCCTGAACAGTTTCGTGGGAAAGCTTCTGAGCATAGTGATATATATGCCATGGGTGCGACCATGTTCTTTTTGCTAACAGCGCAAGAACCCGAAGCAATTAGCGTATCCGTTCCTCGACAGTTTAATTGTTCGATCAGTAACGAACTTGACGCCATAGTCAGGAAAGCAACCGCTCAAGATGTGAAAGATCGTTTTGATTCGTGGTCTTCTGTTCAGAAGGAGCTTCTACAGCTATGGAATGGTCGGTATGGAGGCAGCCATCCAGATTAAGTTGTCGAGATTACGGTGTTGGAAAATTCAACCGTTATCGGTTGAGTTTTTTGTTTAATCAAACTCAACCGATAACGGTTGGGTTTTCAATTTGGTTGATTCGTTGTCGCCCCTGTTTTCTGAACAAGTTCTTGTATTCCCCATGCGGGCAGTCAAGGGGGGCAGGCGCGCTTATTTTGCAACCAAAACGAAACAGAATGTTCTCGATTGGGCGTAGAACCGGTATTCTGATTGACTGGTGTCCTGTGTTGTACTTAGTTCCATGTTACTAGTTGAAAACTCGTGAGAGTTCTAATGCCAAAAGACGTTTCTATAAGTTTTCCCGAGAAGCAATCCTTGGGCAGCCTTTATGTTGCCGAACATTCTTTTCCTCATCTGCGCAAGTGGGTTGGTGAAGCTCGTGGAAAGATTGTAGTTCGACTTGAAGATGACCGCATGCTTGGAGTTGCTTTGGGTTCTCTGGGCTGGGAAGGTCTAGCGCATACAGGAGAGAGAGAACTAGCATTGCTGGAGTCGCTGGATGTATCGACCTGCCATTTTTCAGAACGCTCACTTTCGCACGATATTGCTCTGGCTAACTTGTCGGAAATAAGGTTGGACTATCTAAAGATAGGCGACCCCGAAGTGCGCTTGCTGAAGCGATTTGAGGGATTGAAAACGATCTGGCTGACCGGAACTGAAATCACAGATGGTGGCGCACGCGAGTTTAGAGAATTCAGGCAGATCGAAAATCTTGTGCTGAAAAGCACTGGTATAACCGATCAAGGTCTGTCAAACATGGGTGAGATCACAAGTCTCCGTTGTTTGAACTTGCCAACTCAAATCACGGATCGCGGATTGGATTTCCTAAAGAACTTTCCATCGCTTGCGAGGCTAGATTTGTCATTTACGAAGATAACGAATGAGGGACTGAAGCAGCTGGAAGCGCTTCCAAGACTGACTGAGTTGTATTTGAATGATACCACCATTGGTGACAGTGCCGTGCCACATCTGACGGAATTGGACAGTCTCAAAGCTTTGTTCTTGAGTGGCACAAGAGTTTCCGACGCTGGATTGACTCATCTTGAATCGTGCTCTAAGTTGGAGCATTTGGAATTGCGGGATACTAGAGCTACCGAAATTGGAGTGGCTCGTTTGCGTTCGCGTTTAGCTAACTGCGCAGTTTTCGGTCCATAGCGAAAACTGACGTTAGGCTCATTGCTGCTTCGGTAGAGCTTGTTTTAGTTGTGGTGTTTTCATCTGAAGAACATCATATTCCTGGTGTTTTTTCTGTGAACTCAGCAGAATGCCACAGAACAAGACAATCAGTCCTATGACGTTGCCAATACAGAACCAGGAGACCGTCGAAAGTTTGTCCAACACAGTTACCCGTGAGTCTCATCTGCTCATAGCGTAGCACGGCAAGCTGCTAGGAGCTTATTGCAGGTATTGCAACCTACAGCCTAACAGCGGCCAGGGAACGCTCAATAGCCAGTCGTGCCGCTAAACTGCGAGCTCAGCGTTCTCAATCCTGTTGGGAACTCTGAGCTCTTCATACGCAGGCCGCATCTAATCGTTGGCGATGTCTTTTCTCTTCACCCAGGAAAAGAATCGACTCCACCACGGACGGCTTGCGTTATCGACTTCAGAACGCATTTTTGTTAGCTTCATGCGTTCAATTTCTAGCTTCACTTTGGCGAATTCTGCTTTAAATTCCTCAGCTGTGAACGCCATTGTTGCGGCACGCTCTGACTGCGCTTTGAGATCTGGAAGCAACTTTATTTCATTCTGTAGAGTCGCCAATCTTGCCCGATCATCTACTCTGTCAGTGAGTAGTCGAATGATCGTGCCCTGCGCTTCCACCAGCAGTGTTTTCAGTTCGGCTATTTCTGCGGCTTGGTCTGCTGATGAAACAACGTCCCGCACCTCTATTTGTGGCGGAGCGAACGAGAGCTGATGGCTTCCGTCATCATCATCGCTGTTTTTTACCAGCTCGACGAAACCTTCCATAATCTGAATTAGTTCGGCTCTGGACACTTTTGGTTTGCCGCTTTCCGAATTCTTTTGAATCGGTGCGGGTAGGTCCATTGTCTCGCCGACTGAGTTGTTTTCGGTGCTGCTTGGTTGTATGACACCGGTTACAACGTCGTTTGTGCTTTCTTTCTGTTGCTCGCCCTCACTCACAACAGTTTGAATTTCTCGGTCCTCAGCAAAGAGGTGTGTTAGCGCGTCCTGCATAGCAGATTCGGTCATTTCCGCTGCGGTCATTTGCACTCCTAATCCATTCCCCAGACCTCATTATCTCGACTCCAACATGTATTGTCTAGTTTTGTTTTGGTGCTATATGTGGTGCATATTTATAGGCATGCTGGCTCGAGTATATGAATACTAATGGAACGCCCCGATCCTCGGAATGGTGAAATTCCCCTGGGTCACCTTAATTGTCAAGTGGTGTTGAGCAGGTAACCATTCGGGCGACTTCACATTGACTTCATTTAAGTCCGCCCAAATTAGAGTCATTTTCATTTGTGCATTTGGGATTAGCAGGTGTTCGGTTGGTTTGTATCCGGTTGGGTCAGGTCGGCGGATTGGTCAGGTCGGTGACCTTGGTCACTGGGTGTATGCGGTTGGGTCCGGTTGGAGAACTGGTTAGGTCGGAGGATTGGTCATGTCGGTGAATTGGTTAGATCGAAGGATTGGTGAGGTCGGCGGATTAATTAGGTTGGTGACCTTGGTCGCTGGGCGTATCCGGTTGGGTTAGGTCGGAGGATTGGTCCACTCGGAGGAGCGGTCCACTCGGAGGAGCGGTCCGCTCGTAGGATCGGTCCGCTCGTAGGATCGGTCCGCTCGTAGGATCGGTCAGGTTGGTTGGTTTATTGGTTGGTTGGCGGTCGACCCTGGTAAGCAGTTCTGCGCGCTCGGTGTTGGCACTTTTCGTTCTTTAGTTGGTTGTACATTGTTGTTGCAAATTCCGAGTTCGGTCCTACCAGCTAACCCGATGGCACCAAATACGGTGCATCATTGAATTCGAAAATCATGTCTTGGTTGGAAACTGTAAATTGCGATCTTGTCAATCTGCATGTTTTCCAGTATGTTTGTCTGTATCGAATCACAAGAAAAACATACGGGTAAAGTTAATGGAAGAAATTTTGAGAAATGCGGGTTTGACGCTGCGTCATTGACGAGCGACCTCGGTATTCGTTTGCGGTGATATTCGCGGCAGCCCAGTGGGCTTCCGGGCGATTGCATAATTGTGCTGAGAACGCTTGTCTGACCTGGTAAAACAGGGGACTTTGAGCGGCTTGGTGCGATGGTAATCGCCCGTTTATGCGTTTGGTTTTTATTACATAACTATCTGGAGTGTTGGTCAAAATGAACAACATAGTCGAAGTGCGCGGTCTCAGGAAGGAATTTCGAAAAACCGTAGCGATTGAGAATTTGAGTTTTGAAGTCAGGCAAGGTGAAATTCTTGGCTTTCTCGGTGCCAACGGTGCCGGTAAGACGACAACGATATTTATGCTGCTTGGATTGATAACGCCAACCAAAGGCACTATCAAAGTATTCGGCAGAGATTTGAGGTCCTCCAGAGTAGAGATTTTGCAGCGCATGAACTTTGCTTCTGCCTATCAGCAATTGCCCTACAACTTGCTGGTCTGGGAAAACTTGCATGTATTTGCTGAAATTTACGGTGTCAGGAATAGCAAAAGGAAGATCGATGATTTGCTCGAAGTTTTCGAGCTCTCTCATATGCGAAAGAATCTGACGGGATCTCTCTCTTCTGGTGAGCAGACCAGGCTGACGTTGTGCAAATCATTGCTCAACGACCCTGATTTGCTTTTGCTCGATGAGCCGACAGCGAGTCTGGATCCGGATCAAGCCGACAAAGTTCGCAAAATCATAGCGGCACGTCAGCGAGACACCGGAATGACTGTAATCAACACGTCTCACAATATGTTAGATGTGTCGGAATTGTGCGACCGCATTCTGTTTATGCAAAAGGGTCATGTTGTCGCAAATGGCTCCGCCTCAGAATTGCTAGATAAATTCGAAAGCAAGAACCTGGAGGAAGCCTTTATCACAATGGCTCGAACCCAACTTGTAGAAAAGGTATAAGGAAATGAACTGGAGAATAATTTGGGCCCTTATTGTTAAATACGCTTTTGCGTGCTCTCGCAACAACTTTCGAGTCATGGATATCTTCTTCTGGCCCGTAATGGACCTTCTTTTATGGGGATTCGTGACTGTATACATGTTGAAAGTCAGCAACGCAGTGCCGACCTTTATCACGTTCTTCATCGCCGCAATTATTTTGTGGAATGTGTTGTATCGTGCTCAACAAGTGGTCAGTGTTTCATTTTTGGACGATGTCTGGTCGAGAAATTTGCTCAACATTTTTGCTGCTCCAATTAGAGCCACCGAATATGTGGGCGCATCCTATGTTATGGGATTAATTCAGTCTACGGTCGTGTTGTTCATATTGGGCCTGCTGGCTTACTTTGTGCATTCCTTGAACATACTGACGATGGGTCTGCACCTCGGACTGTTGTTTGCCAACTTGATCCTCATGGGGTGGTCTATTGGACTGATGACCACGGGCTGCATTTTGAGATGGGGACCACCAGCGGAGGCTCTCGCCTGGGCAATTCCTGGTGTGATTCAGCCTCTGTCTGCGGTCTTCTATCCAATCAGTGTGTTGCCGCTTTGGTTACAACCGTTCGCGGTTTGTTTCCCGGCATCTCACGTATTCGAAGGAATGCGTGAAATATTGGCTGGACACTCTTTGAGCTCGGAACACTTGCTCTGCGCATTTCTGCTCAATGTTCTGTACATGGCACTGGCTGCATTCATGTTCAAATCATGCTTGGATGGCGCTAGAGAACGAGGCTCACTCGTTAAGTATGGCACTTGATAAGTGCCATACTTAATGCTGCAGTCCGGTAAATTCAACCGTTATCGGTTGAGTGACGAAAATGCAAACGTTATCAGTTGATGCCGAAATTCAACCGCTATCGGTTGAGTGATGAAATTCAACCGTTGTCGGTTGAGTGATGAAGATTCAACCATTATCGGTTGGGTTCGTACTTGGGCAGGATTTCAATCCAGGAAAAAACTCAACCGTTATCGGTTGAGTTTTTCTAGTGATGTCTCGGCTTTATAGTCGACTTCGGCTTTGCCGCTGCAGCAGACTGTTCGGCGGTTTTAGAAGCTGTGTCGATTTCGAAAAACTTCTCCAGCACTGCTTTAGCAATTGGCGCGCAGGTTGTTCCACCGTGACCACCGTGCTCCACAAATGCGGCAATGGCAATTCGAGGCTTGTCGGCTGGCGCGTAACATGCGAACCATGCGTGCGTTTTACTTCCTACTGGAGGCGCCTCAGCTGAACCTGTTTTCCCAGCTACTTCGATACCGCCAAGTTTTGTGGCTCCACCTGTTCCGCTGGCAACCACGGCTTTCAGACCTGCCAGAACGACGGCCAGATATTCAGGGTGAGTCTTCACTTTTTCGGGACGAGGAGGCGGAATTTGACGATCGCCTATCTTGATAGCAAAGTGAAGGTTTGGGACCTGTCCTTTCATGCCGAGTCCGGCAAATATTCTTGCCGCTTGTGCAGGTGTTACCTGAACGTAAGTTTGTCCGATCGACATGTGTAAAGTATTGCCCGGGTACCATTTCTCGTGATAAACGCGCTCTTTCCAGGCCGAATCTGGAACCAGACCCATACCTTCGTGTCGCAACTCTAAACCGGTGGTGCGGCCAGCCCCGAACTTTACCCCCCACTCTTTAATCTGTTCGGGCTTGAGTTTCAGACCCATCTGATAGAAAGCTGAGTCCCGCGACCAGGCAAGGCACTTCACCAGATCAAACAATCCGGTTGAGTGAGTCCAGTCACCGAAAAAGAAGCCACCAAGGCTGATACCGCCAGAAACTTGCAATTTTGTATCCGGTTTGACCACTTTATTTTCTAATGCTGCCAGAAGCGTAATTGCTTTCCAGATCGACCCGGGTGGAAATCCTGAAAGGGCGCGGTTAAAGAGGGGGTGATCCGGTGCGTTTATACGTTTCCAAACAGCCGGTGTTATTTTTCTTGTAAAGACATTTGGATCGAAACTGGGGCGCGATACCATGGCCAGGACTTCCCCGTTTTGTGGATCTATGGCCACCACTGCGCCCGATCTTGCTCCCAGCGCCTGATATGCGGTTTTCTGAAGATCGAGATCTATGGATGTGACGATCGAACGTCCCGGCACAGGTTCTTTCGTGATCACAGGTTTAGAAGTTTCGGCTGACAGAGATTGTCCCATGGCGTTAACACGCACTCGTTGTTCGCCGTCGATACCGCGAAGTTGCACATCGTAGAGTCGTTCGATGCCGTCTTGCCCAACGATATCTCCCATGTGTCTTTCTGGACGAAGTTTCAGTTGTGCCTGTGTGATTTGACCACAATAGCCAAGAGCGTGCCCGACCAACTCACCTTGTGTGTAGTTGCGGCTGATGTCCGGCAGAATATCGATGCCCGGTAGGAACAATTTTTGCTCGTAGAATCTGCTTACAATATCGACATCAAGGTCTCGTTCTATGACCACGGGCACCGGCGAATGTGAGGCTTTTGCCTTCAATATGACGTTCAAGACTTTAGCCGGTGGCTCGTCGAGAACTTTTGCCAATCGATAAGCCAGATCCTTTGCATGTTCTATCTGCATTGGAATCGCAATCATAGAAAGGGATTGTTTGTTTGTCGCAAGCAGATTCCCGTGTCTGTCGTAGATAGTGCCCCGGGGCGCACGCAGAAAAGTTACGCGAGTCGAATTATCGATGGCCTGGTTTCGATAGTAGTTGTTTTGCAAAATTTGCAGCCAGCATAAACGCGCAATCAGAGTGACAACAGCCGCTGCGATTACCACCGACAGAACTATCATCTTGAGGATGGGATTGTAATTTTGGCTGCCTAATACGTTCTGTGTCATGTCGATTGCACCGTGTCACGTTCTTTGGAGAATTTGTACCATTCGCGCATCGGGAAAAATATGAATGGTGCCATGAGCGCGTTGAGAATTGCTTCTGGAAAAGCGATCGAACTCAGCTGCTGTAAAACGTCCGGACGACCCATCATAGCCAGCTGCAGTGCCGTTACCGTTTCAGCAAAAATGGACGCAAAAAACACCAGAGGAATGCAAAGGAATGTAGCTTGATTGAAATTCTGCAAGGTGAAATAGCCCGCGATCCAGCCAATCAGCGGATAAGCAATAGGATAGGCGGGGATGACCGAGGCGAATAGAGCGCCGAAAAATGCGCCGACCAGGGCGCCGCTCAATGACCCGGAGAGCGCTTGCCGTGCGATTACCTGTCCGAGAGTGCTGATGCGTAGTTCATTTGGTCGCGGGGCTTGCAGAGGCGATCCAAAAACTGAACCCCATAAGATGGTAAAAGTGAGGGGTAAGCTGGCCAGAACATTATTGAAGGTCATCTGTGTGAAAACCGTTAGTTGAATCAGCCAGGCGAAACACACAACCAGAGCAGTTATTCCAATTTCGCCAATACGCTTTTGAGTGCGAACCGACATCAGCGCCATAGCTTCGCTCCTTATTCAAGCGGGGGCAAAACCAGTACCTGGCTTAAATCGTAACAGTTCTCAGAAAGCTTTACTTCGATTTGCAACGCTGCTCCATTGTTTTCGCGGCGTACGGCGCTGACTATGCCTACTGGATGGTTCTCTGGAAAGGTGCCGCCCTTGCCGAGACACATGATCTTGTCGCCTGCATCAACGTTGGTGCCGACTGGAACATAGTCTATCTTAGCTGGACTGGCGTAAGCACCAGAAAGAATGCCAGTCAGTCCTATCCTGGAGATTACCACCCCCAGTTTTTGATCGGGATCAGTTAGTAATCGCACTACGCTGGCATCGCTGGTTGTGCTTACGACTTGTCCGACGACGCCGTCACTGGTGATTACGGCAGAACCTTTTTTGACACCATTTATGGTGCCTTTGTCTATTACAACCTGGCTGAACCAGTTATCCGGGTTGCGCGCGATTACTTCTGCCGCAATTGTTTTGCGGTTTGACTTCTGCTTCAAATTGAGTAGACTGCGCAGCTTATTTGTGTCTTGAGACTGCTGTCTCAATCGTGTCAGCTCGAGCTCTTGCTTGGCCAATTTGGTTTCGTAGGCTTTGATTTTTTCAGAAGATTCCAGAAGTTGTTGGGCGAGGTTTTTGGTTGATTCGACTTGATAGGAACCCTTCGCCACGATCGAGGTAATCCATGTTTGCGCTCCCAGCACCGCCCCGCTGATAGGACCCGCTACCATCCATATGAGAACGAGAATGAACACGAATTCCGCGGTGGATTCCGTGTCTACACCCATTCTGCCTTGGTTTGGAGGGGGCACGAGCGAGCCCTCAGTTTTGCGAGATACACTGCTCGAGAACGCGGCGGAATGTTGGTTCGCTCAGCATTCTGCCAGTTCCGATAGCAACGCACGAAAGCGGGTCGTCTGCGATGAAAACCGGCACTTCAGTTTCGTCAGATATCAGTTCGTCCAATCCTTGCAATAAGGCACCGCCGCCAGTAAGCATTATGCCTCTGTTGAAGATGTCTGCCGCTAACTCGGGTGGTGTGCGTTCCAGTGTTCGTCGCACTGCTTCGACTATCTGGTTGAGCGGCTCACCAAGAGCTTCTCGCACCTCTGCGCGACTGATGGAAACTGTTCGGGGCAAGCCGTTTATTAAGTTCAATCCGCGTACTTCGTAGCTGTCGTTTTCAACTGAGTTTCGGGCTGAGCCGAGACGGAATTTGATGTCTTCAGAGGTGCGTTCGCCGATAGCCAGGCTGTGCACTTTCTTCAGATATTGCACGATAGCGTCGTTCAATTCGTCGCCTGCAATGCGAATCGATTCATTGACGACGATGCCGGAAAGACTGATAACAGCAACTTCAGTCGTACCGCCGCCGATGTCAACAATCATCGAGCCGGTCGGCTCGGCCACTGGCAAGCCCGCACCGATAGCCGCTGCCATCGGTTCTTCAGGCAAATAAATCTGACCAGCTTTAGCTGTAATGGCTGCATCTCTGATCGCTCGTTTCTCTACGCTGGTGACGCCGGACGGCACGGCAATCGCCATGTATGGATTCATGAAGCCGCGATTACCGCTCACACGTTCGATAAACTTTTTGAGCATCACTTCGGCGAATTTGAAATCGGCAATGACGCCGTCTTTCAGAGGGCGGCATGCCGTGACGCCGACTGGCGTGCGACCGATCATCGCCCTTGCTTCCTCGCCGACAGCGAGAACTGTGTTTGTCTGATCATCAACAGCGACAACAGACGGCTCCCGCAAGACGACGCCTTTCTGGGTCAGATATATAAGCGTGTTTGCAGTCCCGAGATCGACGCCAATTTCTTGTCGGAAAAAACCTTTGAACAATACTGCCAAGCCCCGCGTGAAGTCGTCAGCACCAGATGCTGATACTCGCCAAGTTTAACACAAATGCCCGTCTGATGGCATTTGAGAGCCTTTGGTAAGTAAAGGATCACAGTCTGATAGGCTTCATTTTTGTTCTACTATCGATATATTCGCGCCGCGACTTTGAAATATTTTGGCTCCCCGGGCTAACGCTATTTGCATCTTCGGGGATATTGCGAGGATTTTGGCTATTGTAGGGACCTGTATCCGAGTACGGATGTTCGTAGCAAAGTGATAGGTCCTTCATACTCTTGTACAAGCGAAAAGCAGCTGTCATCGAACCAGCGCAGAGTTCCGACAAATTTTTCTCCGTTGCTGAGAAGAAATTCCAACTTGACTTTGTCTCTTACAAATTTTTGCAATTCCGCTACGCTCGGACTTCTGTTTTCTGGTCCGCTGAGAGTCATAGATTGCTCGCCTTTATAGCCGGGATTTGATTAGGGTACTCAGAGCCGTCAAGCATGTCAAACCGGCCTCGATTTGGGAAGTGGTAACTGCCAATTCAATGGTTCGGCTCAGGTTCACCGCCTGCTTCAGTGCTCGCTTCTTGCTGCCATTGCATGTGGTGCGTCTCCAAAAAAATAACAGTCAATAGCCTCCCTGCGACCTGGGGAAAACCTGGTGTTGTTTATAAACGCAGATAGTCAAAATGGCTCTACTGGAGTACGTGATGCAAAAATTGGATTGGAGACAAAAGGTTGTTGTCACAGGAGCGCTATGCCTGCTGTGTTTTCTGTCTTATCTATTCTTTCGAGTGCGCATGGCGAGCGGGCTGCCGGTAGTTCACACTCTCTGGAGCATCGAACTCGCGTCGCTCTTACGAACAACAGCTAAATCAGTGCAACTGTTGGGACTTCTCGCCTGTGTCACAACCATCTGCGCCGCAATAAAGAAGTGCAAGAAGAAGGAACCATATATCTATGTGCAGGTGCTTCAGGCGTCTGTGCTTGGTGCTCTCAGCTTCCTGGCTCCAGATCTGGCAACCAGCGCCATACCGATATTATTTGGACTTGATTTTTAAGTACGTGTCAACGCTTAGTGGGAGGCACCGTTTGTGTTCGCCGTCTCCTTCGTTCTTCCGAGCGATTTTAAAATGGAGTTGTAGGCTCTGACAGCTGCAATTGTATCGGGATGTTCTGCTCCCAGAGTCGTTTTTCGCACGGTCATCGCTCGCTTATAGTAGTGCTCCGCTTCCTGAAATTGCTTTTTCTGTTCGTAGTAGTTGCCGAGACTTGTAAGGTCGTCGGCGACTGCCGGATGCTCGAATCCGAATACCGACTGGTGCACTGACAATGCCTTTTTCAAAGCTGCTTCCACTTGATCGAAATTACCCCGAGCCATGTTGATTTTGGCTAGACTGGCTGAGATTCCTACGGTTGTAGGATGGTCTTTTCCCAACACTTTCTGATCGATTGCCAGCGCTTTTTTGAAGTATTTTTCGGCTTCCTCATAGCGTTTTTCGTGGAAGTATAAGTTGCCAAGGTTTCCCAGCGTGACAGCCACATCTTCGTTGTTTTCTCCCAGAACTTTCTCTCGCACTTTCAAACATCGAAAGTAGAGTGCCTCAGCTTCGGCAAAACGTCCCTCCCGGTCATACAAGGCCGCTAAGTTGTTGTAACCGGAAGCAATGCTTGGATCGTCTTTGTCGAGAAGCTTTTCTTTGATGGCGATGGATTTTTTATAGAGCTTCTCAGCCTCAGGATAATTTGCTTGTAGTGCATACAAGACAGCCATATTCCCTAGTGTTTTGGAGACGGTTATGTTGTCGGATCCAAGTAATTTTTCTTTGATTGAAAGCGATCTCTTGTAGGCTTTTTCGGCATCTGAGTATTTACCAGTCAGCCGTTCCAGCTCGGCGATGTTATTGAGCGTGGCGGCAAGGTTTAAGTCATCTTTGCCCGTCTTCTGAGCTTCAATCAAGGCTAATTGAAAGAGCATCGACGCTCGCTTGTAATCAGCGTCTGCCATCGCTTTTCGGCCTGCTACGTTGTACTTTGACCAGAGTGTTTGTTCTGGCTCCTCCGTATCGAAACCAGTTTTCTTGCTGGTTCTCGCTGCCTCACTTCGGTATTCAGCTCCTTTGAGCTTCTTGAGTCCGCTTGAAACAGGTGAACGGGTCGCAGCATCACCTTCATAGGACCTGCCAGTGTTCGTCCTGCCGGTACCATCATCACCAGTGTAAGAGTCGCTGCCCCGTGCTGCCGTAAACAGCCCGTCGTTTAACGAGCAGACGGTTATCGTCGCGAAAAGAAATCTCGCTGCCTGTAACCTAATCCGGTCCATCGGTCGAAAGCGACGCGGAGTCAAGCGCTGCATCCAACTTCTTGGGTGTGTTTGGCTGAATTGTCTTGGACGTATTAACCGTATATTGGCGTCCTTTCCAGTTGACCTTGCTGCCGCTCAAAACTAAGTATGCTGCGTGTATTTGTAACCACGTCACCGACAAAGCGCCAAATGGCAGCCAGAAGAAGTGCCACCATGTCGTGCCGGCGCGGTGTTCAGCTGTCAATCTGAACCACAGCATGAGGATAAGTAATTGCGAGCCGACAAGCAGGCTGATAGGCAAAAGCAATGGTGATGGATCTGCCTGCATCCACATATTTGCTACAACGCCCAATTCAATAAACGGTGTCAACAGAACCGTATTCAAAAGCGCGATGATGGCGAGCAGATTGATTACGTGGCTATCAATCAATGAATACAGATTCTTGGTCCAGCCCTGCCACATGCTCTCGAGATCTGTATACATGCGCACGCTGTACAAAGTTTTGCCGTCTGCCACAAGAATTTTATAGCCCTTTTCTTTGAACACTCGGGCAATGGCATGGTCTTCGACAATTTCATCACGTACGCTTTGATGACCGCCCAGTGCATCATAAGATGAACGGCGGCAGATGATGTATTGTCCGTAGGCGTAAGCCCGTTTGGCTTTGGGATTATTGACGCTGTGAAATGGGTCGCCCAGTACGAACGAACTGAGCAATGTAGGCATGACCAGCTTTTCCCAGAAACTGCCTAGCTCCTGCATCGGCACAAACGAGACCAGATCGGTTTTGTTCGTTATCGAGTAAGCCACGGCATCTCTGATTGAAGATTTTGCATGGCATGTATCGGCATCGGTGAAGATGTACCAATCGCCTGACGCATACCCGACAGCGTGCGCCAGCGCATTGCATTTACCGATCCAACCTGAGGGAGCGTCTTTGCCTTGCACATACTTAACGCGGCTGTCGCGTTTGGCATATGCTTCGATTATTTCACCAGTGCGGTCTGTTGATCTGTCGTCAATAACGATCAGTTCAAAGTTTGGATAATCCTGAGCGAGTAATGAGTCCAGACATCTTTCGATTTTTGCTTCTTCGTTTCTGGCAGGCACAAGTATGCTGACAAAAGGCAAATTCTGGTCGGCAATTTTGCATCGCTCGACATTACGTAGAAACGTATAGAACGCTACGGTAAGCGAAAACATGAAGAGGATAACGACTGCATTGACGAGAACAAAAGTGAAAAAAATCATCCGGCGTTACCGTATTCGTAGAACCCCTTACCCGTTTTGCGGCCCAAGTGACCGGCTGAGACCAACTGCCTCAAAAGAGGACATGGTCTGTATTTTGGATCCCCGAAACCCTCGTGCAGGGTTTCCATAATGTGCAGACAAATGTCTAACCCAATGAAATCAGCCAGTGCCAGCGGCCCCATCGGATGGTTGTATCCGAGTGTCATGCCGGTATCTATTTCTTGAGGCGTTGAAAGTCCTTCCATCAACGCGAAAGCTGCTTCATTAACGAGCACAAGACCCAGACGCGTCGTGATGAAGCCCGGCATGTCTTTTGCCGTAATGATTGTCTTACCGAGTTCGTTTCCGAATGCTTTGGCGCTTTCTAACGTGGCTGCACTCGTGTCGATGCCTGGAATCAGCTCAAGCAGTTTCATGATGTGAGCGGGCGAGAAGAAGTGCATGCCTATGAAACGATCGGAGCGTTTGGTTGCCGATGCCAGACTCGTAATCGGCAGAGACGATGTGTTCGAGGCGAATATTGCTTCCTTTTTGCAGATGCCGTCCAGCTTGCTGAATAAGTCTCTTTTGGCTTGTAAGTCTTCGGCAATTGCTTCGATTACCAGGTCTGCCTCAGCAGCTGCTTCATGACTGGTTGCTGTTTTAATGCGACCTCGACACTCAGCCAGAGCTTCGGCTGTAATAAAACCCTTATCTACCGAACTTTTGCCGAACTTCTCGACGGCTGCTTCGGCGCGCTTCAGTGACTCCTGAGAGATATCGAACAGAGTTACTGTCGCTTTCGTTTTGGTGGCAATCAGATAGGCTATGGCTGAACCCATAAAGCCGCTCCCTGCCATGAATACATTGTTGATAGACGCCTGTGACATGGTTTTCTCTTGCCAACTTGTGGGATGCACTCGATCTGTACGCAATCATCCTATCATCCCAGTTTTTGGCTTTTCTGGCCACGCAACAGTAGTGGAAGTGTCTACCAATCGCACGTTCAGACTATATCGCTTGCCATGAGGCGGTCCGAAAGAGTTTCATAAGGATTTCTAATTCCCTTTTTATGCCGATTATTTGGTAGCTTTGCAGATGCATTTTTAGGCCCATAGTTGACATACACTTTCACAATCAAGAGTCAGACATGTTCAAGAAAATATTAATTGCTAACCGCGGTGAGATTGCAGTGCGCGTTATAGCGGCTTGTCGAGAATTAGGCGTACAGACTGTCGCCATCTTTTCTGAACCCGACCGCGAGTCGAGGCACGTGCAACTTTCTGATGAGCAGTGGCGGTTGGAAGGTCAGCCGGCTCGCGTATATCTTGATCATGCTCAGATTCTTGATATTGCCAGAAAAGCCGGAGTCGATGCTGTGCATCCAGGTTACGGCTTCCTCTCTGAAAATGCCGAGTTTGCCCAGGCTTGTCTGGACGCGGGCATCAAGTTTATCGGGCCGACCCCTGCTGTAATCAGAGCAATGGGCTCGAAAGTGGAAGCCCGTCGAGCCATGGAAGCAGCCGGAGTGCCGGTAGTTCCGGGTACCACCGATCCAGTCACAGATCCGAAGATTGTGAAGGAGCTTGCCACTAAATATGGTTACCCTGTCGCTATTAAGGCTAGTGCCGGTGGTGGTGGCAGAGGTCTGAAAGTCGTTCGCAACGAGCAGGAAGTGGAGAACGCACTGTCCTCAGCTCAGCGCGAAGGACAGAGCTATTTTGGCAGCAACGAGGTTTATGTCGAAAAGTATCTGGATGCTTCGCGTCACATCGAAGTGCAGGTGCTTGGAGATGAGCATGGTAACGTCATCCATCTTGGTGAGCGCGATTGTTCGAGCCAGAGACGCCACCAGAAGCTGCTCGAAGAAAGCCCGGCTGTCAAACTGGGGGCTGAAGTGCGTAAACGCTTACTGGAAGCGGCTGTCAGAGGTGCTGCCTCGCTGAAGTATAGCTCTGCCGGTACGCTGGAGTTTCTTGTCAGTGGTGACGAATTCTATTTTCTGGAAGTCAACACTCGCGTTCAAGTTGAGCATCCCATCACGGAATTAGTCACAGGCGTCGATATAGTTAAAGAGCAGATTCTGGTTGCCGATGGAAACAAGCTTTCTCTTACTCAAGACGATGTCGAGTTTCGTGGACATGCGATTGAATTTCGAATCAACGCTGAAGATGCATTGAAGAATTTCATGCCCAGCCCGGGCGTTGTACACACTTATGCCGAGCCCCGACTTCCCTGGACTCGCATCGATAGCGCGTGCTATCAGGGCTATCAGATATTGCCTTTCTACGATTCACTGCTGGCTAAGTTGATCGTCTGGGGCCGAGACAGAGAAGAAGCGATTGTTCGAGGCAAGCTCGCTCTGAACAGCTACGACATCAAGGGAGTAGCAACAACGATTCCGTTTCAGTTGGCAATTCTTGATGATTCAAAATTTCGCGCCGGTGAGATGACCACGAAATATGTCGAGGCCGAGTTGATCAAAGATTTTATCGCCAGGCATCAGGCGCTCGCCGCCACTGCCAGTAGCGCCGGTCAAGCTGAAAAAAAAACAAATGACTCTTCGCCCTCTCTGAATAGTGATTCATCGTCAAAAACCACGCGTAGTTTTGAGGTGGAAGTAAATCAGAAGATATATAAGGTGGCTGTGACTGATACCTCGCCAGCTCCGGTTGCGGCGGCAGGAAACAGCAGGGCCGCGGTGGCCGCACCAGTACCAGCACGAGCTGCTCGCCCGATGCCCGAACGCGCGTCCAGGAAATCTGCTCAATCGTCAGGCTCGGGAGAAGTGCGCACTTCTATGAATGGTCTTGTTAAGGATCTGTTTGTCAAAGTCGGCGATACCGTTTCGGTGGGGCAGAAGATTGCTCTTTTCGAAGCAATGAAGATGGAACAGGAGATACTCGCTGCCACCGCCGGTAAGGTCTCCAGCATTGATGTGAAGCCTGGTGATACCGTTGAATCGCAAGCTTTGCTCATGGTTATATCACCAAACTGAGTTGGTCTGGACGAGCCCGGGAGATGCGAATCAGCATGAACCCGGGGCTGGAGAGGTCTAAGTGAGAATCGGCACCGGATACGATGTGCATAAATTTGTGGAGGGGCGGCCGCTTGTTATCGGCGGAATTCGTATCGATTATCCGCTCGGGATGGAAGGACATTCAGACGGCGATCCACTCACTCACGCGATCATCGATGCTTTGCTCGGCGCGGCTGCTCTCGGGGATATAGGGCTGCATTTTCCACCCGGAGACCCGCAGTACAAGGGCGCTGACAGTCTTGTGTTGCTCGAACACGTTTATGAGCTCTTAGTCGCACGTGGCTACAAAATCGTCAACATCGATTCGACTATCATTTGCCAGGCACCCAAGATGTCTCCTTATTTCAATCGCATCAGGGAGTCGCTTGCATCGCGCCTGCATATGGACGTCGACGCTCTCAGCGTCAAAGCAACGACGACAGAAAAACTCGGTTACCTGGGACGTGGCGAAGCTGTAGCTGCAGAGGCGGTAGCTCTGATTTCAAAAGAGTAGAAAGCCTGGTGAAAGGTTTAGACCAGCTAGCCATGAGCCTTCTGATTATTAAAAGTTGTTGACAAGTGCCCGGTGCCTTGATACAGTTTCATTTGCCCCTCTGAATATTTACTAAGAACCGGTTGCTGCCAGGTTTGCTGTTTTCGCAGCTCGCCTCAATGTAGCGACCCCAACACAGGTGACGACGAATGTCTCGACCTTCAGCTGCTGCATTGGAGAATCTCAACGCTGCTCCGCTAGATATTCCGGCACTCGCACTTTCTAATCATGTATATGGTGATCTCATGCCGCGCAATTTCACAGCTGCCGGCGCACCCCAGGAATTGCCTCAGAGTCTTGATTTCAGTCCAAACATTTACCCGGCGGATGCAATTGATTCGTTGCCTGCCGCTACACCGGAGCAGCTCAGACCAATCTTTGATAAGGCTACGAGCGTTTCTTTTACGAGCGCTGCGGACAATCAGAAGAGTGGTCAGCAGCCCGATTTTTTCCTGGGAGCAGATGGCAAACTCAGAGCTAATCCTGATAAGAAAAGCCCGAATAAAGACGGGTCCATCAACATCGAGCTGCAAGCAAAAAACAAGTCTGATGTTGATGCTAAAAAGTTTGCTGACCAGTTGCAGAAGGCTGCTATTAAAGACTTGATCAGCTATTTTGCCAAAAATAATCCTGGAGCGAAGATTCCACAAGATTGGCTGGATCAATTGCAAAAAGCACCGGACTTGCCGCCGGCACCAGTTCCGCTTGCTGTCGATCAGCCTGCTGCACCAGACGTTACTCCACCTGCACCACAGGATCAGCCTCAACCTGCGCAACCAGTTCAACAACCCTCTGATTCCGGCTCCTCCGGTGGGGGCGGTGGTGGTGGCGGCGGTGGTGGCGGCAGTTATGGCGGTGATGGCGGCGGCGGTGGCGGCGGCGGTCGCAGTTACGGCGGAGAT
This sequence comes from Candidatus Melainabacteria bacterium, assembly GCA_003963305.1. Lineage (NCBI taxonomy): Bacteria > Bacillati > Candidatus Melainabacteria > Candidatus Melainabacteria bacterium. The sequence goes on along the minus strand of RXJR01000004.1, from coordinate 458,686 downwards.
TCAGGCGTTTCTCGAGCCGGTAGTGACGGCATTGGTCCTAACGTCAATTTGAATGCCAACTCTCCTGCGGCAATGCAGATCATGGACTACTTTGTAGAAAAGGGATTAACCAAAGAGCAGGCGGCTGGAATTACCGGCAATCTTCAATATGAATCAGGTCTGAATCCCGGCATAACTGAAGCAGGAAATGGTATCGGTTACGGTCTGGCTCAATGGAGCTTTGGTCGACGCGACGCCTTAAATGAGTTTGCTCAGAGCGAGGGCAAACCGGTTTCCGATATGAAAGTGCAACTTGATTTTCTGTGGAAAGAAATGAACACTACAGAACCGGCAGCGCTGGATGCTTTTAAGGCGAATCCAAATATGAGTGCGGCGGAAGCATCAAATATTTTCTACGATAAGTTTGAACGACCTCTCTACAATCCAGAAAATAGAAACAACCGAAGTGAGGCGGCTACTCAGTTTCTTGCTCAGTACGAAAGCAATAATGGCAGTCAGGGTGCGGTTGCGGATAACAGCGGACCATCTGGCAATGCACCGGCTCCAACTGAGTTCAATCAGAGATTGGTTGCGGCGATTAAGGAGCAAGATGCGAACATGGCGGGAACTGGATACTGCGCAAAGGCGGTACAGCAAGCTCTCAGTCAGTGTGGATTGCCTGAGTTCCTTGGTTCCGGCAATGGTGGCGAAATGGATAAACCACTGCTGGATAGCGGAAAGTTCAAGGAGATTTCTTATGCTGACGCCAGACCCGGTGACATAATCGTCAGACCACCCAGTGCAAATCCTAATGATAGTAGCGTTTACGGTGACATTTCGGTAATAACAGCCAGGAACGGAGACAATATAACCCAAACCAACGACGCAACTTACCAGTTCCACAAAGATAACGACCGATACGATGGCAAAGCAAAATTTATCCGTTACACCGGCTGAGTTTGCTTGTCATTCTATAACTTGGTTGCGTCTTTCAAAAATCGGTTTCGATTTTCAATGATCGGTTGCGTCTTTCAATGATCGGTTTCGTCTTTCAACAACAGCTGTGTTTTCGATAATCGGTTGACTTCAATAATCGGTTCAGCCGAACAACTACTTTTTACTGTCAGTTTTAGCTTGCTCAAGTGGATTGGGCGCGATTGGCAGTGTTGTGTGGTCAGGCTTGACCGGCGTCAGTTCGAGTTCACCAATCACATAAGAAGGTATGACCAGCGCTCTAGCTGCCGAATCTTGCGGTTCGACGATTTGCGCGGTAGGTTGATCCCCGACTGCCTGAATGTCTCGGAACGCCCTCAACGAAATATTTCTAAACTCCAGCCCTCGTACCAATTCTCGTTTGCCATCTGGATAGAGCTTGTATACGAAACCCGGACTGCCCGGCTGCATTGAATAGGCAGGCGTTACGTATGGACGCTCACGATGTTGTCCGGAGGGGTATTCTTGCATTTGATAGTCGTCATACATTCTAGAGACAACCAGGACATAGTCTGTGCCGGCGTCTTTTGCCAGATCGAAGAGCTGCTGTCGAATTTGTTCCGGTGTGGATGGCTGGGAGCAGCTCACTTTCAAGATGCTGAAGTCGCCGTGTCCGCCAACTGAATGCCCATTGCTGTGTGGGTTTTTCTTGGTCGGCAGTCGACTCTGGCAAAAGCCTTTCAAAATACCATTGTCGACCAGCGTCAGCTGTTTTGCCGGCATGCCTTCATCATCAAATTTGAATGTGCCATACAACAAATTGCCAGCTGCATCTTTAGCTTGCGGATCATCAATGACAGTCATATTCTTGGGGAGGATCTTCCGTCCCACGGCATTTTTCAGCGGATTTCGGAAGTCTTCCTCGCCGATATAGTCTTCGGCAAAGCAAAAGTTTGGCGCCATGACCTGAGAAAAAAGTTGCGCTGCTGCCTGCCCTTCGAACAGTACCGGTCCGCAGTATTCCTCAGCCTGAGGAGCCTTCTGTGCGGAGACAACACGTTCTGCTAGCTGTTCCGTTCTTTGCTTTAGTTCATCGAATGATGGCAGCTGCTCCTCATTTGTTACTGCGAATACATCAAAGTCGGAAATTGGCATTCCGTCGGAAGCTTGTGCAGAAGCCGTTATGCGCAGTGAGATTTTTGAGACCGAGTCTCTAACTCTTGATCCTTCTGAATTTACATACCAGGTGTTGATGGTGCGGTTGATGAAAGATACTTTTGACTTTTGCAGAGAGGGATAATTCTTGAATATCGCTGACAGTTGCTGCACTGTGTCGATCCACTTAGGATCTGATTTTGTAGTGCGCAGCGGATTGATGGAGGTGATTGCCTCTTCGTGGCTCATGTCCGGTAATCTATCGGGCACATTGTTGGCGCTGAGATAGGCTTTTTTCCACTCTAGAAAGCGGATCGCGCTCTTGTATTCATTGTCGCTGTACAGCCAGAGCGCTCGCCGGATCGCATCGTAATTGTCGTCGACGGGCAGCGGATAGATTGAGTCAGTGTGAGAAGAGACGTGGTAGCCACTGTCGAGATCGTAATCGCCAACACGTATTATTGGCGTGAGGACCCGATCGTGCGCTTTGTTGACGATCGGTTTTGATCCTAAGATCGATGAAAAAACGATCTCATCGACATCTTTGACTGCATACGAAACAAAATATGGGGGCTTGTGTTGATCGACGCGCAACTCGGAAATTGACCTGGACATTTCGTCCACGAGGGCACTCATCACAACATCGCTGTCTGCATAGACTGCGGCAGTAGAAGCCAGAGAGAGCACTGTTAGAAATAGGCAGGCTCGTGTGATTTGCACGATTCTGTTGCGGTCACTCGAGATGATGCCGAGGAATTGGTCGCATCCGGACTTCCAGAGTTTGGCGGATTTTACAACAAAGCCTCTATTCATTGACTGCCACCTTTCGAGGAGTGCTCGGATGGCGGCTTCGTTTCAACTTTTGTATTGTTTCCAGGTGGTGGCAGTATCGGCACTTTGTCGAAAGATTTCGCAGAACGCTTTGTTTCCATGCTTTCAATCAGCAGGCTGGGTGCCACTGCCGAGACCGGAACCGGACCTGACTCTCTTCCGCAAACACCATTGAATACCGATCTCTCTTCGCCGGCCGCTATTACATGTTCAAGCGCTGCTAGTGGCGTGCCGATGATCTCTGCACCGCGAATGAGTTGATCGGGCTTACCGTCGGCGAATATCTTGTAGACGATGAGCGGGTTGATGTAATAAGTTTGTTCCGAACCTCTGGCTGTGTAAGTATGACCGCCTTGAATTTCGTCAAACAGAAGTCCGTATGGCTTGTGTTCTTTTTTGAGCTGGCCTATCAGCAGGGCTCTAAGCTTTTCGAATGGAACCTGTTTTTTGGGATCAGCGTTGACTATCAAGTTCGCCTGTCTTGCAACCGGATTCCATCCCGGAGACGAGCGCCCGTGACCGTTTGACCTGGAGAACCCCTGCACCATCGTTCTGTTTAGTAGAAAACCGGTCAGTACACCGCTTTTGGCCAGAGTGACTGCCTGTCCTGGCACACCCTCGTCATCATATTTGTAATGACCGTTTAGGTACTCCCCGTTCCATTTTTCAAGAGTAGGATCATCGACAACCGTTAAGAACCTGGGCATCACCTGGGTGCCCAGTTTTTTTGCGAAGGTTTTGCCTTCGTTCTCACTTTTTTCATGCACGGCCTCCACCCTGTGGCCAAAACTCTCGTGGAAAAACACAGCCGCTGCTTTTCCTGAAAGAATTGCCGGCCCGACAAATGGCTCCGCTACTGGTGCCTTACGCAATTGCTCTAATTTGTTTGCCAGTTTTTCTACTCTTGCAGCCAGTTCCTTTTCGTCCGGGAAAAGGGATGCGTCCGGCCGCGAAATAGTGTCGTTCAATGAGAGCGCCATTCCATCATCAGCCAGGGTATTAGCAACAATCATAAGATGGTAGTCGAGGTGCTGTTCAATTATTTTCGAGCCCTCACTGTTGACGAAGTAACGTAATTGAGGCTCGCTTACGAATGCTACGGTTGAATTCTGCAAAAGAAGAGGATGTTTAAGGAAGATCAAGGACAGCCTTCTGACGCGCTCACGCCATAACGCTCTGTCAAATTTGATTTCTTTGATTGGAGAGATGTATTTGTGAATTGGCTGCGATGAAAAGTCATCAGATTTGTCGTCTTCGTCCGACATTACCTCATTATTTGCTACCAGTTCGGAGTAGCGCTGCTGCGCCGCTTTATAGGCTTCGTCAGTCTTTAACCACAAACATTCCTGTAATGGAATTCCAGCACCATCGCTGGGCAAGGTCGAGGACAAGGTAGTCGATTTCTCGTATTGATGCGGTGAGGAGGAATTCTTTCCTCGCAAAAAATGTGTGTTATCGAATTTAGGCGTACCGACGCGCAAATCAACCGCCAGCATACGCCAGGAATTATTGGGATAGTCATCCAGAATGGCGCCGTTCGTCGCTGAAATCTTCTCCCAGTTTCCCTCGTATAGTCTGTATGCCAGATAATAGAGTGGAACTTTGCCGGCGTTTCGAAGTTTTGCCAGTGAGCGTTTCAGTTCGGCATCCATGGTCTGGATAATAGGATTGTCCGCCACCACAGCCGCACCGTCGCTTGGTCCCTGGCTGGAAGAGCCGGTCGTCTTTTTGTCTGTCTGTCCATAATTGGCCTTGCTTTTTGACTTGGTGTTTGTTTTAGAAGCAAACGGTGCAGGCTCGGAGCTTACAGTCTTTCTGGTTGAACACAGTCCCGGTTCCGAATAGTGGACCATTGCCAAATTCGATGCGAGAACTGCAGCGACCAGAGAGGCCGCATTCAATTTCAACTTGCAGTGGTTTCCAGTGTGTACCAATTGTTGCCGCTTTCTTATTGCTTCAGCTTGGATAAAGCATTGAAATAGTGTACGAACATTTTTATGCCGCCTCCGGCTTGCTGCCAGTCAAAGTTCTCGTTAATGGCATGGTATCCGTGTTCAGGTAATGAAAGACCTAGAAATACAATCGGCTTATTGAGAATATCGTGCATACTCACCACGGCACCAATTGAGCCACCTTCTCTAGTGAAAGCGGCTTCTTTACCGAAGGCAGCTTTCATGGCGGCACTTGCAGCCTCGTTGTAAGGACCGCCGAATTCTCCCAGATAGGGACGAAGCGCACCTTCCGGCAAGACTTCAGCGTCAGGACATTTTTCTTTTACGAAGCTCTTGAACAACGCAAAAATCTTCTCTGGATCTTGATCCTTGACCAGGCGCATACTGATTTTAGCTTCTGCTTCATGGGGCACAATCGTTTTGACGCCCGGACCGTGATAACCGCCCGTGATACCATGTACTTCGAAAGTTGGCAGTGCCCAAATGCGCTGGGATGCTTCTTTGGCATCTCGTGTGCGCAGCGAATTCAGTTCATGCGCTTTCATGAAGGCATCGACGTTAAACCCAGAGGCGACGAAGTTATTTGTTTCGTCGTCGGAAATTTTCCGGACATCGTCGTAGAAGCCCGGAATGTTCACGTGCCCAGTTTTGGCGTTATAGCACTCGTTAATGAGATGTGCCAATTCTCCCACTGGGTTGCGAGCTAAACCGCCCGTGGTGCCGGAGTGAACGTCTTTGACTCCGGTCTTGAGGCGGACAAGCACACCTTGCAGTCCTCGTAAACCATAAGGAATAGCTGGTCTTTCTCGTGAGACCCAGATAGTGTCTGAAATCACAATTGAATCAGTTTTGAGTTTTGCCTTATTGTCATGCAAAAACTGTTCAAAGTTTGGACTGCCAATCTCTTCTTCTAACTCCCAGATGAATTTGATGTTGATTGGAATCTTTTGCTCGCGCGCGTATTTTGCCGCGTAAAGTACTGACAGCGCCGGACCTTTATCGTCGGTTGTGCCTCGACCACGATAGGTCCCGTCTTCGATCTTCATATCGAACGGAGGCGATTGCCATTCTGACGGATCTGCTGGTTGCACATCAATATGATTGTAGACCGTGACGGTCGGGTATCCAGGATCGGCAAGCATTTCAGCAATCACGACTGGATTACCACTGGTAGGAATAATTTCAGCCTTTGCGCCAGCCTCTGTCAGCAAGCGTGCTGCCACTTCGGCTGTGCGCATTATGTCTGACTTCCGATTGGGATCCATGCTGACGCCTGGAATATCAACGAGCATCTTCAGCTCTTGCTCGTACTTCTGACGAGACGCGGCAGCGTACTCAGCGACCTTATCTACATCGACTTCGACTGGCATTCTTCCTCCCTGGCAACAGCAGCAATATCGTACTTGCCAACCGAAGTTTTCAATCTTCCGAAATCGGAAGTTCGGAGACCAATTACGAATCTGCAATCATGCGTAAGCATAATCTGTGATTGGATAATTCATACGCTAATAGTCAAGCAAATCAGCGCTAAATTCAATATTGACTACCGTGGCCCAGTGCTTACCAGGCCCGAGTTTGGCCGCAGTCGATTTTGTATGGTCCTGCTTCGTCTACTTTTCAGGCAATCCACAGTTGTGTGCCTGTTTATTGGTTCAGGCCGCTATTGAAGTCTGTTCTGCACTAGCCACTTGTGGTGCTTGCAGCGCTGAGTTTACCTTGTTGATGTATTCGCTAACTTTGTTTGCCACTGTTGCAGCGTCGAAATAGCCAACTATTCTGCCCACTTCATCGAGCATCGTGCCGTTTGGGCTTAGTACGGAGATTGAAGGATAGTGATCGACACCCAGCGCTTTACCAATGTTGGCTGCCACTGCATCTGTCGAGGGAGTGCTTTTGAGAAAAACTGCTTTGGACGCGAGTCTCTGGAATTCTTCCTTATCCAGCTCTCTGTTCATGGCCTGAGACCATTGACCATTTTCACCGAACACCATAACAATTGGTTTCTTGGCTTGTACTGCTGCGTCATAGCCGTCGGCAGTGTTCGTGATCCAATCGATTTTTTCTGCTCTGTCGGTCTGTCCGTTCGGCAAATCTCTGATCACTTGCCGATCTGAAGGACGTGTCGGATTGTATGCTACGTCATTTTGAGTCAGCGTCAGCTCTGGAAGAACCGCCTGTGCAGTGCTAGTGTCTTTTGTCGGTGGAACAATTGACCAGTCGATTGACTGGGCTGCTTTATTGAAATTGTCTGCAAAAACGCTAAATGCAGACTGTTCCACGTAAGAATCGGCTGATTTGCTCATCAGTCTTGTTTCCTTATTTCGCCAGAGTTCTCACATGTATACAAGTGAGAGCGAAATTAGACAAAATTTCGAAATAATTGTCAGGCTTACTTCCAGAGAACCGTAGAAAGTGTATCCGTGAAGGTTTTCACGAATCGTTCGAATTGAAAGTAGCCGTAGGAAGCTGGAACTTGCAGGTAGATTTCTTGAATTCTATTATTGTCGGCACCCGAGTCGATAAAAATCCCGCAGTATTCATTTTGGACTTGCTTAGATAACGGTTCCAGAAATGAGCCTTTCACTTTCAAAAGGCACTTGCCGTTTATGTTTGTGATTTCGCCTTGTGTAAACCGAAAGTTCGGCCCGCGCGCGCCTCTTTCCTTATTCGTCCACTGATTGTTTCCTGCATTGCCCATCACGGGAGCTAATTGCAGAAGTTCTTCGCCGCTCTCGACTACTTTGTGTTCGCCCAGAGCGAGTATCTTTCTGAAATCTCGCAGGGCCGATTCCGGCACGCCCTGGGTCTTTTCGAAGAGTGTTATTTCCACATCACTATGCGCAGGTGGATGCAGGCAGATCATCTTCAAGACGCCTGTGTTTATCTCTCCGTCCGCCAGCCAATCGCCGGGAACAGTGATGCTTTTGATTGCCCCGAAGTCTCGAAGTTCCATTACCTGCCGAAGTTAGCACGGATCTCTTCGATTTTGTGTTTGAGGATACCGATTTGCATCGAATCATTTTTGCTGACTGCGTCATCAAGCATGCTTTGCAGTGGAGCAATTTGGACGCTTGGGTCAAGGTTTGGATTTTTCTTGAGCGGATTTTCGTCCATGTCTTTCCAGGACTTGTCGAAGACGTCTTGTCTCCATGTCTTGTAGTCTTCGTCGCGCATGACACCGTCATTTCTCGACCAACCGCGTCGGTTACCGCCCTGGTCACCGTTGCCTTGTTGTCCACCCTGATCGCCGCCACCTTTTTGCTGGTGACCGCTTTCATCGACACGTCCTGCGCTGGTTGGCAAAGTAGCGTTGTAGAGGTCGCTTACGTTGACCCACTTGTTGTTGGCAGAACCCCACTGGTTTGTCATGAAAACCTGAGGAGGAGGACCGGCTTTGTAGTCGCCGACAGTGACCACGTGCCAGCCGCCGGAGCCGCCCTTGTCGCCGTTGCCGCCGAACAATTGATCGTTGGCGTTTACCATGATGATTGCAGGTGGTTTTCCGGAAGTAAGAGCGTCTGAGAATTCTTGGTAAGAGCGGACTTTGGCAGTGCCATCGGTTTTATCGGGACCAGCTACATCGGCATTCGAAATTATGTAATTTCCCGAGAACCCTAGCCGTTTACCGATGTCGGCCATAGCATCTACACTTAGTGCGGGCTGCCTCATGGGTTTTCCGTCGGGCCCCATGACCTCTTGCCCATTGGCGTATTTCAGCCGTTCTCCCGTGTCAGACTGGCTTGTGGGAGCGACTTGCGAGTAAAAGAGAGGCGGATTCTGGTGTTGCCAGTAATCGTTGACCGTAGCCTGGTCGAAAATCTGACTGGCATAGTTGCGCTTTCCATCGGTTTGCTTGTCACCAAACTGAAGTGAAGCTTCTCGGTCCTCGTGCAAACTAGCTGCGTCGAGTTTAATCACTTTGCCATCGCTTGATTGAAATTGACCTGTTAAACCAACTTCTGAAACGATGCGGGCGGCTTCAGCAGGATTGGTGACATTGAGCCGACGCTCGATTGTCGTGACATTGCAGGTGTTGTGGAAGCCCTGGTCGGTGCCGGTTCTGAGTGATGCGTTGTGCAAGATGCTTCCAGCAAGTTGATTGCGCTCATCGGCCGAAAGAGGTGATTGTCCACCATCGTTTCTCAGCAATCTGGCGGTCGAATCGTAAATGCCTTTGACCTGATCTGCAGTCAAAGGTGGATTGCGATTCTCAATTGCCTTCAAGTCTTTGTCAACTTCAGCCTTCTGATCGGCAGTCATACCGTCAGTTAATTTGAGCAAGTCTTGTCTCGACTTGATGACGCTGGCGTCGTTGCTGACAGATGATGGAGCGTCGGTTGGCTTGCCAGTTGCGTCAGTAACTGGTTTCGTGCCGTCAGTGGGTTGTGTTTGGTCGCCCGGCTTGCCGCTTCTGAGCGGTGTGGCCAGTTCCGGGTTTACGCCCTGCGGTCCGTAGATATTGGAGAATTCCAGCTTGCCATCTTTGACTATATTGGGACGCGACTCAGTCGGCGTTCTAGCTGCCGCCATCTCTGTGTTAGACACTGTCAAGTTAGGAGCGGAATGCGCTACCTCTTTGACCGAGCTTTTCTCTGATTTTTCTGAAGTTTCAACCACGGGTTGATGACCTGCGATCCTGAATGGAAACGCCAAAAAGCGCTTTCATCGGACCTATTGAGACTTGGGCAAGCTAGTAATATGAACTGAATTGTGCCTATTTTGCCTGGACATATATATGATGTCAAGTTAAACCAGGGTTCCGCTTGATTGCTTGCCAGGCTTAAATTTTAGGGCTTCAATCTCTCGCGAATTCAACCGATAACGGTTCGCTTTCGAGAGGAAAAAGACTCAACCGATAACGGTTCGCTTTCGAGAGGAAAAAGACTCAACCGATAACGGTTCGCTTTCGAGCGGAAAAAAACTCAACCGATAACGGTTTAGTTTCGCCGAGCAAAGTCTCAGGTGTTAATGGTGGCCGGCTTAAGTTGCGACCGGGGCTCGCTCGGTCATGGTCAGCTTAATGCCGCGACTTTCCAGTTCAGCCAAAAAGAGTTTGACGGGAACGCTTGTTTCTTGTTTCAGCACTCCTCTGTCCGTGATGTCGCCGCGTGCCATCATTTGAGCAACTATGGAGGCTGGGAACGCAGTCATTCTCATCATCGCCGAAACCTTATCGGCCTGATCGTTGTAGTCGATACATTCCCACACTATCTGCACGGGTTCGCGTTCTTTGATACCAGTAACAGTTACCCGTACCAACACCACATCCGGTTCATCCTGGGGTAGGGTTTTGATCAACAGATCAGACAGAAGATCTCTCGGTACGACTTTGCCTGAAGGCAGCTGTACAGGCTCTGAACTCATCAGACCGAGGTGCTTGAGCAGGTACATCTGCTCACAATGACCTTTGTAGCGAATGGTTTTATAATCCATGTGCTGGATCTTCCCACCATATGTCTTTGGCAGCGTTGAGATTCCGCCTGAAGTATTGAACGCTTCCAGCTTTCCAAACGGTTTTGGAAACTCAATTTCTTCGATGTCGGTAAGCGATGGCACCTGGAATTCCTTGCCGTCGCGAATCACCGTGCAGTCTTCTACATATTCATTTATCAAACCATCGATGGCAAAAAACTGCGCATATTTCAACGGTCCCTCAGGATCAACTGGAAGCCCCCCGACACGTATACGCATTTCATAGAGTTCATCCAGACTGTCCGCCGCATTGACAGCCAGCATTGACACCATCCCTGGTGCCAACCCGAGGTCGGGCATGATGGAGATGCCTCTTTCTTTTGCGAGATCGTCGAGTAAAAATTCCTTAGCTACCATTGCTTCGTTACCGCCCAGGTCGACGAAGTGAGTTCCTGCTTCCAGTGCAGCTTTGGCCAGGTCGTAGTTATGATGGTAGGTTACGCAGCTAATGCAGGCATCACAGGCTGCCATTAATTTGACGACTTCATCGAATTTTTTTACGTCCAGTTCGACCGGCACGATTTTCGGATCGGCAAGAAGGTCAAGTAAGGTTTCAACGCGCTTGATGTCGAAATCGGCTACGACAACTTGTTCTACTTTGGGGCTGCGAATCAGATCGAAGACTGCGGCATAACCCATGCGACCGGCGCCAAGCACTAAAAACTTCACTGCTACATCCTCACATTGATTGAACTACGACAGCTAAATTTGTTCTGAAGCGAAAATAATACCATCAGACCGTCGATCTGCGCTTACCGCCATCGACACAGAGGGTGGAACCGGTTATGTATGAAGCCTGGTCGGAGCACAGGAAGACAGCCGCGGCTGCGAATTCCTCAGGCGTACCCAATCTGCCTGCAGGAATAGGCTTGACATAGTCAGCCATGTATTCTTCCTCTGTTTGACCGGTCTTTTCTCGGCGAATGCGTATCAGATTTTCGATTCGCCCTGTCCAGATGGCACCCGGAGCAATGCAGTTTACTGAGATGTTGTATTTTGCCACTTCATCGGCAAGTGTTTTGAGCATCGATGTCACTGCCGAGCGCATCGCGTTAGAGATTGCCAGATTGCTTATTGGTTCTAGTACAGACAAGGATGTGACGCAGACTATGCGACCCCAATTGTTCTTCTTCATATGAGGAATGAACGCTTCATTTAAGTCTGCGACGGCAGGGAATAGCTGCTGAAAACCCTCATGCCAATCTGATTGTGTAGTGCCTTCTACTGAAGTCGGCTTTGGACCGCCTGTATTGTGCACGATGATGTCTACACCGCCTGTTTTCTCGGCTTCGGCAATCAATCTTTTCCTATCGGCTTCAATGGACAAGTCGCTGATCACAACTACTGGTTTGATTTTAGTTTTTGCTTCGATTTCTGCTGCCACCGCATTTAGTTCGTCTTTGCTGCGTGCGCAGATGATCAGCTCAGTGCCCTCTTCTGCTAGAGCAAGAGCAATGGCTCGTCCCAGCCCCTTTGAGGCGGCGCAGACAAGTGCTCGTTTTCCTTTGATTTTTAGATCCAATGTGTCACCTATTTATTTCTGTATTTGTAAGTGATCGTTTTTGTTTGTGAGAAGAAATCGAGACTGTATCTGCCGCCCTCGCGTCCGAGTCCGGACGATTTCTGACCGCCAAACGGTGCTCTCAGTTCTCTGACAAACCAGCAGTTTACCCAGACCATCCCAGATCTTAGTTTGGTAGCAACTCGATGACAGCGGTCTATATCCTGGCTCCAGACGCTTGCCGAGAGACCATACGGTGTGCTGTTGGTCATTTCGATAACCTGATCTTCGCTGTTAAACGGAATTACCGGTACGGCTGGACCAAAAATTTCTTCCTGGCAGAATCGTGAGTCGAAGGGTAGATCTGTGAAGACTGAGGGCGCTAAGAAATTTCCATTTGGCAGTTCGCTTATGCGATGACCGCCAGTCATCAGTTTGCCTTCTTTTTTGCCGATTTCTAAGTAGCTCTCCACTTTTTTCAGATGCTCTTTGCTGATTAATGCTCCCATCTGGGTCTGAGGATCAAGAGGATCGCCGACTTTGATCTGTTTTACCTTTTCAACAAGTCGTTCAACGAACTCGGAATAAATCGTGTCCTGTACAAATAGTCTTGATCCGGCCAGGCAGATTTCACCCTGGTTTCGGAATGCCGCACGCACTGAGGTCGCCAGCGCATCGTCGATGTTAGCGTCTGCGAAGATGATATTTGCACCTTTGCCACCAAGCTCGAACGAAAGCTTTTTCAGTGTCTGGGCGCCAGCTGCCATGATCGCTCTTCCCGTAGAGGTTTCGCCTGTAAAGGAGATGCTGTCGACCAGTGGATGTCGAGTTAAGGCCTCACCTGCGCCATTAGCACCAAATCCGTGCACAACGTTGAATACACCATCTGGCAATCCTGCTTCTTGCACGATCTCTGCAAATAATGTTGCTGTATAGGGTGTCCACTCAGCTGGTTTGAGAATGCATGAATTACCCATGGCCAGACACGGTGCAATTTTCCACGTGGCTAGATAGAGTGGCAAATTCCATGGAGTGATTAGTCCGCAGACGCCCAGCGGTTCGCGCACCGCCAGATGTCTTTCATACTCTCCCACCGTATACAGATCCTCGCTTGCCGATTGAGCGAAGTCTGCGAAGAAGTGGAAATTGTAAGCAGAGCGGGGAATGTCTCCCTCTAAACTTTCGCTGATTGGTTTTCCGGCGTCCATTGATTCGGCGCGGGCCAGAGTCTCTTTCTTCGCGAGAATCAAGTCGCCAATTTTTCTCAATATGTCACAGCGTTCTCGAATAGACATGCGCGCCCAGGGTCCAGTCTCGAAGGCCTTGCGTGCCACCTTCGCAGCTTTGTCGATATCATCCGCGGTGCCGAGGGCAACTTTTGCTATAACTTCATTTGTAGCTGGATTTATGGTGTCAAAAGTTTCTCCACCCGAGGCTTTAGTGAACTCGCCACCTATGAAGTGATTGAGTTGCAATGTTTTTGTTCGCACTTCGGTAGTCATTTTTTGCTCCTATTTTGCTTCAGGTGAGGGTGCTGCTTTCTAGTGAGGCTGCACTGCGATTGCTTTGATTTCAATGAAATTGTTTCCCGGTAGATCCGCCACCGCTACTGTTGTTCGAGCTGGCGGATTCTCAAATGAAAAATACTCTTTGTAGACTGTGTTGTATTTTGCAAAGTCTTTCATATCCTTCAGAAAGACGGTCACATCGACGATATCTGTGATGTCGCATCCGGCTGCTTTGAGCACAACGATCATATTTTCAATCACTGCTCTGGTTTGTACTTCAATTTCGTACGAGAGCACAGTGCCATTTTCAGCAAGCTTAACGCCAGCTTCTTTGCCGGTAGTCGCATCGCGGGCTCCCTGTCCAGCCAGGAAAACAAGCCCGCCGGCTTTGACTGCATGCGAATAAGCTCCAAGCGGGCCTGGTGCTTTGCCTTCTTCGATAATGATTGCAGTGCGACCTGCGCCACGATTGTTTTGGCTCATACGATTCCGCCTCTATATAGTTCGGTAATAGTACCAAAGCGGCTGGCTGCGTAAGTTCTTGGCAGGATGAGCTTTATTGAAATGAAAAGAGGAAGGGCTGTTGTGCAGCCCTTCCTCTTTTTGAGAGTTGAATGGAGGTACCGGGAAAACTTTATGGATTGGTCGACGTCGTGGATGGCGCACTGCCGTTGTTGCCCCCACCCGGGAATCCGGGAGGGAAATCTCCTGGCCCACCGCCGTGCGCACCGGGTAGACCAGCTGCTCCGCCATTTTGCATATTGCGATGGCGATGATGTCCACCAAAACCAGCTCCACCCGGTCCATTTGCTCCAGGACCACCTGCACCCGCATTTGGACCTCCTGGTCCGCCGCCATTCATCTGTGCCTCTCGTTGGGCACGGCGCTCAGCTCGGAATGCTTGCCACTTTGCCTTCTCAGCATCGTCAAGAACTCCGTCGCCATTGGTGTCAAAGCGCTTTAATATCTTTGCTCTGCGTTCAGCCACCTTTGCCGGGTCCATATTTTTGCCTCTGCCGATAGCGTCGACTCCTGAACCGGTTGGTCCGGCTCCAGCACCAATTGACGAGCCAGAAGCGGAGCCGTTTGTGCCTGTTGGGCCTGCTCCGTTGCCGCCAGCTCCGCCCTTCCACCGGTGTCTTCCTCCCGGCCCTCCAGGGACTCCGGCTCCTGGGTTGGCTTGACCGTCGTTGACGCCGTTAACTAGATTTTGCAAGCCTTTATAGTTGCTGTCCGTGGCACTTTGATTTGTGCTCTGTGAGAAGGCCGGAGCGCAATTCACAATCAGGCAAACGCCGCCGACCAAAAGTCTCATCTTATCCATTTAATGTCATCCCCCAGTTCGCAGTCCACATTGAGCTCTGTAACTTTCCCAACCGAAACCTTTTGGCCCGGGAGCAAATTTTGTTCGGCTCTTCCATCTCATACCTGCGCGTATAACTCTTTAACGTCAAAACTCACCAAAAAGTTCAAACGAATTTGCTGATTTAAGGAAAATTCTTTGATTTTTTTGATGGGGTGACTATGCAAATTGCGAAATCCCACTCATCTATTTTGAACTCTTGTGTTTTGAGTTTGTTTGTTTGTTTGTTTGTTTGCACCAAATGTGATGCGTTGTTTGTTTCCGTCTGCTTCACTGTTGTTGGATGTTGTGTGTCATATAAGCTACAACTTTTAGTCGATGCCTGACCGCCCGAAAGTTGAGCAGTGCTTGAACTTCGGTATGCCTTTTATATGGATTTGATGTACCTCTTGTTATTCTCCTTGACGTTAGCCTTCCAGCTGACTTGTGGTCGAAACTTACTAAAGTGCAGAGATAAATGCCAACGGATCGCGCCCCCGAAACACCGCCGGTAGAGCGACATGCCACTACAGGTGCAGCTGCAGACGCTGCTCGCGCTCAGAATGCACCTGGAGCTAGCAACAACGATTACAGGGCTGCCCGCGAACGTTCATCAGCGGGTGACCCAGCGGCAACCCCGCGGGCGCATGTCGATAGTACGGGCATTACCTTCGATGCTCATCCTCCTGCTCCGCCAGCTACCACAAGACAAGGTGAACAACCAGCAGCAAGGGCAGGTGAGCAGCCAGCAGCTAGGGCAGGTGAACAACCGGCAGCAAGGGCAGGTGAACAACCAGCAGCAAGGGCAGGTGAACAACCGGCAGCAAGGGCCGGTGAACAACCAGCAGCAAGGGCAGGTGAACAACCGGCAGCAAGGGCAGGTGAACAACCAGCAGCAAGGGCAGGTGAACAACCGGCAGCAAGGGCAGGTGAACAACCAGCAGCAAGGGCCGGTGAGCAGCCAGCAGCAAGGGCAGGAGGTGAACAACCACAGGCAAGGGCAGGTGAACAACCACCGGCAAGAGCAGGAGAGCAGCCAGCTACAGGGCAAACCGATCAGCATGCTGCGAAGGCAGGAGACCAACAAGCGAGCGCTGCACAACCTGCTCCCGAGCACTGGTATTCCGGCATCGTTGCTGTAGCGGCAGATCTGTATGCCGGCGCGAGAAATGAAGTCGTTAATCATCCAGGGCACGTTGTAGCCAGTGCGGCAATTGGAGTAGCGGCCGTGGCTGCCGTGCCGGTGGTGGCAGCTGGCGCAGCGGCTCTGGGCGTAGGCGCAGCAGCCATTGCAACCGGTTCAGCCCTGGCTGAAGGGGCAATGGGCGCAATTGGTACCCTGTACGCAGGCTATCAGGTCCATGAGCACGGCGGTGCCTTACTGCATGATGCTCAAGTTGTTGCCAATCCTCAGAATTACTCCAGGCAGGAGCAACAGAACGCTCATGCAGGGCTTCAACAAGCCGGTGCAATTGGTGTCGATATTGCGGCTGGAACCTTAGCCGCAGGTGCCGCAATGGCGGTCAGAGGCGCTTTGACGAGTGGAGTGAGAGGTGCCAGTGCGGAGGGAGCGGAGGCTCAAGCAGCCAGAGGTGCAGGCGAAGCAGGCGAGGCTGGAACAGGTACTGGTGTTGCACGTTCCGCTGAGCCAGCGGGACCGCATGCACCACCTGATCATTGGCCGAGCGGTATTGCTGACAGGACTGAACCTCCGGTTCAAGAGGGTTTTGCTCGTTTATATCGTGGAGTGAGGCGTGAAGGTGAGCATTATGAATTTCAGAAACCTCTTTCAGATTCTGAGTGGGACCACTTCGATGCGCTTCGTCGAAGCATGGGCGAGAGGGAGTTTACACCTCAAGAAGATGACACTTTGCGAGCCCTGTTTGTCAGAGCGAGGGCCGACTCAAAGTGGTACACAGACGACATTGCAACAGCTGGCGATTATGCTCAGGAATCCGGAAAAGTCCTTTACGTAGATGTTCCGGTTTCAAGTTTAGGAGCAATGGCAAGGGTCACCGGACTTATCGGCAGGGGTAGAATGTCTGGTGCATTTGAAGTTCCTTACGAAGTTACGACTGGTGCTCGAGAACATGTGCTCTCACCAACGAACATCCATACTCAGGCTCCAACTGGTTAGTTAGACGTCTGTACGAGTATTCCTCAAGTGATGCTGTAGAATTTACTCAGCATCGCAGAAATGGTGGAATAGTGGCTCGTATTCTTGTCGTTGAAGACGAAGTCGAACTGTCTAAAATCATGAGGGAATGGCTCGAGGGCGAGTTTCATGTCGTCAATACAGCCTTCACTGGTGGTGACGCAGTAGCGAAGTTATCGAATGGCACGTACGACTTGATCATTCTCGATTTGATGTTGCCTGAGATTGGAGGAATTGAAGTTTGTCGCCAGTATCGCCAATCAGGCGGCGAGGCGCCAATTCTTATAGTGACTGCAAAGAAATCGCTGTCTTCAAAAGAGGAAGGACTGGATAGTGGTGCTGATGACTACCTGACAAAACCTTTCAAGCTGCGCGAGTTGGCAGCACGGGTAAGAGCTTTGTTGCGGCGTCCAAAAGTTGTTCTGCCGACAATTTTGAGCAGAGGCACCATCGAGCTTGATTTGAATTCGAGGACTGTGACCAGGGCTGGGCAGGAAATTCGACTCGTCGGTAAAGAGTTCGCTTTGTTGGAGTTACTGATGCGTAATGCCGGCAAAGTGGTAACAGTGGACGCGATAATTGATAACCTCTGGAGTGAGACGAGTAGTATCTCAAACGATACAGTTCGATCGCACATCCGTTCACTCCGGCAAAAGCTCGATGGAGAGTCTGATTCGAAGACGATAACGACTCTACATGGAATCGGATATCGCATCGATGAGTAATGACAGATCAAGAGCACGTATCGCACTCTGGTTTATAGGTTTGTCGACTCTCGCCTACATCATCCCAACAATGCTTGGTATTTTTTTCTTTTATGGCACGTTAACAGCCGCTCTCGATCAGGAACTGCGCACTCTCGCTTCGAGTATGGGTCATGCCATCGATCTGTCGAGCGGCCAACCGCGCTTTCGCGATTGGGCGAGAATTGTGCAGACAGAACCGGCTCGTGCTGTCTATGCGATTCAATTGTTCAGTCAGGATGGAAAATTGCTAGAAAGCTATGGCATCAAGGGAAGCCGGAGACTCTCGTTGAAAATTAAGGAGCTCAACGATGCTGGTCAACAGGTGCGTTTGCTTGTAAGCCCTCTGACATTTGGTGGGCAGGTGATTGGTTATCTGCAGCTGGAAGTTTCGACAAAGGATAGGGACAACGCCACCAGATCTTTCATTTGGACAATGTTGACCATTGCGCCTTTCGTCGTTGCTGGACTGGGTTTCTGTGGCTACTATGTCTCTAATAAGGCAACGGTGCCTATCAGGAAGGCGGTAGTCAGTCTGCGTCAATTCCTCGCTGATGCCGGTCACGAGCTGAATACGCCGTTAAGTGTAGTTTCTGCCTATACGGAAACTTTGCAGCATAAATTGAGCAAAAGTGGATTGCATTATGAAGAGCCTGAAATCATAAATAATGCGGCCGAGCGCATGCAGAGAATCATTGATGATTTGTCGATGATTGCCGAGATAGAAACTCTTGAAGCAAAAGAATCAACCTCTATTGATCTGGCAGAAATAGTCAAACAACAGGCGATAGAGTTTGCAATCAAATTTGAAGAGAAAAAGTTGCAGTTCACTTGCGAAATTGCTAACGGTTGTCAGGTGTCTGGCAGTCAAGAAGCTCTTCATGCCTTGATCTCCAATCTTCTGGCAAACGCCCTGCGATACACGAACGAAGGATCTGTTTCGGTCGAATTATTTAAGGATGGTGCTGAGGTCAAGATCATTGTCGAAGACACAGGCATCGGAATTCCTGAAAGTTCGCTTGAGGATATCTTCAAGCGATTCTATCGCGTCGATAAGAGCCGAAGTCGCGCTTCCGGTGGTTCAGGACTGGGTCTTGCCATTGTCAAAGCGATTGCTGAAGCACACCGTGGTACCATCAATGTGATAAGTGTTTTAGGCAAAGGCTCAAAGTTTATTGTCACGTTTCCTGCCTCAGAAATTCTTGTCGAACGTGTCAAAGATCCGGGCAGAGCTTGATTTTGTAATGCTTGGCCACTCGATTTGGGACCGTTTGCCTTGCACGAAACTTGCACACATTCAGAGCCGCATCGTACTAATATAGTCGAAGAGTATGGCTCGCGCATTGGAGTGCAGTATACCTTAGCGACGTTGCCTAAAGTACTCGTTAAGATCCCGGATACTTAATCGCAAACGCAAGAAAGGAGGCGGGCCACTCTCCTTCTTTGTGATCCTCTTCAGTGAATTCGCTGAGCTATAATTCGCCAAGAGTTTGCGTGTAATCTCTGAAATAAAAGTGACTAAACCGGCAGAATTTACGGCTTCCAGCGCATTCTCAGATGTGATTGACTGTCCTATTGGGCCAGGAGAGCGGCGTCTCTCCTGTTATTCACATGACAGTATCCGTAAGACAGTTTTTGCCATTCTTTCTTACACTTCATCACTTGTGCTGGCTTTATTTCCGAATGCGTGCCTGGCAGAAAATTCCGGTCTAACTGGACTTGGTGAACCTGCTGCACCTGGCAGCCTGCGGAACCCTTCTCAAGTTATGCCGAGTGATCATGCCAATGAATCTCTGAATGCTCCTACTGGAACGGTCAACCCGCTTAGTTCGAATGGAGCTGCCGATCTTCGTTTGAAGATGGGTTCCAGTGGCAGTCAGCCTGTCAGCTTGTCACAGCCGGCTGCGCCCCTGTCCGATTCATCGACTCCGTCTCCTCGTAAAGACAAGGCTGAGCCAATCTTTTTAAAACCTCGCATTGAACAGACTGTCATTGATAAACCGTTCACTCTGCGTGGTGCCGTTGAATATGCTCAAAATAATTATCCGAACATTCTCAAGGGCAAATCTCAGATCCGTGCTGCAGAGCGTAATGTCACCGTGCAAAAACTGACGGAATACATGCCAGATTCGCTGTTGCAGTATCAGGAACTGTACGCCAGTCACAACAAGCTGACGCAAGTCTTCTTCGGTAGCCCGGTGTTCCCTGCAATTTCTGGACCGGCAAAGGATACCAGCACACTATCTCCTTATCTGTTCAGTGCTGCCGGTGTAAGCCTTGACTGGGCACCGCTTGATTTCGGTTTGCATAAAGCCCGTATTCAACTAGCGAAACGATTGGCCGCGCAAACAAAGGCAAACTACAACGCGACTGAATTGGATGTGGGTCTGACCACGGCGAATGCATTTTTAGATAGTGTCATTGCTATTCAGCAGGTTAAGGCTGCTGAACAAAACGTTCGCTCCTTTGAGCAATTTAGCAAAATAGTCGAGGCGCAGGTGAATGCTTCTCTTAAACCCGGTGCTGATGAATCGCTGGCCCTGGCTCAATTAGCCAACGCTCGCAACGATCTGGTTCGGGCCGAGATGTCGCGTGATCTTGCTTTTGCAAACCTGGCTAACTCGATGGGTCTGGGCGGCAGGCTTGTCGATATTGATTCCACTGGAATTGCTGATAGAGCCGAGCCCGCGCAAATTCAGCGAACCACCCCGGTCTTCGAAGAAGTGCCGATACTGCAGGCTGCCAACGCTACTGTTCTTTCTGCTATTGCACAGAAAAAGGTCCTTGATAAAGAGTACTACCCGGTATTTCATCTTTTAGGAGGTTTCAACTTCCGCAGTTCGGCTCTCAGTCCGACCATTCCAGGCAAGATGCAGTCAACTAATCTTGCTGGCGCACTGCCTGTGATTCCTAACTATCAACTGGCATTGATCATCAACTGGAACTTCCTCGACATCTTCAGGCTGCACCAGGAGAAAAAGGTACAGCAGGAGCGTATCTACCAGCAGCAACAAGAATCAAATCTGGTTCTGCAAAATCTGCGCACGCAAGATCTACAATCCCGCGCTCGCGTCAAAGCAGCGTTAGCATTGGCTGAGAATATGCCTGTGCAGGTGCACGCTTCGGAAGTAGCCACACAGCAGGCTGAAGCGCGTTACCGCACCGGGCTAGGTTCCGTTGCCCAGGTTGCGCAAGCTAATGAGGTGCTTGCCCAGTCTAGAGTTCAAGATGCAATTGCCAAAGTCGGTGTCTGGAGAGCACTTCTCTCCGTGGCATCTTCGCATGGCGACCTGAGACCACTTCTATCTGAGTCTGATCGTATTCAAAAGGGTCTTTAAATCATGTGGCTGATTCGACTGGCAATGGGACGACCTATCACCATGATGGTTGTGGTGGCAGCCACTGTTTTATTTGCTGTGCTTGCCATCACTCGCATGAAGGTGGATATCTTCCCCACTATCGATTTGCCTCGAGTCACAGTTATTCAGCCTT
Source organism: Candidatus Melainabacteria bacterium (assembly GCA_003963305.1). Taxonomy (NCBI): domain Bacteria; kingdom Bacillati; phylum Candidatus Melainabacteria; species Candidatus Melainabacteria bacterium. Next base: position 437,623 of record RXJR01000004.1, on the reverse strand, counting down.
ATGGCGGTATGGACCCTTCTCAGATGGAAGGTTACATGGTCACCTTCTATGAGCAGCACTTCTTCTATATCAGCGGTGTTGATCATGTTTCGTCTCGCTCAATTCAGAGCGCGGCGATCATGGACGTATACTTTCAGCCGGGCGCTGATATGGCTGACGCAATGGCGCAGGTTGTTGCGCAGGTGGAAAGATCCAGAGCCTATATGCCACCAGGCACGGTGACGCCTTTCATCTTGCGTTATGACGTTGGTAGCGTACCGGTTGGTTATTTGGTATTCTCCAGCGAGACAGAGAATCTTGGTCAGATTCAAGACCTGGTCTATTCTCGTATCCGCCCGGTCGTCTCTACTACTCCGGGTGTATCCACGCCCCCACCTTTTGGCGGAAATCAGCGTTCGATTGTCGTCACCATCAATTCCAGGAAATTAGCCGAATACCATCTCAATATCGATGATGTGGTGCGGGCAATTAATGACGGCAATGCGATTATGCCATCAGGTATTGTGCGCACCGGCGATATGCAACGGATGGCTTCCATCAATTCCATTGTGACGGATATCCAGAGCCTGGGAGACATTCCGCTTCAGAATAAGTCAGGTACGCAAAATGTCTTCTTGCGCGATATTGCATCTGTCAAGGACACCACCGATATTCTCACCGGTTACGCCCTGGTAAACGGTCGCCGAACTGTTTATATGGCAATTTCAAAGCAGGCTAGTGCATCAACTCTCGCTGTTGTAAACGGCGTTAAAGAGAAGGTCCCCTACATGCAAGATCTGCTGCCTAAGGACATCAAAGTTTCCTTTGAGTTCGATCAATCCGTATACGTGACGGAGGCTTTGATTGGTCTTCTAATTGAAGGTGGCATCGGTGCGCTTTTGACTGGAGGCGTAGTACTGCTGTTTCTGCGCGATTTCAGAAGCTCGCTTATCGTGGTGCTCAACATTCCATTCGCCTTGCTGGCCGCAGTGGTGGGACTCTGGGCTTCCGGACAAACTATAAATTTGATGACGCTCAGTGGTCTGTCGCTTGCCGTAGGTATTCTGGTAGATGAAGCAACTGTGACAATTGAGAATATTCATAGCCATTTGAGTCTCGGGCGTCCACTGCTACCAGGTATCTACTTTGCCTCTCTGGAAGTTGTGGTGCCTCGATTACTGGCGATGCTATCTGTTGTCTCTGTTTTTACACCATCATTTTTCATGGTCGGCCCGACTAAATCTCTATTTGTGCCGCTCAGCCTGGCGGTTGGATTGGCCATGTTTGCTTCATACCTACTATCCGGAACGTTTGTACCGATCATGTGCGGCTGGCTGCTCAAGAGCCATAAAGTACATGTCGATGAATCTCGTGAAGAACACATTCAAGATTTGATAGAAGAGCGACTTGATGGACATGTCCCGCACCACAAGCATTTTGAACACACGGAAGCTGAGCCTGTCAGCAAGTACCCGAAGCATCATCCTCCCAAGCCTGATCTGATGGAGCGCATCCGCGGACGTTATCAACGAGTGTTGATTCGTTTATTTGGCATTCGTCCGGTTATTCTGATCGTTTTCGTCCTGGCTTGTTTGAGTTCAGTTCTAATTTACCCGACACTGGGCCGCGAAATTTTTCCAGCTGGAAACCCGAAAGGTTTTCAATTGCGCCTGAAAGCACCTGTGGGAACGAGATTCGAGAAGACTGAAGAAATTGCCACCAGCGTATTGAAAACGATTCAAGATGATGTCGGAGCAGACAATGTGGAAGTTTCAATCAGCTACGTTGGCTCGCAACCGCCTTCTTATGCCATCAGCAATGCCTATATGTGGACGAGCGGACCACAGGAAGCAGTTATGCTCGTATCTTTCAAGGATGAGGCGAAAGTACAGATCAAACCACTGGAAGAGCAGCTTCGTAAGCAATTTAAGGCTGATTTCCCGGATTGCGATTTTACCTTCGAAGCTGGTGACATCGTCAATAAAGTTATGAACTTTGGCGCTTCCACTCCGATTCAGGTCGATGTTGATGGACCCAGGTACGGTGAGGTCACCGATTTTGCTCGTAAGGTTCTCGATAAGCTGAAGGACGTCAAAAGTCTGCGTGATGTAGGCATCGTTCAGCCTCTCGATTATCCAACTCTGCAGGTCGATGTCGATCGTGTCAGGGCTGGACAACTGGGAGTCAGTGTCCGTGATGTCGGGCATGCACTGGTTTCGTCGACTTACTCCAGTCGGTTTGTCACGCCGATGTACTGGCGTGATCCGAAAAGTGGTTTGTCTTATCAGGTTCAAGTGCAGGTCCCGCAGGGAGATTTGAACTCTCTTGAAGCCGTTGGTGCCATCCCGATTAAGACAGGCAGCTATGCCGGCCCGTTCATGCGTGATGTAGCAAAGGTTACTTTTGGCACCATGCCTGGTGAATATGACCATTACAACATGCGTCGAACTGTTTCCATTTCAGCCAATCTTGCCAGTGAAGATCTTGGCGGTGCAGCTGAGGATGTGCGCAAGGCGATTGACAGTCTGGGGAAACCACCAAGAGGAGTGAAGGTTCATGTGCGCGGTCAAGTGCCCACGATGGATGAAACATTCGTTGCTTTGAGTCTTGGTATCCTCTTTGCGATCGTGGCAATTTTCTTGCTCCTGGTCTCGTTCTTTCAATCAATGGCTCTTGCATTCATTATTGTGTCTGTGGTTCCAGCCATCCTCTTTGGTGCATTGTTGGCTCTGTTCCTCACCCACACTACGCTCAATGTGCAATCGTTTATGGGGGCGATCATGGCCACGGGTGTCGGCGTGGCTAATAGCATTCTCGTAATAGTGTTCGCGGAAGAGCGCAGAGCGCTCGGCATCTCGGCGAAAACGGCCGCAATCACCGGTGCTGGTGCACGATTGCGACCCGTGATGATGACCAGTATTGCTATGATTGCCGGTATGGTGCCGATGGCGCTCGGAATGAGCGAAGGTGGAGACAGAACCGCGCCGCTCGGGCGAGCTGTAATTGGTGGATTGTTGGTGTCGACAAATGCCGTGCTGCTGGTGCTGCCTCTCGTCTATGCACTGGTTCAGAAAAAAGCATCGCGGAAGACCGTGTCACTTTTACCGGAAGATAACCCAGAGGAGTCGGACGAGAATCACACTCAGCTGGCTAGAGAAGAACAAACTGCAGGAGCGTTTTAGAGTGTATTACTTGAAGAGCGATATTGGCAAAGCTGCTGCGATGACGATCTTGTCATTGACGCTTCTGACTTCATGCGGGGGAAATAGACAACAGGCACCATCAGGCAACTCTAACGCCGAGTCCGTTAAATCCGAAGGCAGTGAAGCCGGCAAGGAACATCATGTGGCTCAGTTACCCACAGTTCCTGTGGTGCCTGTTAAGTCGGAGATGCTCTCACATAAGTTGAATCTGCCTGGTGAGCTTGTTGCTTATCAGAACGTACCTGTGCATGCGAAAGTCGAAGGCTACATAAAGTCCATAACAGTTGATCGCGGCTCTTTTGTCAAAAAAGGTCAACCGATGATTACCATTTTTTGTCCAGAGTTGAACGAAAAAGTTAAAGAAGCGGAAGCAAAATTGTCTGCCGCACAGTCGTCGTATCGGCAGGCTCAAGCAACTCTGGACGCCACGAAGTCGAAACTCGTTGAAGCACAGGCAAGAGCAGATGCGGATCAGTTGACCTTAAGCCGCTTGCAGCAAGCAGCCAAGACTCCGGGGGCGGTCGCACAGAACGAAGTTGATGTACAAGCTAAGGCCTATGAGTCTGATCGTGCTCGCGTCGAATCGGTGAAACAAGAGGTAACCGGCGCGCAAAATCTGGTGCTGGCGGAAAGTCACAATGTGCAGGCGGCTCGTCAGGTTCTCAACTCTGTCCGTGACATGAGAGGTTATTTGACCATTTGTGCCCCTTTCGATGGTGTAGTGACTGAAAGAAATGTTCATAACGGCAGCATTGTTGCTATCGGTACAGGACGTGATGCACCGCCTCTGGTGCGTGTTCAGGAAAAGGATCATCTTCGTCTTGTTGTGGCAGTGCCAGAAGATTCAGTTTCCGGTACTAAGGTTGGCCAGAAAGTGGAGTTTAGCGTGCCTGCCTTCATCGGACGAAATTTTTACGGTACTGTAGCCCGACCGGGCTATGCACTGGATAGCTCGACACGAACAATGCCGGTTGAACTGGACGTGTCCAACTCCAGTGGTGAACTTGAGCCTGGCATGTTTGCGACCGTTCACTGGTTTGTCTCACGACCCTACCAGACACTGTTCGTGCCTTCCTCAGCAGTCGTATCTGACCTCAAAGGCACATTTGTTATTCGGGTAAAGGATAATGTTAGTGAACGAATTGACGTTCAAAAAGGTTTGACTATGGATGAGGAAGTCGAAATTTCTGGAAATCTGCACGCTGGAGATATGGTCGCATTGAAGGCTACTGACGAACTCAAGACAGGTACGCGTTTGATTGCCAAAGCAGCAAGTAAGGAAGAGATCGAGAAAGCTGGAAAGCATAGTGCGGCAGGTGGTGAATGAAGTTCAAGCTAAGTCTGTTGTTGTTTTTGTTTGGTTGGTCAGGCGTTGCCTCTCCTGTTTTCAGTCAAACTGTGGGTAACGGAACTGTGTTTTCTCCTCCGGCTGGTGCTCGCGAAGCATACGGCATCAACGCAACTCAGGAAAGTAACATCAGTTACCCGACGCGTCATTCTCTTGGTGGCAATGGTAGTGGCATCGGCACATCATTCATCGGCACGACTTCGCCTACCTCCGAAAGTTCGCCTGCTACGTCGCGCCCCGCTTTTGTTGCTGATACGACAGTTCAGTTTCATTTACCCAAGCTGGAAAACGGGTTCACCGGAGGAACAACAAATCCAGCCTTGCAATCTTTCAATCCTGCTATGCCGAGCCTATCTGGCGCGGGACGGACCACATCTCCCTGGGCCGACCCACTGATTAAGCCTAATACTTTTCAACCGCTGGAAGAATTGCCGTCGTTCAGTAAGAAGCCATCAGTAACTGATTGGATGCACTTTTGATTGTGTTGGATGTAGTTCTGAACTTGTGTTGGATCTGGTTCTGAACTTGTGTTGGATGAACTAGCTGCAGAACTTGTATTGGATGCACATCTGGCTTTCTATTGCATCCAGCTTTGAACTTGTCTCTTGAATACCTGACTGCAGTGATTATTTATTTCGAACCTGAGCATTTTGCTTTACCGTCAGGCATTTTAACGAGATGATTAATGCATGACAGATCTAAATTCAAGCGTAACCCCGTGGCAGTCTCTCTACACCATTGAGCGAAGCGGAATAACAGAAGTTCAAGTTTACGGCATTATCTCCGTTGTCGAGGGGACAGCAAGCGGCGACACTCGCTCGCTTCTTAGCCATGGAGATGTCAATTACATGTTGTGGAGCCGTTCGCTCCTCAAGCCGTGGCAACTGTTGAGTCACTTTAAGGAAGTGGTCGACAATTACCCTCAACTGAGCGAATCGCATCTCACTTTGATGATGTCGTCGCATAGTGCTGAAGCTGCGCATCTGAAGCTGCTCGATGAGATCATGAAGATAGGTGGCGTGTCCGATCATCTGTTGCGATGTCCTGCTACTTATCCGCTGGCAAATGAAATGCGCATCGCCCTGAAAGTTGAAGGCAAGCCGCCCAGTTCGCTGTATCACAATTGCAGCGGTAAGCACTTTGGTTATTTGTTGGCTTTGAAAGCGACTGGAAAAGATCTGGAAAGTTACGCAGACCCCACCGGTGAGCACTTTCAGCCACTGAAGGAATTGCTTTCGGATATGACCCATCGACCGCTCGATGATTTTAATTTTGCCACCACTGATGGTTGCCAGCTTCCCAATTTTGCATTGACACCTAAAGAGATGGCCGCCGCTTATCTCAAGTTGGCGTGTGGTTATGATTCCTCCAATCAGCGTGTTTTGCAACTGTCCGAATTGGGAGAGTTGATGCGGGGCCATCCGCAGGTGATTGGCGGGGTGGAGCGATTCGATTCGCGGTTGATGTCGGGGCTGTTCGCCAATGTCGATGAAGTGCCGCTCGTCGCTAAAGAAGGTGCAGACGGATTACTCGGCATCGGAATCGCTCCGAACAAAAAATATCCTCATGGACTCGGCATATTGGTGAAGCTGTCGTCCGGTAACGAAACGCGCCATATGCAGGCACTGGTGAAGGAGCTGTTCCGCCAGCTTGATTTGCTCAAGCACAAGCGAGACAAAGCCCACATCGGACCGCCCGTGCGCAAAGACCACATCAAATCCAACTTCGATTTTGAGATTTCAGTATCGTCACCGGTATGAGTGGTGTAAGCATGCATCAAATTTACGACTTGCTCTCCAAACCCTTTCGTATCGTTGATATCTCACAGCCGATTAAAAGTGACACTGCCTGCTTTCCTGGTGATACACCCTTTAGCCGTGAAGTGACAGTTTCCTATGAACAAAGCAATGTGATCAATTTAACGGCTTTGAAAATGAGCCCGCACGTCGGCACTCACGTCGATGCGCCGGTCCACGTGCGTGGTTCCATGACTGGTGAGCAAGAGACTGCCGGCACGATGCCTCTCGACGCCTTCATTGGTCCGGCCGAGGTCATTGATATCGCACCTTTCGTTGGCGCGATCAAACCAGAACACGTCGAGAAACATTTGAAGACTGAAGCTGTACGATTGCTGATTCGCACCAGTCACCAATTGCGGTACCATGTGTTCGAGGAAAGTTATTCGTTTCTTTCTACTGAGCTGGTCGAATGGCTGGCTAAGCGGGGTACAAGACTGGTAGGTCTCGATAGCCCTTCAGTTGATCACATCGAGTCCAAGACACTCTGTGCTCATCACAGCCTGCTTGCTAAAGACATTTACTGGCTGGAAAATTTGGATTTGACCGCTGCGGCATGCGGCGAATATTTTCTTGTGGCAGCGCCGCTGAAGTTTATGGAATTGGAGGCATCGCCTGTTCGCGCTTTACTGCTGGATTGGTCCGTTAACTAGAAAGGCTTGAGAGGTTCAATAAATGTTTGGAAGAAAGTGCTCAGTGATAGGCGTAGTGCATTTGCCACCACTTCCTGGCTCTGCCGCATACGGTGGAAGTATGGAAGCTGTGTTAGGAACCGCTCTTTCCGATGCAATGGCATATAAAGACGGTGGTGTCGATGCATTGATTATCGAAAACATGCATGATGTTCCATATTTGAGAGGGCGCGTAGAACCTGAGACCACGGCAGCTATGTCGGTGGTGGCTCATGCCATTAAATATGAGACTGTATTACCGATAGGAATTCAGATATTGGCTGGTGCCAACCTGGAAGCACTGGGTGTAGCAGTGGCTGCAGGACTGGACTTTCTGCGTGTGGAAGGTTTCGTATTTGCTCATGTCGGCGACGAGGGAGTGCATCAGTCATGTGCTGCTGAATTGATACGCCGCCGTGCGGTTCTAAAGGCAGAGCACATCAAAATCTTCGCTGACATTAAGAAGAAACATTCTTCGCATGCCATTACAGCTGATATCAATCTAGTCGAGACGGCCAGACATGCAGAGTTCTTCAAAGCCGATGGAGTGATAGTGACTGGACCTGCCACTGCCCATGCTCCGGAAGAAGAGGAAGTGAGCAGCGTGCGGGCTGGAGTGGCCACTCATGTTTTAGTCGGTTCGGGAGTTGACACGACTAATATCAAAAAGCTTGCTAAACATGCAGATGCGCTTATTGTCGGCAGCTCGCTCAAATATGACGGACTCTGGACCAATGAAGTAGATCAGTCTCGCGTAGAGCGATTGATTGATGCGCTTGCAGCGGCGGTTTAAAAAACTTCAGTAGACAATTAATGATCGTAACTGTGGCGCAAGCTCGCCCACGGGTCACTCTTGGTGGCCGGGCGACTCTCAGTCGAAGCGGCGATGGCCCGAGCTTTCTTATGTTTCTTTGGTTTATCCGATGATGCTGATTGCATCATGTCAACGATATTGGTGGTGCTGTATGCTCTTCGATGTCCTGGTGTCGCGGGCGATACCGCAACATCAGTCGAACCGTCATCTGTTTCTGTTTTGCCACCACGCTTCGCCTGGTGCGACTTGAGTGCCGTCTCAGCCGGGTTGGGTGACTTTTGCGCAGTCGGATCTGCGGGCTGTGCAGGTGGTGTCACGGCAGTCGTGGGACCAGTTGTTGAAGCCGAATTTCTCGGCGCTGTACCATCAGGAGTTGTTTGTGCTGCATTGTTGGGTGTTTGTCCGGCGACTGCATTTGGTGTCGTCTGGGTGGAAGCTGTGCCGGCGCCGGGAGTGACTGATTGCTGTAAAGCTGGTGGATTCTGAGTGTTTGTTGTTTTTCGCAGCTGAAGTACACCCAGACCGCCTGCGACAACGACAGCCAGAACTACTGCCCAAACTTTCATCGAAGTGTTTTTAAGCGCTTCCGCTATCAGTTCACCGGGAGTTCTGCTATCGCCGGGCGCTGATCTTAATACCTGACTCCTTCCCGGTCGCGGAATGGCGTTCTCCAGTTCGATGCGCAATTCATCCATAGTCTGATGGCGATCGTTTGGATCTTTGGCCAGTGCTTTGAATACGACCTGTTCCAGTCGTTCCGGGATGTACAGGTCGGGACGGGCTTGAGCAAATGTTGGTGGCATCTCGCTGATGTGCTTAGACATGGTATCGACCATGGTTTTTCCGAGAATTGGCAACTTCCCGGTCAGCGTTTCGTAGATGACGATACCCATCGAATAGATATCCGAGCGCTGGTCGAGCTCACCGCCCGTGCACTGCTCTGGGCTCATGTAGACCGGACTGCCACAGACTTCGCCGGCCTGCGTCAACCTCTGCCCGTCGGGGGTAGAGTTCATCAATTTAGCCACACCGAAGTCGACTACTTTGACAAAATCCTTTTCTTCGTCGTAATTGATCAGTACGAAGTTTGTCGGTTTAACGTCTCTGTGGATGACACCCATCTTGTGCGCGTGGTCCAGCGCGTCACAAGCTTGAGAGAGAATTTTGATGCTTCGCTCTACACCTACTTGACCTTCTTCTTTGATTATGTCGGCCAGTGAGGTGCCTTGCAGATAGTCCATGACGATAAACGGTTGACCACTTGGGCTGATGCCGAAGTCGTAAACCGTAATAACATTCGGGTGGCTGATTCTGCTTGCCGATTGCGACTCTTGCTGGAATCGCTTTACGCTCATTGAATCTGAAATCAACTGAGCCTGCAACATCTTAATGGCGACGATGCGATCCATGAGGGCGTGGCGTGCCTTATAGACTACGCCCATGCCACCGTGACCGATCACTTCCTGAATCTCGTAATTGCCGGCCAGAGTCGTGCCCAGGAGAGGATCCTGGACAACATTGACGAGCAGAGTGCCGTCATGTGGGCAGGCTGCGACTATACCCGTGAACTGCCGATTGCATTCCAGGCATACTTTGTCATTCATCGGTTTGATTTCGGCGGACACAGTTCTCCGTAGGTCCTTTATCGGGCGTTGCCACGCAGTCACTCAGGGGCGAGCATTAACCATGTACCCACGTATCATAGCGGACTAACCCACATCCTGCCGCCAGGGGTATGGACTAAGTGAGCTGGATGCTCGCTGCTTCGCTGGTTGGCTCGATAGAGCCTTCTTTGACTGCCAGAAAATGTGCCCCCGCTACCCATTCTGGCTTGAACCCGGTCACGTGAGTCGTGGTAATTAAAGTCTGCGTTTCTGTCTGAACCTGTGACATCAGCAAACCTTGCCTGTTCAAGTCGAGTTCAGCCAGTACATCATCCAGCAGTAAAATCGGAGGCTCGCACAAATTTTCCTGCACCCGTTCGAGCTCGGCCAGTTTGCAAGCGAGCACCAGGCTGCGTTGTTGACCCTGACTGGCGAATTCAACTGCATCTGCTCCATTCAAGGCGAATTTGATATCGTCACGATGGGGACCGCACAATGTCTGTTTCCGTGCTATTTCTTCGTAGCGCCGTTCCTTCATTAGTCTGATCAGCGTCTGCACCAGTTCAGCCTCAGGTTGATCGATAATGTCTTTTGCGGCAACTCCCCGAGGCTGCTCGGCTGTGTTTCCATCTTCTGTGTCACGTGATTCTTGGGCGCGGAATACATACTCTGCTGTTAACAGCTCACGCTTACCCGAGATATGTTGTTGGTGCCTTTCGGCCTTTGGCAGTAATTCGTTGAGCAGATAAAGTCTCTGTTTGATGATTGCGGCGCCGATTCTTGCCGTTTGTTCGTCCCATACTTTCAGTTGGTTCTGGTCCTCGACGCTGGCTTTCCCTTTTTCGAAAATTTGCTTGAGCAGCCGATTTCGCTGAGCTACACTCTTGCCGTATTTGGAGAGTGTTTCCTGGTAAGTCGGGCGCAGAGTGATGAGAATGTCATCGATCCAATCGCGACGAAATTTAGGACCACCCCGGAGCAAATTCAGATCCGAACTTTTAAAACTGACCATCACCAGTCGGCCACGTAAAGACCTGGCTGAGCCGATAGTCAGACCATTGATTTTTATCTGGCGCTCGACGCCTTTGGTTCTGGGTTTGTCACTGCGAGCCAGGGCAAATGATGCTGTTACTTCGGCACCGTTGCTTTCAAAAACAACCTCGATGCGGGCACTGTCAGCTTCTGCTTTGATCAAGTCGGCATCTTGTTGCGCGCGGGTTGAGCGCCCTAACGCAATAATTTCGATAGCTTCCAGAAAGTTGGTTTTACCTTGAGCATTTTCGCCTATGAGAACGTTTCTGCCGTCCTGCAGGTCAACGGAGGCGTAATCGTAATTTCTGAAGTTTGTCAGAGTGACTTTTTTGACTCGCACGTTAACCCGCTAAAACTCGCTATGCAGGCAATTTGTCTTTGGTCATCCCGTCGTTTGACTGGTTGAGCAAGGCCCGAGCGATATTGCAATCGGCAGCGATCTGGGCGCGCAAAGCATCCACCCCATCGAACTTTTGCTCACTGCGTAAGTGGGCGTTGAAGTCAACTTGAATGGTCGAGTTATACAGATTCTCGTCGAAATCCAGTATGTGTACTTCAACAAGAAGCGCTGCTCCGCCTGATTCGCTTACACCCGGCTGAGGTTTGAAGGTCGGTCTGAAGCCGACATTTATTACAGACGGCAATTTGCGTCCGTCTGCCAGTCGTGCCACTCCAGCATAGACACCGCGTCCAGGCACAAGTTGATATTCGTTGATTGCCATATTGGCTGTTGGAAAGCCTAACTTCCGTCCTCTTCCTTCACCTCTGACGACTTCACCAATCAGTGCGTATGGACGAGACAAGACCCGGGTAGCCTCTTCGACTTTGCAACCGGAGACAAGTTCTCTGATGCGTGAGCTCGAGCAATCTTCGCCATCGATCAGCACCATCGGGGCGGCAAAAACACAGAAGTCCAGTTGTTTTCCCATTGTCCCGAGCAATGATGCGTCGCCTTCTCGGTCTTTGCCGAAGTGATGGTTATAGCCGACCGATATCGATTTGGCACCCATCGAGCCGACCAATATGTTTTCGACATACTCCCTGGGGCTCAGGCGGCAGAGATCTTCTGTGAACGATAGAACTAGCGTTGCCTCTACACCGAGACGCTCAAAGAGCTCCAGGCGTTGCTCTATCATCGTCAAAAGGAGAGGCGCAGCACCTCTTGTCAGAGAGCGCGGGTGATCTTTGAAGGTGACGACGCCGGCTGTGACGCCGAGACGTTTAGCTTCTTCAACGGCCTTTCCAATGACAACTTGATGTCCATGATGCACACCATCGAAGAATCCGAGCGCTATCGCTGATTTCTTCAAGAGACCTGGTGTGGCTTCGTAAAAGGTTTCCACGGCAATTCCCTGTTGGCTGATAACGCTTAGACCGGGCTTCGCGCCACAGTATTTTAGCCCAGAGATGAAAAGACTGCTAAGACTAAGCTGTTTTCATCTGAAAATATTGCGGAAAGCCGCCAGTGAACAGCGCGGAGGGGGGATTTTTACATGCCCTTCGTGCTAAAATTGAAGTTGTGGGAATTATTGTCCCTTGAGGGCAAGAGCCTTATCCTGTCCGTCTTTTACGCTTCTGCGAGTTTCTAAGTTCCTGGTTCATTTGAGCTATCGAACTACGGAAACCATTTACATTTGGGTGTCATAAATGCCGAACAAACAAGATTCATCAGCAGGTACTTCAATAGTGACTGAAGATAATTCAGAAAAAGAAGAAAAAGAGAACAAACCATCCACGGCGACGGGTACCGATGCCGCTGACTACAGTGCCGATACCATCTCTGTGCTGGAGGGGCTCGAAGCAGTTCGCAAGCGTCCTGGCATGTACATCGGAAGCACTGGACCGCGCGGACTACATCACCTTGTCTGGGAAATTGTCGACAACTCTGTAGATGAAGCGCTGGCTGGATTTTGTAAAGTCATTGATGTAACCATCAATGAAGATAACTCTGTTACCGTCCAGGACGACGGTCGGGGTATTCCAACCGGTATTGTTGAAAAAACTGGTAAGAGCGGTGTGGAAACTGTTTTCACAGTCTTGCACGCGGGCGCCAAATTTGGCGGCGGCGGTTACAAAGTCTCAGGCGGTTTGCACGGGGTCGGTGCCTCTGTTGTGAATGCTCTTTCCGAGCGTCTGGAGGCGGAAATCCATCGCGATGGACAGGCCTACAAGCAGGCCTACAATCGGGGCGAGCCTGATGGTGGATTGCAAACTCTAGGACCCTCCGATCGACGCGGTACGAAAGTTACTTTCTGGCCTGACGATCAGATCTTTCATGACGTCAACGAAGACAATGAACTCGTCAAGATCGTGATGGATTGGGATGTTGTCATTACGCGTTTGCGAGAAATGGCCTTCCTCAATAAAGGTCTGAAAATCACTGTTACAGATAAGCGTGGTGAGAATCTGCATCAGGAATTTCACTACGAGGGTGGAATTGCAAGCTACGTTGAGTACATCAACGACACTCGTGATGTATTGCACAAGCCGCCCATTTATTTCGAGCAAGAGCAGAACAATGTCGTTGTCGAGTGTGCAATGCAGTGGACAGAGACGTTTACTGAGTCGATCTACACTTTCGTCAACAACATCAAAACCGGTGATGGTGGCACTCACTTGACTGGTTTCAGAAATGCCTTGACGAGAATTATCAACGATTACGCTCGTAAGCAGAATCTGATCAAGGAAAATGATGCCAACTTCACAGGCGAAGATGTGCGTGAAGGTTTGACTGCAATTATCAGCGTCAAAGTTTCAGAGCCTCAGTTCGAAGGTCAGACTAAAGAGCGTCTGGGAAACCGCGAAGTGCAGGGTATTACCCAGTCGGTGGTTTCTGAGCGTCTGGCCGATTGGTTGGAATTGAATCCCAATCCAGCCAAAAAGATTATTCAGAAAGCTTTGCAGGCAAGATTAGCTCGTGAAGCTGCGCAGAACGCCAAGAAGGCAATTCGACGTCAGTCTGCCCTGGAGAACTCTTCTCTGCCTGGCAAGCTCTCAGATTGCTCCGATCGTGATCCTTCCAATTGCGAAATTTATCTGGTAGAAGGTGACTCCGCCGGTGGTAGCGCTAAGACAGGAAGGAACCGTCACTTCCAGGCTATTTTGCCTTTGCGCGGCAAAATCTTGAACGTGGAAAGAGTACAGCCCGGTCGCATCTATGAAAACACTGAAATTCAGGCGATGATTCAAGCGCTCGGTCTGGTCGTCAAAGAAGATGATGAAGAGGGCGGCAAAACTGCAGGTTTGCTCAGACCAAATGCCGAAAATCTAGATCTGAGTAAGCTGCGCTATCACAAAATCATCATCATGACAGACGCAGATGTTGACGGCAGCCATATTCGCACTCTACTGCTGACGTTCTTCTTCCGCTATGCCCGTCCGTTGGTCAACAACGGTTATGTCTACATTGCACAACCGCCGCTGTTCAAAGTAACTAAAGGTAAGCGCGTCGAATACTGCTACAACGAGCATAAACTCGAGGCTGTATTGGCCGAGATGGGAGAGAAAGCCGAGATTCAGCGATTCAAAGGTCTCGGTGAGATGCAGGCGGAACAGTTGTGGGATACAACAATGAATCCTGAAACCAGAACACTTCGACAAGTGACTGTCGCTGATGCTTCTGAAGCAGATCACGTCGTAGACTTGCTTATGGGTGAAGCTGTTCAACCGCGCAAAGACTTCATTATGAATCACGCGCACGAAGTGCAGCATTTAGACGTTTAGGCTCGCTTGTGATCAATGTAGCAAATGTACTCACGGTAGCAAGAGTCGTACTGGCTCTGGGCACCGTGAGTTTGCTATTCATGCCTGGCGAACAGGTGCGATGGACTGCATTTGTCCTCACGATTTTCGTCATTTGGGCTGACGGGCTGGATGGATACTTTGCTAGAAAACTCAAGCAAACGTCAAAATTGGGCGGTGTTCTGGATATCGCCGGTGACAGAGCTGTTGAACTGGTCTACTGGATTGTTTTTTCCGTGCTCGGTTGGATTCCCGTGTGGATACCAATTCTGTTCGTTGTGCGCGGCACTTTTGTCGATGCGATGCGCAGTCATGCCGCCGAAGACGGGTTCACAGCATTCGGCGTCAACACTATGATGCAAAGCAAGGTGGGCAAGTTTTTAGTTGCCTCGAACTTCAGCCGCTTCAGTTACGCCATTGCCAAAGCTGTTGCCTTCTGTCTCATGATAGCGGCGCACACCGAAGCGGGAAGCGTGACAATGGTGCCCGCGATTGCTAGCTTCTGCGTTTATTTTTCTGCCGCTTTCTGTGTTGTTCGGGGCTTACCCGTTTTTTTTGAAGGCGACAATATTTTCATCTTCAAGCCAAAAGTTGATGATCCAAAAGTTGCGACCGCAGATTCAAAGTCAGAATCGTCCGAATCAATTAAGTAGTTCTTGTCATAGTTGCTCTGACAGAATCTGCTCACCTCCCGGGCCCAACTTATGCTGCCAAGAATGGGCATATTACGTAGCGCTGTTCTAATTCGGTAACCTTTCGGTAACGTTGCATTGGCACTCTAAAACGTGAAGGGTGGGAAACCCACCTCTGTTTCGGCTGATAGGGGAAGTGCAATGTCTCTAGGAACACAGAAGGCTCTTGATGCTAACGCCGCAAAGCAGCCAGATCATCCGGCTCCTCAGGCTCAACCCAAATGGGATGTGAGTCATCGTGAGGTTTTGAATCAAATCAAGCATGATCGCGCCCCAGTTCACCCTGATGTAAGACCGACTGTTGTTCAGGCACAACAGCCGCATCGTGAACCACACCGAGAAATTCCGCATCCTCAGCCACAGCAACAGAACCATCAACGCCCAGCGCTGCCAGGGCTAGTTTCGCAGGCAAACGCAGCACCGCGCAATGACGCTTCGCATCCCGTGCCGCCCGTCAACCAGAACACTCGGCCGCAGTGGAATCCATCACACCCACGTCCGGAGGTGGTGGCTCATCCCCCGCAAGTCGTCCAAAACACGGCTGCTGTCGGCAACCATCAAATTGCCCAGCAATACAGGGGTAATCAAAATCAACACCCCATTGAAGTAAACCGGACAATTATCAATAACAACCAACGTTACGAGTACGGAAACAGCGGTCAGCACAATAACACCAACAACAATTTGAAATATCTATACGGCGGTCTTGCCGGTGGTGCTCTACTGGGTGGTGCGGGCACTTATTATGCCAACCGCGACTACGGTTATGGATACAACAATACCGACAGCTATCGTAACTGGAACACTTATAACCAGTACAACCAATACAATAACTATGATCAATGGTCACTTAACAATACGTACAATCGATATGGATTGAATCAGTACGATCAGTACGCGTGGAATCAGTCCGATCAGTATCGCTATCCTAACGCCATATATGAGAGCACTTATGCTGATAGTTACGATCCTCTGTTGAACGGCACTTACGGTAATTCGGACTATCTCTACGGTAGTACTTATAACAATAACGATTATCTTTATGGTGGCACTACATACGGTGCAACTCGGTTTGACGATGGATACAACTCGCCGATCTATGAAACAACGATCGCTGACTCATACAGACCTGTATACAGGGATGCAAATCCAGCAGACGCAATTCCACGATTGTTCTCAAACTTGATCGGTGGTGTGCTTGGAACAATCACCAGGAGCCAGCATCACAGGCAGTATTACGATCGTTTCGACTGCTAGTAAGGCACTAGAACGACAAGAGTTTCGTCTTTAGAGCTGGCTAAATCTGTCTTCAAATCTTCATACATCTGGTAAAACTCATCCAGACCGGCGTCAACGTATGTGTCAACATACTCCAGTCCAAGCGGTTCAAAAAACTCGCTGATGGTCGGTTCAAAAGTCGGCTCCTGCCGTGGATCGACTTTTTCCATCTTTTCTTTCAATTCTGTCTGGGTTTGATAATCTATCACCCAGTGCACGTATTCGCAGTCCGCGACAAACTCTATGCCCGTTCGAGAACCGAACCCGGGTAACTTAAACCTTTTTGTCATCCAGGCGCTTAAACCTGACAAGATCCAGGAGTCTGTTGTGCCCCCCCAAACTCTGACCAGACCTTCTTCGCTGCGCATCCTTTCGAACAGACCTGCAACATCGTCAGGTGAGTTCCAGTCAAAATTGCGTAACTCTTGGAAAGAAGCTGGGCTGGCAAAAAAGGCGATGTAGTCTGACATTGGTTTCTTCTGAAAGGAAGTCCAATTATAGGCGACTGAGGAAAAAAACGCGCCCTTTCAGGCGCGCTTTTAAATTGGTCGCAGGTCCGGTGCTGCCCGCGGTTGGATGCATCCCTGCTTCCACTCACTTGAGTCTCTGCGTTATGCTCAGATTGACGACCGCCTATTGGGTTTGTTCCCGTTTTAGGGAGCTGAACGACAACCAAAATTCAACCGATAACGGTTTACTTTCAGAGAGTGAAAACCGTTTTCAAATAACTCAACCGATAACGGTTCGACCTATCTAAGATGAACATTAACCGACAGTTTCGTTTTGAACGGTTTGGGCGTTGCCTGGAGTGAAATTCAGTCTGGTCTGCATTACCAACATTGTTTTTTCAACAATTTTGGCAGGGCTGAATTCAGTCAAGCATTCTCGGTTGTTGCATGTTTTGTTGTAATTGCATGGGCGGCAAGTCAAATCGGGATTAAACAGGGCCAGGTGACTGTCACCGTAGGGTCGCCACCGTTCGGGATCTGTGGGACCGAATAAGGCTAGTGTCGGTACTCCGACGGCAGCGCTCAAATGTGCTGGTCCCGAGTCGACGCACAAGGATACGTTCATGCGTCTGTAGAGCGCCATACTTTCGCGTAGAGATAATTTACCGGCTAGATTGAATCCTTTGATTCCGGCTAAATGCTGCAGATCTTCGTAGAGCAGATAGTCTTGTTCTGCACCAGAGAAGTAGAAATCGCAGTCAATTTGAGCGCCTAGCAGTTTCATTACTTCTGCCCAGCGATCGATTGGATACATCTTGTCCGGATGCGCAGCAGCTGCGTGGATAAGGACTTTCGTTTTGCTTCGGGCTAATTCCGGAGCTTTTCTCGAAATGGCATTATCTTCTTCTTCGCTGATCCAGGCATCGAGAAAGCGATCCTGAATTGGCAGGTTGGCTCCGCTCAGCACTTCCAATGTTGAATCGACTTCATGAATGTCTTTATGCCAGGGAATACCTTGAGTGAGCAAAATCTGGCGCCCCTCGGTTGCGTACCCGATGCGATGCCTGGCTCCCGTCAAAAGTGCCAGAAAGGCTGATGACCATGAGCGTTTCAGTACAAACACTAGATCATATTTTTCTTTGCGCAACTCTTTTGCGTATGACCAGAAGCTTTTCGCTTCGCCTTCGCCTTTGTCGTATTTATGGAAACGCGTCGTGTCAAAAGTAATGAACTTATTTACGAACGGACATCCTTGCAGAACTTCGCCGCTTTGAGGACCTACCAGAACGTCGATATGTGCGTCGGGAAACGAATATCTGAGGTTGCGTAAAAACGGCACTGTCAAAATGGTATCGCCAATGAAACGATAGCGGATCACCAGTATTTTTCTGCAAGCCAGCAAGTCTGTATGTGCTTTCATACACCGACGCTCCGCGAGCTGTGCGTTAGTGTTGAGAGGATTTGAGTCACTGCGGGTGGTGGCGAACTCAGCCACTCAGTCTCTATCCTCAGTGCATATAGCTTCTCGGCAAGGCGTTCAGAAGGCTTCATTTTGACCATATCTTTTTCGGTTGTTACTACCAGGTCAGCACGTTCCCCTGCTGTTTCGATACGCTTCATGTCGTCGTCGGAATACCAGTGATGGTCTGGCCAGCTCAGGGTGTCTACCAGATTGGCACCTCTCTCTCTCAGTAGTTTGTGAAAAGGTTCCGGCCTTGCCAATGCTGAGACGGCTACAATCGAATTGCCGTTAAGCGCATCTGCCTGCAGCATGACACAAGTCGGTGATACCAATTGCGATGCTGTGAAGCGACACTTGCTAATTGTTTGTTCGGCCGCATAACTACTTAGGAATTTTTCGAGCCGTTCCAATTTACTCGAGTCGTAATTGTCGGGTATCTTTGTTATCACAAGTGACGTTGATCGAGATAGTGCAGAGAGTGGCTCACGCAGTCTTCCGGCTGGCAAAAGAGAATCGTTGGCCGGCTCGTCGTTGTAATCGATAAGAACCAGATCTGCATCGCGGTGCACGGCTAGGTGTTGAAAGCCGTCGTCGAGAATGAGAACCCGGCAGTTGTAGTGTGAGACGGCAAGGTTAGCTGAAGCCCTGCGATTCGAGCCGACAAGCACGACTGCTTTAGGCACTCGTTTGGCAATTAAGTACGGTTCGTCTCCAGAGTCTGCGCAGTTGGCAAAATTTCCAGCACCGTCACTGACGACCAGGGTTGCATCTTTCGACTGGCGTTTGTAGCCTCGACTTAAAATGCCCACTTTGACTCCCGCCAAGACAAAACGTTGAGCAAGATCTATGGTTACAGGTGTTTTGCCTGTGCCACCGCAGGTGATATTACCGACGCTGATCACCGGTATCTCAACTTGCTCGCGTTTTAATAGCCCGTTTCGATAACCTTGAAGTCTCATCAGTGAGCCTATAAAGTAGGCTGCAGATGCCGGCGTCAGGAGTGTTTTCCGGAACTTTTCGAGAGGAGTGGTGGGGTTGCCCCAACTCATCTTCTTTCTCCTTGCGCGGTTTCTACCTGGATTGTTTCAGGGACAGCCGAATTCAATCCAGCTGCCTTTTCAATCATTGTCAAAGCTCTCTCAACAGCGCCCTGACTTTCTTTCAACCATTCATTGCCGTGACGTCCAAGTTGCTCACGTAAATTCGCGTCGTTGAAAAGTAATTCTAGTTGCTGGGCCAATTCTTTCTCGTCCTGGACAATGATCAAGGCGTTGTGTGCCTTCAGGGCGTCGGCAACATCTTTTGTTTTGTGCAAATGAGGACCAGCGATGACAGGCACCGAGTATGTCAGCGGTTCAACTATGTTGTGACCGCCAATAGGAGTTAGAGTACCGCCAACAAATGCCACCGTTGCTACAGAGTAGAATTTTGCCAGATGACCTATGGCGTCAAGCAGATAGACGTTACCTTCTTGTTCAAACTTTTCATTTTCTGAAAAACGACGTGGGCGAAATCCGGCCAGTCGAATGATGTCTGCCACTTTGTCGAATCTTTCAGGATGGCGCGGTGCAATGATCAATCGCTTTCGTTTGGGCTCGGGTAGCTTTTTGAAAGCGTTGATGACGGCTGCTTCCTCCCCTTCATGTGTGGAACCGGCAATGAAAACGAGATCGTCGGGGGAGAGATTAAGCCGGTTTAGAAGTTCATCTTGTTCGCTTCGGCTGATTGGCTTAAGTCCATCGAACTTTATGTTGCCTAAAACTTGAAGTGGAAGGTTATCGCCGGCTACTTTTTTATATCGCTCTGATTCCCCGGTCGATTGCACCCCTATCGCATCAAAATTACGCAGTATCGGACCAAAAAAGGTTCTGAACCTGTAGTATGACCCGAACGAACGTGGCGACATCCTTCCGTTGATCATTGTGATCGGAATAGTTCTTTCTTTGCATTGGTTGACGAAACCAGGCCAAATTTCAGTTTCGACGATTGTCACTAATTTAGGGCGCAGCGCATCGAGCCAGTTTGCGGTGCACCAGGGCAGGTCATAGGGGAAATAGATGCAGTCGGCAAAGGAAGCGGCTCGCTCCAGCGCCAGTTTATGACCTGCTCCCGTCGTAGACGAGATGACTATAGTCTGTTGAGGGTGTTTGTCGTTGAGTCGCTTGAGCAGTGGCCAGGCGGCATTAAATTCGCCGACAGATACGGCGTGAAACCAGATCGGTTTTACACCATCGGGCGATTTGTATTTTTCTTTGATCGCTTCAGGAACAATGCCGAGCTTTTGTGGCATTCCGTAACGAGCCCGGCGCTTGAGCAGCAGAAATGGTCCGACCAGCACTGCTATTGCCAACATCACTATGTAATACGCGAACAAGCCCGGAATTCCGAAAGTGCAGGAAGTTATAGTCGGTCGAAGATGACAGAAGTGTCGAGTCTAAAGCCTTTCCTGTCCAGAGTTCCAGTCAGATCGGTTCATATTAGCGTGACAATTTTGCGATGACTCAGACTAGGTCAAGAGCGTCTACATCCACTGCCATGCTCAGCCCCTGGGGCAGGTATTTGTTTCGCAAAAAGGCGGTAACCATTTGTCGGCCTTCTTCACCGCCGAGATTCTTGAGAAGCAAATGGTAGCGGAACTTGCCGCGCAAGCGCTCGATCAGGCAGGCGGCCGGTCCCAGCACCTGGACTTCATTGGCAGGTAAAGTTTCTTCTATAAAGCTGGATATCTCCTCGGCTAGCTGTTTGCAAGCGGCTTCTACCGTTATTGGTTCGTCGCCTGCCACGACTACTCTAATGATCTGGCTGAAAGGGGGATAGCCAAATGCCCGCCGCGCCTCCAACTCCTCATTGAGAAAATTGGCGTAATCGTGGTCTTTAGACCATGTGAGGGCAGGCATTTCGCAGTCGTACGTTTGCAATATCACAACTCCCGGTCTTTCACCTCTACCGGCTCGACCAGATACCTGTGTCAATAGTTGAAAGCCACGTTCCGTCGACCTGTAGTCGGGCAGGTTGAAAGCGGCGTCTGCTGTCATTACTCCTACCAGTGTGACATTGGCGATATCCAATCCCTTTGAAACCATCTGAGTGCCAATCAAAACATCGGCCTCACCTTCGGCAAAGCGCTGCAATATCTCATCATGGGCACCTTTGCGACTGGTGACATCGCTGTCCAGTCTGAGAATGCGGCTAGCTGGATAGCGCTCCTGGACTTCCTCTTCGACTCGCTGTGTTCCCAATCCGTACTGTTTAATGAACGGGCTTTTGCAGCTTGGGCACTCTTCCATAGCGGAGCAGCGAAAGCCGCAGTGATGGCAAGCAAGAAAGCCTGCCAGATATGAAGTATTGCGATTTGGACCTGAGTGCTGATGGAAAACCAGAGCAACGCTGCAATTGCGGCATTTGACGACATGCCCGCAAGCACGACAGAAAACGTGACTTGCGTAGCCGCGTCGGTTGATGAGAAGGATGGCCTGCTCTTTTCGCTCCAGGCAGGCTGTCAGTTCGTTTGAAAGGGCAAGCGAAAAGATGCTTTTGTTGCCATTGGCGAATTCTTTTCTCATGTCGGCAATTCGCACAGCGGGCATGGCTTGCTTGAAGACTCGCTCGGGCAATTCGAGAATCTTTTTGCTTTCCCGGGCCCTGGCGTAAACAGCAACGTCGGGAGTTGCGCTTCCGAGCACCACCATCGCTCCTGTTCGTCTGGCTTTTTCAATCGCTACGTCTTTAGCGTTGTACCTGGGACTGGGGCTGGTTTGTTTGTAGCTTGAGTCGTGTTCCTCATCAAGAATGATCAGACCGACCTGGGGAAGATTGGCTAATATCGCTGATCTCGCACCAAGTAGCACTCTGCCTTCGCCGTTTCTCAAGCGTCGCCAGGTGTCGTACTTCTCACCGGGGGTGATGGCACTATGCCATACCGAAACCTGGTCTCCGAAACGCCCTTTCAGTCGCCTTGCTAGTTGAGGTGTCAGGCTTATCTCCGGAACAAGCATTAAGGCAGCCTTGCCGGCAGCAAGTGTTTGCTCAATCAGGCGCAGGTAAACCTCGGTTTTGCCGGAACCTGTCACCCCGTGCAAGAGCCAGGCCGGATAGTCAGATCCATTGTTTGCTATTGGACCCTCATCGCCCAGAGTTCTTGCCAGCTCTGCCGATAGAATCTCCAGAGCTTTCTCCTGCGCTTCTGTCAAACGGAGATCTGTATTAGTTGTTCTGGATACTTGCAGATTGCTGAGCGGGTCTCGAAATGTCTCTTCGTGACTGATGCTTACGATTGCGGACTCGGCTAGCTTTTTAATCGTTGCCGGCGTCGTTTTGCCCTGATCCAGCAACTCTTTCAGGGTCATCTGACCGCCATTTTTGGCCAGGATTCCTATTACCTCTTTCTGTCGAGCGGTTTTGCCCTCTTCTCCAGTCCAGATTACTGTCGTAACCACTCGTGGTGCCTGGGCGTTGGTTGACTCCTGTACGACGGTCAAAAGTCCTTCGCCGCGCAACATTCCCACGGCTCGATAGAAATGTGATGCCGTCATTCTCGATTTCACCGTGCGCCGCCATCGTTGCTTTAGTGCCACCATTGATAGAGCCAGATTTCTGCTTTCCAAAAGCACCCTTATGATTGCTTGACTGGCTGGTTCATAGCTGGAAAGACTGCCGCCGCGCCGTTCATAGGCATCTCTATTCAACCTGACGATACGCTTGAATTTGGCGCTCAGTACAGAAGGCACTGCGGCTGAGATCACGTCGGAGAGATTGGCGCAGTAATAATCGGCAATCCAGTAAAGAAACTCGACGTATTCCTTGTCGAACAAAGGCTCAGGCTCAATGACCTCGGCTATCTCCTTGAGAGTTACCTCGGTTTTGGCCTCATCGCTGAGCGATACCACATAGCCACCGACCAGGTCTCGCCCGCCGAAGGGCACAAGCACCTGAGCGCCGATGAAGGTCTCGGCTGCAAGTTCTTCGGGGACCCTGTATGTGAAGAGCTTATCCTTGAGCTCGCGGGCCTGGATATCGACGATTACATTGGCGTAAACGGTGCTTGCCAAACCTTTGCTCCGCAGTAGACCGGCATGAAAACGTTTTGTGGTTCCATGAAAGTATAGAGATAAAGACACGTCTCTGACCTCATTGCAGGGGTATGAGCGCGAACGCTTACATTCAAATACGTTCTTTTGCCTGCAAAAGTTCAAATTCGCCAAAATCGCACTGAATCGGGTCTGAACTAAATCAGGCGCCGATTACGTACTTCTTCCAGCTGAACTCACCAGAGACTGAGTGCTTCGAAATTTCAAAATAAACGTGACTGGGCGGACGGCGCGGCACCACATGGAGCGCCATGTTCGCTTCTTTGGGGGTGCGGTCGCCTTTCTTGACGTTGCACTTCAGGCAAGCCGCCACGACGTTATCCCAGCTGTCTGTGCCCCCCTTCGACCTTGGCACGATGTGGTCAATGGTCAGATCGTGGCGCCTGTCACCGCAATATTGACAAGTGTAATTGTCACGGTGCAGCAGGTTTCTCCTTGACAGGCTGATCTCTTTGTAGGGAATCTTTACGTACGAGCGCAGCCGAATCACCGTCGGTAGTGGGAAGTCTGCGTAAAGAAGTTTGCCGTTGTGTTCGATTTGCTCAGCCTTCCCTTTCATGAGCAAAACCACTGCACGACGCCATGTACAGATGTTCAGAGGTTCATATGAAGCGTTAAGAACTAGTACTTTAGACATCCAAAACCCGTGCGACTTAGCAATTGTTTACGATAGAAATATTATAACAAGAATAACAAGTATGTCTATAAATAAGCCTTTTAGGGGCTTTGTGATACAATTACGTGATTGTCTAATCGAGCAATCGAGGTTTGTAGCGGACTGCGCTAGACTCTGTTGCATCGTTTGGACTAGCGAGTGACGCTGTTCGAGCTCCGTCAGACTGACGCTCTTGAGTGTTTGGTCCGTGCCTGAACTCCGCTACTCGTTCCTGTCCGCAAGTATTACCCTTCGTTATTACACGTCGTTCGTGCTCGGCACCATGAGGAGATTGTACAAGCCTTGTCAGTAGCATCTATGAGACAACTGTTGGAAGCAGGCGTCCACTTCGGCCACCAAACCCGCCGCTGGAACCCTAAAATGCGCCCATATATCTATGGAGAGCGCAACGGAATTTACATCATCGACCTCGAGCAAACCACTCGTGCCCTCGATAAAGCCTGCGAGTTCGTTCGCAAATCAGCTTCAGAAAAGAAGAACATTATCTTTGTCGGCACTAAGAAACAGGCTGCTGAGATCGTTCAGGAAGAAGCACTGCGTTGCGGCGCTCACTTCGTCAACAGACGCTGGTTAGGCGGCATGCTGACCAATTTTGAAACCATTCGCTTGCGTATCAACCGACTCAAAGAGTTGGAAGAAATGAAAGAAACCGGCGAATTGTATCGTCGCCCCAAGAAAGAATTGGCTGTTCTCAATCGTGAGCTTTTCAAGCTTGAGAAGTCACTTGGCGGCATCAAAAACATGCGCGGCAAACCAGACATTCTTTTCATCATCGATCAAAAGCGTGAACTGATTGCAGTGGCAGAAGCCAAGAAGATCGGTTTGACCGTCGTCGGAATTATCGACACTAACTGCGATCCAGCCGGTATTGATTACGTGATTCCAGGCAACGACGACTCGATTCGTTCAATCAAATTGATCACCGGTAAGGTTGCTGACGCCATTCTGGAAGGCAAGCAAGGTCGTGTCGAAATCGAACCGGCTTTGTCCAAGGCAGAAACCGAAGCCGCCCCGGATGCCGAAGAACGTGCACCTGAGCATGCTCTGGTCGGTGCCGGTTCGTCTGACGAATCAAACGAAGAAAAAGCCTAAAAGCTGAATGATCCAAAATTCGACTTTCCGGGCTTTAAAAAATCCCGGAAAGTAGTTTGGTGATTAGATTTAGAGTCGAAAGCAAATTGCAGGAGTAATGAAATGGTTGATATATCCGCATCCATGGTTAAGGAGCTGAGAGAGAAGTCCGGCGCCGCTATGATGGATTGCAAGAAGGCACTGGTCGAAGCGGCTGGAGATCTGGAAAAAGCTTTCGAGGTGCTGCGTCAGAAGGGTGTCGCGGTTGCCACCAAGAAGTCGGGTCGTACTGCTTCTGAAGGTCTCGTGGTCGGTCAAATTTCTGCTGACGGCAAGACCGGCGCGATTGTAGAGATAAATTGCGAAACAGATTTCGTTGCCCGTAACGATCAATTCGTCGAGTTGACCAAGCAAGTCTCGGATCTCGTTTTGAAGAACAAACCGGCAGATGTCGAGAAGTTCCTCGCTCAGAGCGCCGGCGACAAGCAGGTGAGCGAACTCGTCACCGAAGCAGTGGCAAAAACTGGTGAGAACATCATTCTTCGCCGACTGGCTGTTTTCGATGCGACTGGAGAAGGCATCGTCGGACTGTACATTCATGCCCTGGGCGGCAAAATGGGAGCGATTCTCGAGCTTTCATCGACTAAACCAGTCGATCGTGAAAAGCTCGCTGCCATTGCCCGCGAAGTTGCCATGCACGTAGTTTCGGCAAAACCACAGTATCTAACCAGAGACGAAATTCCAGCTGATGTTGTCGAAAATGAGCGTCGCATTGAGCTTGGAAAAGCCGATCTGGCAGAGAAGAAACCGGAGATGAGAGAAAAGATCGTCACCGGCCGAGTAGACAAGATTTTGAACGAACGCTCTTTGAACGATCAGATGTTCGTTAAGGATCCCAACAGCACCGTTGGCAAGTATTTGCAGACCAAGGGTGCCGAGCTTGGTACTGAGCTCAAACCCGTCAGGTTCGCGCTTTTCATTCTCGGTGAATTAGCGGCTGAGACAAACGGTAAAGAAGACTAAAAGGAGAGGGCGACGCGAAAGCATCGCCCTTTTTTTCTGACTCTTTTACAGAAACTAATCAGACAGTAGTTCGAACAACAGTTAGGAATAACCCAAAATTCAGAGCATCGACCGGACCTATTAATCCCCGCAATACCGATCGATATCTGATCTGCCTGCACATGTACATAAGCCTTGTAAGAATGCTGAAAGGACAGCGTTCAGGCGAACGGGTTATTATGGCGGGGAACCAAAAACACCACCTCGTCAAAGGTTCAATAGCTATCGTGGGCGACATAAAATATAAACGTGTTCTTTTGAAATTAAGTGGTGAAGCCCTGATGGGCTCTCAACACTCTGTTAATGCTGCTTCTATTGCTACTCGCGGCAATATCGACCCGGAAGTAATCGATCGCATCGCCAATGAAGTGGCCAACGCACACAAGCTAGGTGTGCAAATTGCCATTGTAGTTGGTGGCGGAAACTACTTCCGCGGCAGCCAGGGAAGCGCCTGGGGCATGGACAAAGCTGCTGCCGATTATGTCGGTATGCTTGCCACAATTATGAATTGCTTGATATTGCAAGAAGTTTTGAAGTCCAAGGGTGTCGACACACGCGTGCAGACAGCTATCGCTATGCCGGCAGTGGCAGAGCCTTTCATCAGGCAACGAGCGATCAGGCATCTGGAGAAGAATCGTGTCGTCATCTTTGGTGGTGGCACAGGCAACCCCCTCTTCACCACAGATACAGCCGCTGCCTTGCGAGCCGCTGAGATCAAGGCCAATGTCATTCTCATGGCTAAGAACAACGTGGACGGTGTTTATGACGACGATCCGAAATCTAACACCAATGCCAAGAAAATTGACGATATAAGCTTCGGAGAAGTGATACAAAGAGGTCTGAAGGTCATGGATCCAGCAGCTGTCTCTGTCTGTCAGGACAATGGCATTCCAATCGTTGTGTTCGACTTCGCAAAGCCCGGAAGTATTGAAAGAATCGTCTCGGGACAAAGAATAGGTACATTGGTAGCGACTGCTGTTGGAGGAAGAAAATGACCGGCGGTGACATTATTGCTGATGCCGAAGAGCGCATGAAAAAGGCAATTGGAAATCTGCATCAAGAATTGCAGACAGTCCGCACAGGACGTGCAAATCCTGGATTGCTCGATCGTGTTGAAGTTGACTATTACGGAACACCCACTCCGCTCAAAAGTCTGGCAAATATATCCACTCCTGATGGTCGTTCGCTTGTGATTCAGCCCTACGACAAAAGTGGACTGAAAGACATTGAACAAGCTATCCACAAGTCCGGACTGGGATTGACGCCCACCAGCGATGGCTCCATGATCAGAATTTCGATTCCGACTTTGACTGAAGACCGTCGCAAAGAACTGGTCAAAATCGTAAAGAAATACGGTGAAGAGTGCCGCGTCGCTGTGCGCAACATTCGCCGAGACGGAGCCGATCATCTGAAGAAACAGAAGGGTGAAGGTGTCTCGGAAGACGAAATTAAACGCAAAGAGGAAGCTCTGCAAAAGGTTACAGATAAGTACGTAAAGGAAGTAGATAAAGCCATTCACGACAAAGAAGTCGAAGTGATGGACATCTAGGAGGTTCAAACATGTGTGGAATTGTTGGTTATCTTGGACCAGCCCAGGCAGCACCGGTTTTGCTATCCGAGCTTAGATGTTTGGAGTATCGCGGTTACGACTCAGCGGGCGTGGCTGTAATTGAAGACGGTCAGTTGTCTGTAATGAAGGCGGCTGGCAAACTGTCCAATCTGGAAGCCTTACTTGTCACCAAGAAACCAGCAGCAACAGTGGGCATCGGTCATACTCGTTGGGCTACCCACGGTGTGCCGAATGACCAGAATGCTCATCCCCACATGGATTCGACCGGCACGATTGCAGTTGTTCACAACGGAATTATCGAAAATCACGAAGAGCTACGTGAAGAGCTGATTAAGGCTGGATACGTTTTTACATCTGAGACCGACACTGAAGTGGTGGCACATCTGGTGTCGTTCGAATATAAAAAAGACCAGGACCTTCTGAAAGCGATTTTGCGTTCAGTGGCCAGACTGGATGGAGCCTATGCTCTGGGAATCGTCTGTCAGCGCCATCCAGACAAGATTTATGCTGTCAATCGTCACTACTCTCTGGCGATCGGATTGGGTGAGCACGAAAGCTATCTTGCTTCCGACAGTATGGCCGTGCGTCAGTACACCAACAAGATTCTTAAACTCGAACAAAGCGAAGTAGCAGAGATTTCTGCAAGTGGCGCCAGGCTGTTCGACTTTGAAGGCAAGGAAGTTTTCCGTAAGCCTGTTTCGATGGACAGCAATCCATACATTATCGATAAAGGTGGATACAAACATTTCCTTCTTAAGGAAATTCATGAACAACCGCTGGTGCTGCGCAAAACGATCGGAAAATACCTGTCGGCTCCAACCAAACCGGTCAATTTTGTCGTCACGCACGAAGCTGATGAGAACCTCGGTTATGGAGTGAAATTCACACCGGAAGAGATCAAATCTTTTGAACGGGTCCACATCGTTGCTTGCGGAACTGCATATCACGCTGGTATGGTCGGCAAATATCTTCTCGAGGAGCTTTGCTCAATCCCAGTTGACGTTGAGATCGCGTCTGAAATCCGCGGACGTCGAATGCTGGTGAACGAAAAGACTCTCACTATTGCAGTCAGCCAGTCAGGCGAAACAGCCGACACAATCGCCGCATTGACCGAAGCAAAGGCACGTGGATCCTACACGTTGGGAATCACTAACCGTCCTGATTCGCATCTTGGACAGATCACACCTAACTTGATTGTCACTGAATGCGGTATTGAAGTCTCAGTCGCTGCCACGAAAACATATGTGGCTCAGCTGACGAGCTTCTATTTACTGGCCATCTATCTGGCGGAAGTGCGCGGCTCAATCACGAAGGAACGTGCCAAAGAGCTGAAATCAACTTTGAATTTGATCCCCACGCTGCAAGAGAAAATCCTGGGCAAGGAAAACGAAATTCGCAAGTCGTCTCTCAAGTATGCAGAAGCTCATGACGTTGTATTCATCGGTCGTGGTCTGAATTTCCCCACTGCACTCGAAGGCGCTCTTAAACTCAAGGAGCTGTCTTACATTCATGCTTCCGGTTACGCTGCCGGTGAACTCAAGCATGGACCGATTGCCGTACTGGACGCAAACGTACCTGTGGTGACTGTAGTTGTGCCAGGCGCAGTTTATGAGAAGACTCTGTCTAATGCTCAGGAAGCGCGAGCCCGGAATGCCAAAATGATCGCCGTGGCAGTTGAGGGCGATGAGCAAGTAGCGAAGATGTTCGACACCACTTTCACCATTCCGGAAGTGGAAGAATTCTTCAGCCCACTGCTCACAGTCGTGCCGCTGCAACTGATGTCTTATTACATTGCCGACTATCTTGGTAAAGACGTCGATCAGCCGCGCAACCTCGCTAAGTCAGTCACGGTCGAATAAGTCCATCGTACCGGTTAAGCCACTTTTCATAGCGGCTCCTACTGTGAGCATCCGCAAACACGTGGATGCTCAAAACGTGGATCGGCACCGGTGAGCACCTGAACACGTGGATCCGTAGATCTGATCAGCCTCATGTGCAGAGGCTGATCAAAACCGCGACCCACTGTCAGCGCGCAGATCCGTTTGATTGATCAACGCGAACTTACAGTGTCGGTGTTGGTGACGCATCAGTGATTGATGTCGGATCGTCCTCTACGATTTTTGGCGTCAATAGAAGCATCAGCTCCGAACGATTTCGTCCCTTCAAACTGTTTCTGAATAATGCGCCAAGAACTGGAGCTTCAGCCAGATACGGAACTTTGGCCAGCTGGGCTGCTTCTTGCTCTGAGAACAAACCACCTAGTACCAGCGTCTGACCATCTTTGATGCGCACTTCTTGCGACATGATTTCACGTACGTTCAAGAGCGTGACAATTGTAGGGCTGGCCGTAGAGCCAAAAACCTGAGGCGGACCCAGTGGAGTGGAGACCTGAGGGCGCAGCCTCATCGTGATGAAACCGTCCTCGGTGCACTTGGGCAATACGTTCAAAAAGATACCAGCTTTGGTCAGCTCGACGTTCGTTGTAACCACGCCCAAGCTGACCGTAGACGTCACTTTGTGTACGACTTCACTGGCAATCGTAATCAAAGTCTCTGTATCGTCCACGACAACCACGCTTGGATTGGCGACAACTTTAGCTTTATTAGTTTGCAGCAAGAGCTGTAGGTCGAGGTTCAGAGCCGTAGGTACAGTGGCTATATTCTGCTTTCCGCCTGTACCCTTACCACCTGTGAGGAAGTTGAATGCCGACTGTGCAAACTGTGAGGCTTGAATGCCTGCGATGGTAGGAGCGACAGGCAGAAGAGACCCGACCAGTCCGGTGAAGGCGGTGCCAGGGCTACTTGGTGTCACTGGAGTCGGATTGGTTGTCGGCAACGTCGCGCCAAACGGTTGTGCCGGCGAAGGGAAAGTGCTGCCTAAACCAGGAAGGTATTGAATCAACGGTGCTCTAGAGTTACCCAGGATTGATGAGGAAGCGCCCTCTCCCTGCACGTTCAAAGTAGCACCGAGCTGGCGGATCCCCTGGTTCGTCAGTTCTATCAGTGAGGCTTGAATGTGTACTTGTTTCGGACGGCGATCCAGTAATTTGATCGACTCTTCGGCGATATTTATGTCTTCCTG
Organism: Candidatus Melainabacteria bacterium; assembly: GCA_003963305.1. Taxonomy (NCBI): domain Bacteria; kingdom Bacillati; phylum Candidatus Melainabacteria; species Candidatus Melainabacteria bacterium. Next base: position 407,007 of record RXJR01000004.1, on the reverse strand, counting down.
GGTGCCAACGACCAGGATCTGGCGGTTCTTTGCGTCTGGTATGACGATTGCCCCGCCACCATTTTGTTCGACGATGTAGTCTGAATTGATTTCCTGGAACGAACGGATCTGTTGCGAACCGGGGTCAGTGGCGGCATTGTTGAAGCCCACCCCTTCCTGTGTCTGGCTGCGGCTCGAGCCACGTACGGTGCGATTTACATCCGGTCTATTGGTTTGCGAACTATCGATTTCGCTGGTCGACTTATCGCCTTCGCCTGTGGTGCCGTGGTTCTCGGTCGAAACATCACCCTCAGGCGTCGTGCCACCAGCTTTACGCACGCGGTCGTTTGACGATGTGTCTGTTGATTCGTTGCTGCTTCGCCTTCTGAACTGAGAGTTGAAATCAGGGAGCATTCCTTTGTTGAATATAGAGGCATGCAAAATCATGGCCACGTCATAAGGCGATGCATAACTGAGCTTGAAAGCACGAGCCATGGGGCGGTTCAGTCCCAACTGCACCATGGCCTGCAATGTCGCGACAATGACCGTGTTGTTGTCCAGAGTTCGACTTTGTAAACCGGCGGCAGCCAGAACACTGTCCATAGCTTCGTTCAATGTGACGTCGCGCAGATCGCCTGTAATTTTTCCAGCTACCGATTTGTCGATGATGATATTGAGATTGCCACGACGAGCCAGTTCTGCAATTACTTCGCGTACTGGAGTATCGCGAAAACTCATGTTGTGGATCAGTTGTTCGTTGGCAAATAGTTTGAACTGCTTGCGGATGTTTACTGTTCCGACTACTCCCGGAATCGGATTGCGTTTTGAACTCGCGGGGCGGGGAGGGCTTTGCGCTATCGAGAGACCATTGCCTGAGTCGCCCGGAGCACCGGCAGGGTTTGAAGCCCCGAGGATGTCACCGTCGTCTTTGCCTGTATCTTTGCTGGCTATAGATTTGGGCGGGCTGGAGGCAGGATCGGCGTCGGCAGTCTGTGTGGCAGAATTCCCTGCCGCTGATTTTGCATCGCTGCTCTCGCCTGCACTATACGAAAGAGACGTTGATTTGCCTGAAGCTTGAGCAGGAGCGCCTGCTGCATTAGCCGAAAAGTCTTTCGCGCTGGGCTGGTCCGGCGGAATGGAAGGATTGACCGAGCCTGGTGGTACAGTCGGGTTGGTTGCACCGGCAATAGTGTCAGTGCTATTTTGCCGGAGACGGTTTGACGCAGTTGAGTTTATAGTTTGGGCGGAAGCCGGAAACGAGGACAACAAAACTGACACCATGCTCAGTGTTACAGCGGTGTTGATGAAGCTTCGAAATTGTCTGGATCTTCGTTTGCTGTTTCTTTGGTTCATTGGGCCCGTTCGGGCAATTCCCACTTGTTTCCCTGATAATTTTACCTGCATGGTATCAAATTGCAATGTACCGTCAGACATACGACGCCGCGCCGCCACATCTGGTGCCTGTCTTCGAGATCATTAGCTAGTTTAAATCGCTTTTCAACTGCAATGGTATCGAATATGGTTATGGATGTTTTTTGCCGGAAAGCCCGTGAATGGCGATTTCCAGGTTGTTTCGAGCTTCGCTCAAATGTGGATTGATCCGCAACGCCAGACGAAGTTCGGAGATAGCCAAAAATATATCTCCTTTGCCGTACAGAGCATAACCAAGATCATTTCTTGCTTGTGCATTGAGTGGATCAAGTGCCACCGCTTGTTTGAATTCTTCGACAGCGCCGTTCAGATTATTTTTTGCGTGCAGGGCTCGACCGAGTGCTATATGGCTGTCTGCCGAGGCAGGGCTGAGCAAGACCGCCTGTCGGGCCGTGCGTATCGCCGACTGCGTATTTCCTGAAAGCAGCAACGCTTTTGTCAACGCAACATGTGCCTTGGCAGAGCCTGGCTCCACCGAAACTCCCTGACGGGCTGCTTTGACGGCACCGATATTGTCGTGTGCAACAAGCAAAGCTTCGGCTAGCCCAGAGTAGCCGTCTGCTGTTGGTTTGATTGCCACTGCTTTTCGATATTCGGCAATCGCTTCTGAAACGTCACCGTGACTGGCAAGACTGTCGGCGTACAAGATATGAACATCAGGTGAATCAGGAGACAGCTCCATAGCTCTGTGAAATTCAGCACTGGCAGATTCTCGCGCGTTTACGTCGTCATAAACGCAAGCCAACAATGTGTGAGAAACATAATCATCAGGTTTGAGCGCGATCGCTCGTTTGAGCTCTGTGGCTGCGCCCTCGTAGTCTCCCGCCAGAAAGAGGTATGCTCCTAACTTCCGCCTCAGCATGGGATCAGAAGGATGGTCGGTAACCTGTCGTCTAAAGCTGATCAGCAAATCGCCGATGGCATGCAGGTCGGCTGAAGCAGGATCCAGTTTCACTACCTTGACGACAGAATCCAGATCGCCGAGAAAATCTTGAGCTTTCTCCTCAGATGTCAGCTCCACCGGCTTACGGTTGAGACGGCTGACCGGCGGCTTTCTTGTCACCGTCGGTCCCACGTTTGTTTTCATGATGCCATTTAGCGGAGTCCTGGGAATCAAATTCTCGGCAGATTTCTGCCTGAGCATATCCATCGCCGGGGTGAGACTTTGCGAGCTGCTCGTTGATTGCGCTGATGCGTATGCAACCGAGCATGAATAGATAAGTCCGAGGACTACGAAGTTGGGCCAGATGGATGTATTGTGGCTACTGTTAAGCAAAATGTTCACGAAGCTCAAAGTTCTTCAATCGTAGCAAGTTGTCCGATTCTTAGTATTTTAGCTGCGTAATTAACCTCTGGCTGGAAGGTCTTGAATTTTCCAGAGTGCAGGAAATTCCTTCATCACCGGTGCAGAGTAATTGTGATTTGCCGCATAATATCTGTACTCATGTCTTTAAGCGCATACGTTCACATTCCCTTTTGTACGCACAAATGCGAGTTTTGCGATTTCGCAGCATTTGCCGGACTGTCGCATCTGGAAGATGAATATTGTCAGATCGTCTGTTGCGAAATCAGCGAACGTGATGTCTCGAATCTTGAGGGGACCGCGCTTGATTCAATCTTCTATGGTGGTGGAACTCCTGGCTTGATAAGCATCTCCAACCTGGCAAAGATTCAAGATCAACTGAGAAATAAATTTGGGCTTTCCGCAAACTGTGAAATCAATCTGGAAACGACACCACATGCGATTACATCGGATAAACTGCAGGGCTGGAAAGAACTTGGTGTCAATCGTCTGTCTATCGGTGTCGAGTCGTTTCAGGATGCTGAACTGAAAGCAATTGGACGCGATCATACGAGAGCCCAGGCTTACGAAGGAATCGAGCAAGCGTTAGCTCATGGTTTGGATAATGTCTGTCTTGACTTTATGTATGGTTTACCCACTCAAACTATAGAATCGTGGACAAATACACTCGAACAGCTATTCGCTCTCACCGAGCGTTCTCAGCAGATCAAACATTTTTCTGCCTACGGTTTGCATCTTTCAAATAATTCGCCTCTGTATTCGAGATTTCCCAAAGACTCTCCCCTTTATCCAGAAGACAAAATTCACGAAGAGATGTTTGTGACGCTCGTAAAAATGGCATCGAAGGCTGGCTTTCAGCACTACGAGGTGTCAAATTTTTGCCGACCAGGAAATCAATCCCGACATAATCTTTCCTATTGGAATAACAGTGAATACGTAGCCTATGGTGTCAGCGCTCACAGGCATGTTGCGGGCGTGCGAAGCTCTAATTGGCGATCGATAGCCGCGTACATGAAAGACTACCTTGGTAACGAGACCTCGGAGGTGATCGACCCGGAGACCCGCAAGCGCGAGGCGATTATGCTGGGGCTGAGATTGAGGAGCGGGCTTGACCTGACTTCGTTTGAAGCAGATTTTGGCGTCAAATTTCTGGAGAATTACCGGTCGCAAGTGGAAAAGCTGACCAGCTTGGGTCTGGTCGAGCTTGTGGACCGCAGGTTGCGTATTACCGACCACGGGGTACTCGTCAGTAACTCAATCATCTCCGAGTTCTTTTAGATTAATTCGGTCGCTTTGCGGATGATTTAACCCTGCGCTGCTGCCTCCTCACGGTCTGTCATACCCTCTTGCGCCGTCAGCCGCCCCCGTGGCAGTTTAGCGTTCGGGTAGCACGGGTATGGTTATAACGTTCGCTGGCGCCATTAGCGCTCTCGGGAGATGCCCATGCTTCGGGAGTCGAAAATCCATTGAAATCCTGCCCTGAATGCTTTTCAGAGTATGAGGACTCGGTCGAGCGTTGTCCTGAAGATTCAGCGACCCTGAAAAACATCGAGAAAGATCCCCTGGTTGGCAGCCGCCTGGCAGACCGATATGAGGTCCTCGGTGTGGTTGGACGGGGCGGTATGGGTGTCGTCTATAAGGTACGACACGAGATGATGGACCGCTTCATGGCCGTGAAGATGTTGCATTCGCACCTTGTTTCGGAACCGGAGGCTGTTAAGCGTTTTCATCGGGAAGCGAAGACCGTTTCTCAGGTTAAACACCATCACATTATTACCCTTTACGACTTTGGCATGAGCTCACAGCGTCAGCCTTATCTGGTCATGGATTTTCTGGAGGGAACAAGCCTCAAGAATGTGATCAAAGAAGAAGGGATGGTGCCTTTTGAGCGTGCTGATCACATTTATCAACAGGTCATAGACGGATTGGCAACAGCCCACCAGATGAATCTGGTGCATCGCGACTTGAAGCCTGAGAACATCATGCTCAGCAAAAACGCAAACGATCCAGATTGGGTGACTCTGGTCGATTTTGGTTTGTCGAAGCTTCGCGAACCGAAGCAGGAAGATGCTTATCAGATTACCAAAGTCGGCGATGTCTGCGGCAGCCCACCCTATATGAGTCCGGAACAGTGCCTCTCTTCCACGGTCGTCGATCCGCGCAGCGACATCTACTCGCTTGCTGTGTGTGTATATGAAACCCTTACAGGCAGGCTGCCATTCAACGCTAAGTCGGCTATCGAAATGCTCGATGCTCATCTTTACGCCACTCCAATCCCATTCAATCAGGCATTGCCTGAATTGAAGGTCTGCTCGGAGGTGACGCATGTCCTTAATAAGGCTCTGCAAAAGGATCCTGAAGCAAGGCATCAAACTGTCCAGGAATTCGGAGAGGAACTGCACGACGCCCTGTCTAGAGATGCTTTGAAGCTTCGAACTTTCAAACACAGAATTGAGGTAGCAAACTTCAAGGATCTGGTCAGTGAAGCTGAGGCTTTGCACAAAGCGACACTGGAAAATGAAGCAATGAAGGCCGTTACTGCGCAAGTCGCCAAAGCTGCTGCTGATCTGGATGGCGTGCAGTTTATGCGCAACAAAGAAAATTCAAGTGAGCAGCGTACGTCTAAGGCCAACAAGATTCTTTCCGACAGCGGCTGGATGAGCCGGTTTCAGAGAAAGGGAGAAGATGAGTCAGAGTCTGTCGCCACAGGTGAGCATCCACTACTGGACACGTGTCCATACTGCCATGCTGCGGTGCAGCCGGAAATCAAATTCTGCATAAAGTGCAACCATCAACTGACAGGACCGGTCGGTCAATACAGCCCGACCAGGGCCAACAAGAGCGACGGACAGGGCAAGGGTTTCAGTTCTAAGGCCAAGGTCGCAACGACCAGCAAGTCAAATTCGCTGTCAATTATCCAGAAGGTTCTTACTGTCGTCTTAGTTGTTCTGATTGGCTATGGCGGCTGGACTGCCATGAATAATGATGAACTGCGCACCACTATTAGTAAGCTCGTCGCCAACGTGGAGAAAAAATAGTCACCATATGCGGTGCTTGACTCACTGCATTGTGTTTTTGGGTTGGTTGAGTTCTTTAGTGTTTAATTCGCTTTGCTGTGGTGACGATTGTTCGGCGATGACGGCTCGGTTCAGCAATTCTTTGATTTGTTCGATGTGCTCTTTACCTTCCTGCGAAGCCTGGAATCCTTCCGCGGTCGTGGCCACTCCTGCATCACAATGGTTCTGTTCTTCGATTTCAAGCGCCTCTTGAAGCCAACTTAAAGACTTGACGAAGTTCTTTTTTTGAAAATCGTCTCTGGCATTGGCTACATATTTCTTCGCCAGCGTTTCTGCATAGGCTCGGTCGACTTTGCTGCCGCCGATTCTCTGCAGCAGCCCTGCATCCATGTCGATTATCCTCGCCAGGTCGTGACCGTCGTGTCCATAGATATACTCCATGTGTTTGACGTTGGCGTCGAGCAGTTCATGACGAGCCTGCGTTATTGTCTCTTGATCCGCGCCGGTATGCTCAAGGCAGATCAACAGACCGAGGAGTGCTTTCGTTCGTTTCTCAGTTCCTTCGCCAAAATCCTTAGACATCTCTACGGCAGTTTTATAAGATTCGAGAGCTTGCTTGTATTTGCCCTCACGCACTTCAGCCTCAGCTTCTGAAATTTTCCACCGATAGGGCTCTTGCTTGTAGAACGGGGCGGGATCAGATTGTGGACCAGGTTTAGTGGCCAGCCAGAAAAGTGTCATCACCAGGGAACCCAACATGACGTACAGAACCAGCACCATCTGGCGCAATCGTCGATTGTGCGCATCTTGTTTTTTTGTCAGGTCGACTGCGTCCAGCACAAGCTTTTGCAATTCTTCTTTGGCCCTGGCACCGAGTTCCAGATCTACGACCGTCTCTGCGCCAACATCTTCAGGGCCAGGTGGCGTACCAACTGGTTTAAGCCCTGTCCGACTCTCTTGTAGATGGAATCGTGAGCCTTTTATCGAGTCAATTAGCTCTTGTTTGAATTCTTGCATTGTTTGCTGGCGCTGATCGGGATTTTTTTGCAGCGCTTTGAGAATGCAGGCGTCGAGAGCTTCGGGAATCTCTTTGTTTGGCACCACTGCGCGAATCGGAAGAGGTTGCTCGCCGACGTGTTTGTTCATCGTCTCGAAAGAATTTATCCCCATCAGTGGTGGCGATCCTGATAGCGTTTCGTAAAGGACGCAGCCGAGCGAATAAATATCTGAACGCGCATCGAGCGGTTTGCCCTGGCACTGTTCCGGGCTCATGTAGAGTGGACTTCCGAAAACTTCGCCTGGTTGTGTCAAACTTTGCGAATGGCTTGATTCGATTTTTGCAATGCCGAAATCGACAATCTTGACCAGATCACTGCCGTCATCTTCTTTCATAAGAAAGAGATTGCCGGGTTTGAGATCTCTGTGAATTACTCCTTTTGCATGCGCGCTAGCAAGCCCGCTGCAAGCCTGGATGAATATATCGAGAGCTCGTTCGACATCCATATCTCCATTTTTTGTCAGCCAATCGGAGAGGTCCTGTCCTTCCAGATATTCCATAATCAGGAAAGCTTTCTCGTCGCTGATTCCGAAGTCTAGAACCTGAATGACATTCTTGTCTCGAATTGATATTGCCGCGACTGCCTCTTGTTTGAATCGGTCGAAGCTGGTCGGGTCAGAGTTGAGGGTTTGATGCAACACTTTGATGGCGACAAGATTTTGCATGAAAATCTGCTGCGCCTTGTAGACCACGCTCATGCCGCCGCGCCCGAGCACATCTATGATCTCGTACCGATCGGCAAATGTCTTGCCGATCATGGGATCAGGCAGCGCGACAATCAGACGCGTTCCATCGTGCGGACAGACTTGCCTGCCGTCGGCAAATTCTTCCTGGCAGCGCATGCAGCGCATTCTAATTGGCGTTTCGACGTCGTCTGAGCCCACGTGCAGGATGAATCCTTATTTAGGGCTTAGAGTTCTTAGCTCGGCGCCCAGGTCCGCTTCATTGTTTGACCAATTCTAAAGCCTTGCACGAGATTGACGCGCATCAATTGATACAGTTCGTGCAATGCTTCTTGATCGTTTATGCCATATTTTTCGGCGACAGAATTTACTTGCTGCATAGCGATCGCCGAGAAGTAAACCAAGACTTCTTCTCTGACTTCTCCCCTGCCTTGATTGGGAAGTCTCAGAACGGCTTTTCCAAAATCGTTGTTGACTGCATCAACGATTTCTCGATCGAGCATGTCTACGTAGAATGATTCTGTTTTCTGGCCCATGGATGCCCTCTCAAAATGTTCCACTTCAGGATTCATTAGTTGAGATTACTGTAGCACCGTTTTTATGCAAGAACTATGCGCACGTTTTTAGTTATACGTTCCTTAACGTCGCGCGCGCGCCTGTCTGCGTTCGGGCTCAGCCATATGCGCCCGATATGAAGAATATGTACTTTGCTTACGGTGTGACGATGCTTGGTACCGCTGGTGACGCCATCGATTCGGCGGCAGCGATGACGACGTCGGTGATTTTTTCCATGAGACTTTGCTCAGAAAATTGCTCTACCGATATTGCCTGAACTGGACCTGGAAGAGCCCCCAGGCAGCTTGTAGCAGCGCGAGAAAATGTCTCGGCATTGCCAGTGACATAGAAGTTGAATTCATCTTGATTGGAAACATTGACTGGCGCATCATTGTAGTTCGAGCCTGCCGTCAAAAATTCTCTGAGAATCACCGCCGGATCGATAAGTTGTACTTTTCCGTCCAGTAAGCGCTCCAGATGTGCACGCAGGAAGGGGAAGTGTGTGCAGCCCAGAATCAGGACTTCTACCTCTTGCTCCAGGAGCGTTCGTACGTGCTGCTCGACGACACCGAGAGTGCCGGGCTGATTTATATTGCCGCTTTCAATGATTGGTACAAACTCTGGGCAGGCTAGCTCAAATACATCTAATCCTGGTTGATGCGATTTGATCAATCTGGAAAAGATGTGACTGCGCACTGTGGAAGCAGTGGCCATGACACCCACCTTCTTGTTTAGACTGGCAGTGTATTCGGCCGTAGCGCTGATCAGGTCGAACACTGGCACGGGCGAGCGGCGTTTCGCTGACTCGAAGGCGTGCGCTGCACTGGTGTTGCATGCCATTACAATCGAATCGACGTTCTTCGTCATCAGAAAATCAATGATTTCGTCGACGTAGCGAACTATTTCAGCCGGTTCTCGATTGCCGTAGGGGCATCGAGCTGTGTCACCGACGTACGAAAACTTCCGTCCCCTGGATGTTGCAGGCAGTTTAGCCATTTCTCGCAAAACCGATAATCCACCAACGCCTGAATCGAATAAGCCGATGCGATTGAAGTCTCTGAGCTGCTCTGCCATTTCTAGGTTCCTCTGACGCTCACCTGACTGCGCGGACTGCGTCTGCCCGCTCTGAGAGACTTGCAGCCACTGACTTGGTGGGCACTGCAGATGTTCCCTTTCCTTCGTTCTGATTTGGGTTGATGACCGGGGCTGGTTTCACTGCATTTACTGGCGTTTCGGGGTTTTTGTTTACATAGAGAATAACACCCTGCGTGAGTGCATCTGCAATCTTGCCCTGGTAATCAGATGATATTAATTTCTCACGTTCATCCTTATTAGATATATAGCCGACCTCTGCCAGGATCGCCGGCACGGTGGTGTGATTGATTACGTAAAAACGAGCTTTACGAACGCCGCGATTTGGAACGCCCAGGGAAGTGTAGAGACAGTTGTGGACTGCTTCTGCCAGGGGTTTACTCTGTTCAGTCTGGAAGTAAGTTTCTACTCCTTTGATATCGTTAGTGCTTTCCAGTGCATTTATGTGCACGCTAACGAAAGCTTTCGGCATGACGAGATTGGTGATTTTTACCCGGTCTTCCAGTGAGACAAATGTGTCGTCGCTGCGTGTCATTGTGATGAAGGCACCATTTGCCTCAAGCCGCTTCTTGAGCTGATTTATGATGCCGAGTGTCATTTCTTTCTCGCGTGCGTCGCCACGCTGTGCACCAGGATCACTGCCACCATGTCCGGCATCAAGTACAAGGCTCACACCTTCCAGCGGACGATTTGATTTCGTCGTCATCGATGCTGGTTGACTGAAAATCTTCAATGTGAGAACTTTTCCGTCTTCTTCAAAAGTCTTTTCTTGCACTTGCACGCTATCGTCGGTCAGGTCAAATACCAGTCTGCAAGTGTGTTTGTCTGTCATTCCGATGCGCACTGATCGGCACAGAGAATTTTCTTGAAAGATTGAGACGGTCGCTTCATCTAAATCTGGTGGCTTTTCTAAATCGATGATGTACCGCTCGGGTGAATGTAACCGGAAACTTTTGTAAGTGATGTTGCGTTCAGACAAAAGCTGAATCGCCGCGTTCGGCTCACTTGAATCTGTGTCACTTACTACTGAAAGCCGCGCCATTGGTACTCCGGGTGGTTTCTCGGTTTTCTTCTCAGCGCGCAGACCGTCTGATTTTTCTTTGCTCGGTAAGTCTGCACTGCCGGTCTTTTCTGCTGTGTCAGTGTCGGGTTGGTTTTTTGCTGATGTTGTTTCGTCCAGCGCCGGCTTTTTGATTCTATCTGTCGGATCCGGCTGGTCTTGTGAAGCGGTTGTTAGGAGTTTGTTATTTCGCTCGGAATCCGGAGAAGCCTGTGCTGGCGTGGCTTGCGAAGACCTCAGGATGGGTGCATCAGTTGCTTTAGGCATCGCTGCAACGGTAGCCTTCGCAGTAGGAGCGGCAGTCGCCACAGGTGTTGCAGGAACGGTTGGTTTGGCAGCTGCAGCGGTAGTCGTGACAGGTGTTGCAGAGATGGTTGGTCTGGCAGCTGCAGCGGTAGTCGCGACAGGTGTTGCAGAGATGGTTGGTTTGGCAGCTGCAGCGGTAGTCGCGCCAGGTGTGACTGCAACGGTCGGCTTATTCGTCGTTGCGTCAGTCGTTTTTGCTGTTCCAACTTTTGATCGGCGCGCTGCTTCGAGCAACGCCTGAATTTGTTGAATGCCGCGGTCAATATCTTCGTCATCGGAAGCGGGCGCGTGAGCCGGTCGAGATCCAACCTGTACGGACGCTACTGGCTGAGATTTTGTATCCACGACAGCCGTTTTCGTCGCCACTTTGACCGGCAATTTTGCCACCGATACACTCGAGTCTTTTGTAACGGTCGGCTCATCACTCGCAGAAGCTGGGTTGCGTTGAGTAACTCGTGCCGGTTTGTCTGATTTTTCCGCCACTTTTATCACCGGGTCGGTTTTAGCCGGCGCCCTGGCAGGCACCTCAGCCGTTTCGATCTGGTCCGGAACCAATCCTTTCGGACCCGTCCACTTGACGATTAAACTTCCTGAATTAGCGGTAAATGAAAGTCCTTTTAATGAAGCAGGGTTTCTGGATATAGCGGCAACCCTGCAAATGGGTGGATTGACCTGAAACTGACCGACCCGAATCTCTTCGATGCCCCACTTGCCAGGGGGTTGGACCGGATGAATGATGTGCGGAGGCATCATGTAGCTCAGCCCGGCGAAGTCGGCGACCATCATGGCGTGACCGTTGGGACCCGGCAGATATTGAATTGAAGGGGCGCTAATCTGTTCACCTTTCATGGTGCTAATCAGGATTGCATTGTTATCAGCATCATCTTTGCACGAGACGACGCGGTCAAAATTCCAGGCCGGCTGCGCGAAAGAAGCAGCGACCGATACGGAGGCAAATAAGAGACTCGATAGAAATCCAGCGACCCGGCTCGATTTCAGCGACATGAAGCCACCTTAACTTTTCCTTCAAAACTCAATTTTAACACGCCAGCACTGCATCTTCGCTTGAACTGTATATTCTCTTGATATCCACTGCCACCACATATGAGGCGTAAATAAAATTCAGATTCTGTTATCTCCATTAGTAAACTGATACTCTTACGTGCGTGTTTCGAGCCCTCCATCGCTTACCAAGTGGCGGTCTCTGGCTAAATGGCGTCGTCTTTTTTTGGGAGTTAATTTGGAATGAACTTAGCTGGTTTCCCTCTGATATTCGGTTGCGCAATTGCAGCAATCATCTATGGTGTCGTTGCCAGTTGGAGTGTTCTGAAGCTGAGCCCCGGCAACGAACGAATGATCGAAATCGCCAAGGCGATTCAGGAAGGCGCAGGCGCCTACATGAACCGTCAATACACGACGATCGCCGGGGTCGGTGTCGTCCTCGCAATCATCATCGGCGTCGCGCTGACACCGATGACTGCAGTAGGTTTCGTCGTAGGTGCGTTGTTGAGCTCACTGGCAGGATATGTCGGAATGTTCGTGTCGGTGAGAGCTAACGTCAGAACTGCTGAAGCAGCTCGAGGCGGATTGGAACATGCTTTGACGGTAGCGTTCCGCGGTGGTTCGGTAACCGGTTTACTAGTAGTTGGATTAGGACTTCTCGGAGTCGCAGGTTTCTTCTGCTTTGCACATGACGTGCAAGCTCTGATCGGACTCGGCTTCGGCGCCAGTTTGATCTCTGTATTTGCTCGACTCGGAGGTGGCATCTATACGAAAGCTGCCGACGTCGGTGCTGACCTCGTTGGTAAAGTAGAGGCAGGAATTCCGGAAGATGACCCAAGAAACCCTGCAGTTATCGCTGACAACGTCGGCGACAACGTGGGTGACTGCGCCGGAATGGCTGCTGACTTGTTCGAAACCTACGCTGTCACAGCTATTGCTACGATGCTTCTTGCTCATGAAACATTCCAGACTGTAATCGAACAGCGCCCAGAAATTATGCTCTACCCGCTGGTATTAGGGGCGGTATCAATCGTGGCCTCTATCATCGGTACGTTCTTCGTTCGCCTCGGCGGAAGCAAGAACATTATGGGTGCTCTCTATAAAGGTTTGATTGTTTCCGGTGTTCTGGCTGCCGGTGGGTTCTACTACTTCACTAACGCCATGATGAGCGGACTCAGCCGTGAGCCGATGGCTTATTTCTTAGCTTCCATGGTTGGATTGGTTGTCACTGCCGCCATCGTATGGATCACTGAATACTACACATCGACTGCATTTGGACCAGTGCGCGGCATCGCCAAAGCCTCTGAAACCGGTCATGCTACGAACATCATCGCTGGTCTGGCTGTATCGATGCGTTCGACTGCAATGCCTGTCATCGTCATTGTTGTCGGTATTCTTGTGTCGTACGGATTAGCCGGTATCTTCGGTGTCGCTCTGGCTGCCATGTCTATGCTAAGCATGTCCGGAATCATCGTCGCCATCGACTCTTACGGACCGATTACGGACAACGCCGGTGGTATCGCCGAAATGTCCGAATTGCCCAAAGAAGTACGCGAAATTACTGACCCTCTCGATGCCGTAGGAAATACAACCAAAGCAGTAACCAAAGGTTACGCAATCGGCTCAGCCGGTCTGGCTGCAATTGTACTGTTCAGCTCGTACACAACCGAGTTGCAGGCTGCTATCCATAAGGTTACTCCTGACGCGACAATCACATTTGACCTCTCCAGCCCTTATGTGCTGGCAGGACTTTTCCTCGGTGGCTTGATTCCCTTCCTCTTTGCTGCAATGGCAATGGAAGCGGTCGGCTATGCAGGCGGTCTGGTTGTCACTGAAGTACGTCGCCAGTTCAAAGAAATCCCTGGCATCATGGAGTCGACTGCCAAACCTGACTATGCTAAGTGCGTCGACATCGTCACTACTGCTGCTATCAAGTTGATGGTAGTACCTGCGTTGATTCCAGTTCTGACACCTGTCCTTATTGCCGGTCTCGGATACTTCTACCTCAACGCTGCAATGCCCGGTGAATATGCCGCTGCGAAGATGTTGGGTGGTGTGCTGGTCGGTTCTATCGTCACAGGTATCTTCGTTGCCGTCTCGATGACCTCGGGTGGCGGCGCCTGGGACAACGCCAAGAAGTACATTGAGGAAGGCAACCACGGCGGCAAGGGTTCAGAAGCTCACAAAGCTGCCGTGACTGGTGACACAGTTGGTGACCCTTACAAAGACACTGCTGGTCCAGCCATCAACCCGATGATCAAAATCTTGAACATCGTCGCATTGTTGCTGATTTCGGTTCTGGTAGGCTCCGCGCACTAATCCAGCACTGTATCGCTCATAATCGAATGCAAAAACTCAACCGCTATCGGTTGAGTTTTTGGTTTGCAGTTGAATTGCGGACGCCCCAACTGGTGTGCGATTCGGGATTTTTCCTCACTCGCGAAGTCAAGAGGGTTGGTGTGGTTAATGCGGGGGAACATAAGGATTAGAGTTCTGTTCAATTCATTGTGAGCCACATCAGGCCGAGGACCACATGCAAAACCCGCCGTTGAGAAGTTTATATCTGGGAGTGATGCTTGGTCTTTTGATTGCGTTCTCTCCGACGTGGATGAACAGAGAGCCAGTGCATACTTACGATGCGCCGTGGGTTTATCCTGCTACGCACTGACCGTTGGCCAACGCCTTCAACGCTCTGGGCTTAGATAAGCTTGATCACATTAGTCCGCAGCCAGGCAGCAATACTGTTACCCTAGTGATTGTGCTGTTCGCGGGCTGTCTATGCCAAACCTCAGAAAAACAAATGTTCTCGTTAGTACGCGTGACGGGATCTCGTATATCTTTCAGATCGTAAGTCTTGCGGTTGGATTCGCAATCTTGATCATTACAGTCACAGCCGCTGTGATAGCCATCCTCGTTTGCAATGACTTGCGCCATGTTCCAGACCTGGCTTTTCTCAAAGATTATCACCCCAATCGCACCATTCAAATTTTCGACCACAAAGATAAGCTCGTCTGCGCAGTGGAACAGGACGTCAGCCGAGTTGTAGTGCCGCTCAAGAAGATACCGCTATACATGCAGCAAGCAGTGCTCGCAGCAGAAGATCGACACTTCTATGAGCACAGTGGTATCAACTTTAAGAGTCTGGTCAGGGCTGCCTATGCCAATATGCAAGCACGTCAGGTCGTCGAAGGTGGCTCGACTATTACGCAGCAGCTGGTAAAAAATTTGTTTTTTCTCGACACCGGTCGGTCAGCTGACCGCAAGATTGCCGAAGCTCTTGTTGCTACTGAGCTCGAAAAACGATACAGCAAGCCGGAAATTTTGCAGATCTACTTGAACGAAATTTATTTCGGAAACGGCGCCAATGGTATACAACAGGCTGCACAAAGGTATTTTGGAAAGAACGTCTGGGAGCTCAATCTGTCTGAGTCTGCCTTCATAGCAGGGCTAATTCGTTCGCCGTCTACATTAGGAAGTCCGGAACACCGTGACGAAGCAATTTTGAGGCAGCGGCAAATCCTTGATGGTATGGCCGAATGTGGTTTCATTACTCACGCTCAGGGACAGCACGCTAAATTTTACCCGCTCTACTTTCACAGTAGTCTGGAGCCAAAACCCCAACATGCTTTCAACGTTTATCCCTACTATGTCAGTTATGTATTGGATTTGATCAAACTGCGTTATCCTGAAACCGTGGCGCGCCGGCAGGGCATCAAGGTTTTCACGAATTTGGATCAAGTAGCGCAGCAGTGCGGTGAAAAGGTTCTGGCGCAAGAGATCAAACATGCTCCAGCTGGTATTACGCAAGAGGCGTTGATTGCTATTTCTGTTAAGGATGGCGGCGTGCGCGCCATCGTAGGCGGTGCTGGCGACTACTGGACCAAGCAATGGAACTGCGCCACCAACCCCCATACTGTGGGATCTACATTCAAACCGTTTGTATATTTGACTGCCTTTCTGGAACATGCACTTGGTCCTAATTCTCTCATCGACGACACACCACTGACGGTGCATCAGGTCGACAGCGCGGATTACAGCCCTAAAAATTATGATGGAAAGTTTCTCGGCAAGATTCCTGTGCGCAAGGCCCTGGCGCAGTCACGCAATGTTTGCGCTGTTCGTGCGGCTCAGATGGTCGGAATGAGCCGGGTGCTGTCGATTGCCAGAGAAGCTGGGATTACTGGTGATATCGCTCCAAATATTTCCTCTGCCCTTGGAAGTTCGGCGCTTTCGCCGCTCGACCTGGCTGGTGCTTATGGAACCTTTGCCAGAGGCGGCGTCGTCATTACCCCGCGCGCCTTGAGGCGGGTCGAGTCGATGAACGGCGAATTACTCGAAAACTTTGACTCTGATGCACACCGGGTCTTCCCTGAAGAGGAAGTCTCCTGGCTTGTTTCCATATTGCAAGAGGTCGTAAATTCAGGCACAGGAATGCAGGCTCGCCTTGGAGACAGACCTGCAGCCGGAAAAACTGGTACGGCCGACAAAGCTACCGATCTCTGGTTTGTTGGATTTACACCGGATATGGTGACCGCGGTCTGGGGCGGTAATGACAATAATCTGCCCATTGCCAATAAGCACGTCACAGGCGGCACGGTGATGGCTCGGCTCTGGCGTCAATACAACAAGATGTATTACTCTCGGGTATCGGTGCCTCCCGGCGCCTTCCTCAGCAGTCAGAATGAAGGAGCTGTGACCGATATCAAGGATCTGCCCGACGATAGCAATTCCACAGCAGCGCATGCTGTTGTCGAGCACAAAACCGCTGGCAGGCGCAGACCAAAGGTTGTTCATCATTTTCGGGCACCCAGAATGTTTTCTGGGCACAAGCCTTCGAATCCTGACGGTGGGGTGGCTGTGCGTCGCGCTGTCGGTGTAACCGAGTATTCATGGGGACGCTAAAAGCAAGACTTTGGCCCCACAATCGAGTATGCTTGCATACCCAACACATATATGGAATCAGCAGGTATGGTTAAGAAAGAAGACGGCGGTCGTTCACGCAGCAATGAGTCGGAGCCGCGAAAACCTCGTGTGCAAAGAGCTTCCGCCGATAGTGAGCGGGCATTCAAAGAGCGCCGGGAACGTTCCGAGCAAGGAATCGACCAACCTCGTCCACGTGGAAGAACTGGTGGTCGAGCAGAGCGACCGAAGCAAGAAGACAATGTAAATTTATTCCTCAGCCCCAGAATGATGGAGCTTGCCGAGGAACTTGCTCAAGCTGAAAAGATGAACTTGCGTCAGTATCTGACTGAGGCACTCAAATACATTTTGCTGGCACATGGTAAGCGTCTCGGTGCAACAGACAAATATGTGACGGAATTTGTCAGTCAGAACAACAAAAAGATTGCCACCTGGCGCAGTGATTCTGGCGTAACCGCAGATGGTGCCCCGGATGAGCAACTCGACGTTGAAGTGCTTGCCAATGAAGGCGAAGGTGCCACAGAAGGTGAGTCTGGTAGCATACCGGAGGGCGGTGATGCTCGACCTCGTTATGGACGCCGGTTTGAAGGTGGTCAGGAATCAGGCTATGGTCGCCGCCCAGAAGGCGGTGAATCCGGCTACAGGCGCCGAACAGAAGGCGGCGAATCAGGTTACAAGCGCCGCACAGAAGGCGGCGAATCAGGTTACAAGCGCCGCACTGAAGGCGGTGAATCAGGCTACAAACGCCGAACGGAAGGTGGCGAATCAGGCTACAAACGCCGCACCGAAGGCGGTGAATCAGGCTACAAACGCCGCACCGAAGGCGGCGAATCAGGCTACAAACGTCGCACCGAAGGCGGCGAATCAGGCTACAAACGCCGCACCGGAACGGAAGGCTCGAGTTACGGTCGCAAAACAGAAGGTAGCGGATCTGGATACGGTCGCAAGACTGAGGGCGGTGGCTCCGGATACGGTCGTAAACCGGCTACTGGAGAGTCTCGTTACGGTCGCAAGACTGAAGGTGGCGGATCTGGATATGGTCGCAAAACAGAAGGTAGCGGCTCTGGATACGGTCGCAAAACAGAAGGTAGCGGCTCTGGATACGGTCGCAAAACAGAAGGTAGCGGTTCTGGATACGGGCGCAAGACTGAAGGTGGCGGGTCTGGATACGGTCGCAAAACAGAAGGTGGCGGTTCCGGATACGGGCGCAAGACTGAAGGCGGCGGTTCTGGATACGGTCGCAAGACTGAAGGTGGCGGTTCCGGATACGGTCGCAAGCCACAGTCCGGAGAATCAAAATCGTACGGTCGTTCTGCCGGCAAATCGTTTTCAGGTGATAAAAAATTCGGCACCAGATCTGGTGGCAGCGGCGGGGCTCGCAAGAAACCGTCGAACAGCAGCAGTACTCGTCGCAGATCGACTTAAGAAAAACGATTGTCTGTCCAGCTGAGGCTGTCTGAACTCATTAGTGAGCACTGGCTGCAAGAAGTGCGTTAAGCCAGTGAAAGATGCCTATGTGCAGCCCATAAGCAAGCATTCCGGCGCATGGAATGGTAAGGAACCAGGCCATCAACATATCCCTGGCGACGAGCCAGTGCACGCCTTTTTTTCGCTGTGCAGTGCCTATACCCATGACTGTTGATGCAATCACCTGGGAAGCGGAGACCGGACCGCCTGTAATTGAGCCTATCAATACAACAGCGGCAGAAGAGAATTCAGTGACAAATCCATGTAATGGTCTCAATCGATAGATTCCCAGACCTACTCTTTTGACAATACCGGGTGCCAGAGAAGCGATGCCCACCGCCATGGCCGTGCCGCTCAGAAGTCGCACCCAGAGAGGAATTTCATCACCTGCTAAATAACCGCCGGCGTTCAAAGTTAAAACAAGTATGCCCATCGCTTTCTGTGTGTCATTAGCTCCGTGGGCAAATGCGAGTACGGCAGTCGTTATGATCTGCAGCTGTTTCAATCCCCGATTTACGCGTGTCGATGCGCGCATGAGAACTAATAGAGCGGCGACAAAACAGGCATAGCCAGCGGCAAAGCCGATCACGGGCGAAAGGAACAGGCTGAACACAACACGCCAGACACCGGTCGCCTGCATCACGTGATCGGGGGTTCCCCAGCCGATATTTTGCCATCCACCCGAGCCCGCGTAGACAGCCCCAATGATGCCGCCGACCAGGGCGTGCGTCGAACTGGAGGGAATGCGACAGACTTTGGTGATGTAATTCCACAAGATGGCGGCGAAAAGAGCTGAGGCCAGCACTGGTAGCAGGCTCGGGTCATGGCGCCAGCTTGTCAGCGACTGAATTGAATGGGAAACCGCCGAACCCCCAAACAGTGCTCCCAAAAATTCGCACGTGGCAACTAGAATTATCGATTGCCATTTTGTCAGCGCGCGCGATGCAATGGCACCAGCAGCAACTGAGCTGCCATCCTGGAACCCATTTGTGTAGGTGAAAATGACGCTGAGGAAGAAAACCAGAATTGACAGAGCTAAAATCGACAATAGGTGCTCCAGCATCGTGGATGTATAGATTATTGCTGCTTTTCGGCATGGTCTGCGCGATTTTGCAATAAAATTTGGGTAATTCAGTCTGCTCCAAAAGCTACTTCGATTTCTCTTCCACAATCAATGTTGTGATGTTGACTCTATTTGAATACATCCATTAGCATGGCACGATTGGAAAGTCACGAGGAGCGAGGTAATCAGTATGCATGAGCGATTTTGTGAGGGGGAAATCGCCACGCTTCGGAAATTCGGCATTGTGATTTTTGCAAATCGAATTATTTATGAAGCGCAGCCGCCCATGTCGAAGAAAGATATTGAAGCTGTTCAAAAGTATTGCCTTGGACCGATTCCGAAACCGCTGCTAGACCTCTGGAGCCAGACTGCTGGTGGACGTCTTCCCTATCGTCTTTCAATCATCATGGACGGAAACGTTGAGCCACTTGAGTGGAAAGAACTTTTTTACAACGGTAGCGATTCATATAATGATCTAAAAGGTTGGATCAACCACGAGCGTAAACTCACCAGAGCGGCTTCTGGTTTCAACCTGCTTAAGATATCGAGTAACTTGAGGGCAAAGCTTACGGACCTTCCAATCGGTGGGTTCGACCGCACAGATCGTGTTTACGTAAATGTAAGCGCCTCGCCTGAAAGTGGACAGGTGCAAGGATGGAGCGAAGGGAATTATCGTCGAGGCGATGCATTCGGTACGATTGCTGAGGATCTTTATGGTGCGTTTGAAGCGTTGTTTTTAGAAGAGGATTCGATTGCTGAAGAAGGGCGAGACGGGGGCGAATTGGCCGCATTTTTGGAAACCTCTGTGCGGGCAGGTCTTTCAAGGACCCTGGCCGACAAAGTGTTGGAGTATTACCGGCAGGCCATTGTAGATTGGAGAACGCCACTTCAACAAAAAACGCTTGCTCAGAACCCTCTCCTGGCAAACATGGCACTGAGGCAAAGCATAGAGCGTGACGATCGAGATTTGATTTTCGAACTTTCTAATGCGGGTGTGAATTTGCATACTTCAATAAGAGGCGCATCACCAGTGGAATATGCCTTTGCCCTCGAGAAGTTTCAGGCCCTCGAAGCTTTGATCGATCTGCGTGCGGCAGTCAATAAAGATATCCTCTATAACATGATAAGTGGGGCTGTTCCTGCACCAGCCATGCGGGCGCTGCTTCAGTGCGGGGCTGAGCCCACCGTCATCGCTATCGTTCAATGCGCCTCGGCAGGCGAGTATGAAAGCGCGCGCATCTTGGCTCAAGCTTGTTCGGCGTCGCCCGACTTTGAAGATGAATTTGCACGAGCTAAGCAGAGATTTTTAGAGAACTTCGAACGCTCTGTAACGGAGGTGCAAGCAGGCGTGCTGCATGATTTCAGGGGCGAGGAAGGTTTGAAAAATTGTCTGTTGCAGCTTAAGAATTTCGAGCTTACTAGCTCGTCTTGACGATGACGTGTAATAACTTCTCGCCAACGATATCGATTTTTGTGGCACATGACACCATACAGATATAGACTTCGCGTGTCTTCAAAAGTGTTTTGAAGTCATCGAGAGTAAATAGATTTTTCATCGCTTGCCTGTAGATTTTGGCGAACCGCTTTTCCGATTTCCTTGCCAGGCTGGCTTGATTGGAGGCTTCCGTCGAATTATTTTGCAGGTGGTTGAAAGCCTGATTCAAGCAGCGAGTTCCTTCAACGAGAGTGGCTGCCATCTCCTTGAGAAATGGATCGGAGCTTTTGAAATCGAGGGCTTCCATTTCGCGAACTGTTGCTTTTGCTCCGTTAATCACTTCGTCGAGTTTGACTGAGAGATCGTGGATGTCTTCTCTATCGAAAGGCGTGACAAAGGATTCAACTAATTTGCGCTCGAGCTCGAGTTTGTGCTCGTCTGCATCGTTTTCCAGATCGCGCACTTTCTGGCAGCGATCGAATGTTCCTTCATTGATCCACTGTTCCAGCGCGATAATGCCGTCAAGGGTGGTGGCTGACTGTATGTTCAGCAGGGCGAAGAAGTCGGTCTTCGGTTCAAATACTCTGGCAAACCAACTTGATTTATCGACAGACGGTGACATGGCGAGCCTCGCGGATACCTAGATTATTGCCGTTTTTCCTCCGAGCTTGCTCTTTCAGGCAATAAAATTTGAGTAATTCGATTATTTCCGCCCCTCCCACTCATCGTAAAACTGCTCCAGAAACTGCTCGATGAACTGATGCCGATTTTGAGCCATGTCTCTGGCTGCTTTTGTATTTAATCTGTCTTTGAGCAAGAGCAGCTTCTCATAGAAATGGTTTATGGTCGTTCCAGTGCTTGACTTGTATTGCTCGAAAGTCTCATGTTGTACGGGGTTCTGCTCGGGATCGTACATGATGCGGTTGAAGTGCCCGCCATACGCGAAAGTGCGCGCGATTCCTATTGCACCGAGTGAATCGATTCGGTCGGCATCCTGAACGACTTGACCTTCCAGCGTATCGACTTCGTTTTTTACACCAGCGCCTTTAAAAGAGACTGTGAGAATGATCTGCGCAACGCGAGCCTGTGTTGTTTCATCGACACCAATGGAACTGAGCCACTGGCGAGATTTAGTGGCACCAGCCGTGATGTCACCGCCGTGAAACTTCCAATCGGCAATGTCATGCAATAATGCTGCCAGTTCCACTATGAACGGATCTGCTCCTTCGGCTCTGGCAAGTTTCACTGCCACATTGCGGACGCGATTGATGTGCCACCAGTCATGCCCGGTAGAATCTGCTTTCAGGGTCTCCCGAACAAATTCTTCAGTGCGCTCAATGATTTCCTTTTGCTTCGTGGTGTGAGCAGTTTCCAATTCAATCGCTCCCATTCTGACTCCTCCTGCAGCAGTTATGAGTCGACGTTCTTTTGCTGCGCAAGAAACGCCAGCACCTGGCTGCGAAAACTTTCGGGTGTGATCTTGCTTTGAATATCGCCTGATAAGCGCAAAATCGGCACGATGTCATTTATACCACCGAAAGTCCATCTGCCGTCCATCGACTCTTGCTTAGAAAGACTTTCGGCTAAATCTTGCAAATCTACCCGGGGGACGGTCTTTCGTGATTGATAGTCAACCCATGTTTCGTAGCGATAATAGAGCTGGAAATTTGTCTCCTGCATCAAAAGTATGCGCATGCAACTGGTCAGATTGTGAACAGCCATGCGGTGCACGGATTTGTCTGGAGTTCTGTTGGAATCAGGCATGGTCACAATTGCCAGGTCTAATTCCGGTATTTCAGTCAGTCTGTATGTACCTTTGCGAAATGCCGCTTCGCTTTCGTCGAGTAAATCGTCCTGTTCTCTCCAGAATTTTTCAAATGAGTTGATCTTTTCTACAATTCTTTCGAAGCGTGGCAGCAGTTCTTCGTACAGTATGTCTGTGACGGTGTCGTAACTTTCGGAAAAAATGCTGGTTTTTAGTGGCGACGATTTGGGGTTATGCCAGGCATCCAGCACAAAACTAATTCGCGCCGCATCTCTGTCTCTATAAATTTCAAAATCACCCGCACCGGCTATATCCAGAAGTAAGTCTTTACGAGCCATTGCCTCATTCTGGTTGAGAAGCGTGTACAGTCCCACTAATCCGTCAGCATCAAAATGATTGTTCGAGACTATCTCAGCTTTCGCGCCCTCCGCGGCGTTCAGCAGATAGTCGAATACTATTTCGGCAGAGAGGTCTGCCTTGAACTCTTGTGGCGTGCTGTTTCCTGGCCAGTGCGACAGAGTCAGTACTGTCCCTTCGTTTGCCTTCCCATCAACGATGATATTGGGAAGCACTCTTGATTTTTCGTAAGCGAGATATCGCACTCGTCGTCACTCCAGAAAAATTTTTCTCCCCTTAAACCATATAGTCAGGAGTTTTCAGCAGTCGCACAGCCAGTTGTCAGTTCTTAACTCTTAACATTTTGAACTTCTACAATTTTTACGAAATTTGCTGAAAGTGTCTATTGAAGCTGTTTTTATCGCTGGCATGATTTTCGTGCAAGTTTCCTAATCCATTGCAAAATAAAGAAAGAACGACTCCTGCATGTCGTTCCAATATCTACCGTTAAAATGATGTTCCTCACATGAGATTCGGAGTTCGTAGATGAAAGCACTAGTCCTCGATAAGCCCGGTACACCGGAATCACTTTATACATCAGACGTTGAGCAACCAAAACCAGGTCCTGGTGAGGTCCGCGTCAAAGTTTATGCAGTCGGTCTCAATCCTGTTGATTACAAACTCGCTGCGTCAGGCTACCCAGGTTGGGACTATCCAATGATCCTCGGGCTCGACGTAGCCGGTGTCATTGATGCCGTTGGCAAAGGTGTCGATGAATGGCAACCTGGAGACCCAGTCTATTATCACGGCGACCTTTCGAAGCCGGGTGGCTACAGCCAATATGCCATCGTCACCACGCGCACATTGTCCTGGTTGCCCGACGGTCTGTCTTATACCGATGCAGCTGCTTTGCCGTGTGCCGGTTTTGCCGCATATCAAGCGCTGCACAGAAAGCTGCATGTGCAGAAAGACAAAACAATCCTCATTCTCGGTGGAGCTGGAGGCGTGGGCGGTTTTGCAGTTCAGCTGGCCAAGCTTGCCGGGCTGAAAATCATCACGACTTGCTCCAAGCACAATGTTAACTTCGTCAAGAACCTCGGTGCTACTGAAATCATCGATTATCAAACCGAGAACGTTAAGCACGCCGTCGATGAAATCACGCAGGGTCGCGGTGTTGACTACATCGTCGATACTGTAAGCAGCGCCAGCGCCACAGAAGCGCTCGAGATGCTTGCCTTCAATGGAGCCATCGCCTGTGTCGCCGGTATGCCGGACATCACTAAAGTCGGCGCTGGTGAAAAAGCCTTTTCAGTGCACGAAATTGCACTTGGTGGCGCCTACGCGGCCAATGACACACAAGCTCTTGATGATCTTGCAAAGATCGGAATGGAGTTCGGTAATCTCGTTGCCAAAGGTCAGGTCAAGCCGATGGTGGAAGAGGTTGTAAATCTGGAAGATATTCCGGATGCTCTGGTACGTCTTTCCATGCGTCATGTGCGCGGCAAGATAGTTGCTAAAGTGCCACAGCCGCAAGAAAAGTAGAAAGCTTGTTTGCGACCGGGTCATTTCCGCCCTGGTGCAAAGCTAAGAGAAAAAAGCCACCTGTATTCCAGGTGGCTTCTTTCATTGTTGCAATATGGTTGGCTTAGCGCACCTTTTCGATGCGGCGCGCTTCGTCTTTGACGAACTCAGCTTTTACATGCTCTCCACCGTTTGCCTCAAGCAGCCGATGTGCTTCTTTGGTTCTGTCGTCGTCCTTTTCTGCATAAACTCCCAGCAGGATGCCACCCTTCTCGAGTTCGCCACGATAAAGTTCGGCTTCGTGTTCGGGGATGCCGAGCCCGACCAGACCGCCCAAAAGCCCTCCTCCCAGCGCGCCTGCTCCGAAACCAGCCAGCATCGCCAACCATTGACCGGCTGCGAATAAGCCAATCGCCGGGGCAGCCACCAGGCCTGTTGCGGTCAAGCCAAGAGCGATGGCGCCGAGCGCGCCACCTACAGCCGCACCGGTTGCCAATCCTTCAGGAGCTTTGGTTGATTCATCAACCATGAACTCACGTCCGCGTGTCGTTTCAGACATGAGCAGACTGATGTCGTCCTGAGAAAAACCATGTCGAATCAGATCTTCAACTGCAGTCATTGCTGCGGCGCGACTGCGGAAAATCGCCGTTAATAGCTTAGCCATGAAAGTTCCTCCACTTTGCGACGGGACCGACCCGTCGCTATATATTTGCGTTTTAAAAATTGCACCGGCAATGGTGACGGAGGCGGTGTCGATTCAGTTTCCGATTAAGGCACAATCTTCCACATTGATTCAGAAACAGTGCATAACACTCAGGAACTTGAATATTTGCGTGGCGTCGATAATGTTTGAATTAGTCGAGGTGCCGAATATGAACACAGTGAGATTCCAGACCTTTGTGGCTGATGTTCACGAATTGCCGATAGATTTGAAAAGAGTTTTGAAAGTTCAATTTCGCGAATTCATTCATTTTGTAGAAGATGCAGAAGACGGCATCTTAATTTTCGAAGCAGCTGTTCAGGCAGATGCGAGCAACCTGGAAGCTGCCTGACCGCGCTTACAGGCAGAAGGCATGGGCGCTCAAAGAGGCGCCGACGAGCAAAAGGCGCAGTCTCAGACCGCGCCTTTCACTTGTATAACTCACCCATCGCACTCGATGGAATAGATACCGATCAAAGAAGCTTTCTCAGGCTTCGATGAACGGACAGTCAATTAGTGACCGCCGCAGCAGCCGCCCGAGTTTGGTTTTTTAGCTTGCTCTTCTTTCTTTTCTTGCTGCTGAGCAGGCTGTTTCTCTTCCTTTTTGACTTCTTCTTTGTCTTTGGTTGCTTGATCGCTCATGTAACACCTCCTGGAGTTGTGTCTTAAGGATGACGCATAAATTCGCCGATTGACAGCGAATGTAATATAAAATCTTGCCCGGTCCGTTTCTCTATAAGGGTGTTTTCGTACCCTGTTCAGCCAGGTTCGGCGTTAAGGCACTCTCTACCATCGAGATAATTTCAGATTTGGGCAGGAGACCGACGTTTGCCTGGACCGGATGCCCATCTTTAAAGACGACCAGGGTCGGTATTGATTCGATCCCGAGCGCTCGAGCGAGCCCGGGGTTTTCATCAATATTTACTTTCAAGACTTTTACTTTGCCCTGGAACTGTTCGGCGACTTCGTCGACAATCGGCGCCATGCGTTTGCAAGGTGGACACCAGGTGGCGTAGAAGTCTACGAGCACCGGCTCTTTTGCTTTTAAGACGTCGGTATCGAACAGCGCGTCAGACGTAGATTGCACTTCTACAGCAACGTGAGGTGCTTTATTCTCGAATGCTCCTGAGCAACCACTCAGTAGAACGGCACTCAAAGTTGTTGCAATAAACCAATTTCTCATCTCGAGACTCCGTTGCGTAGAAAGGCTGAATAGAATAGACGCTTCGCGTCTCTGTGGTGTTTCGAAGATCGGGGCACAATCGTGCAATAACAACAATTTCTCAATTTTTTCAATCCGGTCTGCTGAGACTAACCGCTGGCCGAAGTATTGGCACCTGCCAGTGTCGGGTGAGGCGTTGCATCCTTTTGATTCGGTAACCACTTGAATGAGTCATAAATTGATTTGTTCATGCCATTTGGATTGTCGAGCGTGCCCGATATCTTGAAGCTGAATGCCCGCGGTTTATTATCAGGCCAGACATTAGGCACGATAGGCAACCCATCAAGAACGTCCAGGATGCCGCCGATGCTGAACATCGGTCCGACCTTGCCTAAGAAACCTCGAGTGGATGTGCGGGGAATGTTGCCCACAACATCTACCTTCAAGGTGTCCTGTTTGAAGTCTATGTTTCCGGAAGAGCGCATACGCAGCTCATCACCGTTGAATTCAACCGGTCCAAAGCGGGCCATATCAGGGTCAGCATTGCCAAACACAACTTTCAGTCCCGGTTTTAGAACGAAGGTTCCGGCGATTGTTTTGTAGTTGCCGTTCTTTACAGGAGCAACACTCTGCAGGAAGTTGTTAATGTTGAACCCGACCAGACCGCCTTTGATGAGATTGGCCTGATCGATTCGCCTTTGCAATAAGCTGAAACGCGAGACCCGGCCGTTCTCCAGCTTGAAACTGCTTGGTTGATGAGCTCCCAGGTTGACCATGTCACTTTCATCTGGTGGCGGTACTTCCAGTGTGTCGTAAACGTTCTTGCCAGGGCTTATATCGGCTCGAAATCTGATATGCGACTGCAGTGTTCCAGTAATTTCGTTGGGCAAGTCGAACAACTGTGTAAAGAGAACATTGGCATCAACACCGCTCAAGTCTGCTGTGCCACCGAAGAGCGCTTTATCCTGAGCTGTCCATCCGCGCATTTTCAGTTTGCCTTTGGCGATATCGGCTGTGATGTCTTTCAGTGAGATGTTTCGCACTTTCTCGTTTGTTTTGCTTGTGTAGTAGCCCGCTACCAGTTTGCCTTTCAGACCTTTTACGGGCAGTTTGTTCAAAGTCATGGACTGGATATTGACGTCGAATGGAGTTGATTGCCGTTCATCAGCGGCCGCTGCGTTTCCCGTCACCCACTCGTTTGAACTGACATCACCTGTGACATGGAAGAGTTTGTAGGCCGGAACGCCAAAATCGTTGATGTGTACTGACCCTTTAACAGCGGGGGCGGTGGTCGGACCTTTCATCTCGATACTGCCGCTGATACTGCCGTTTAAATTCTTCAAGCCACTGTCTATGGTTCCGGCCGGCAGGAATGCAATCAGATTTTTCGCCTGTATCGGGTTAGGAAGATCCAGGGTAATGTCTATGTTTGGCGCCCTATCTTCTGATGTCGGTGAGTTGTAAACTCCATTGATTCGAATGATGGCGATTCCGGCTTGCAGTTGAACATTTTGCAGAGTGATCTTGTTGTCTTGCAGCATCAAGGTACCAGATGCGGTGGCAGGTTCGGTCTTTGGTTTAGAAAGTGTGCCAAAAGGTCCGACGAAGCTGAACTCCTGGTTCGCCGGTACGGAGCCCTGGAAAACCGCCGTCACGGTCTTTTCTGTGCCCGTCAGCTGTGCCGTGATCGGCAGCGGTCCTGACGAAACAAGTTCTCTTGCCTGCTGGTCTTGTTTTTGACCCATGACGTTGAAGAAGTCATTTAAGTCGATGTGGGTCAGAACCTTGATGTTGTAGGCCTTTGTCGTTTTGTCGGTAAAGTTGGTCACACTGCCTGAGGCGTTGAAATCAGTTTTGCCCAGATTGCCTGTGATGCTGTCGATGTTGAGATTTTTACCTGCCGTCAGGAAGTGCCCTTTGACGTGACTGATAGGAAACCCGGAGACGCGCGCCGCTACTTCATCGAAACTCATGTCTCCTGTGGCTGTAACATTGCCGCCGTTGACGTTAATAGCGACATGACCTCGGACTTTTCCTTTTGGTGGTGTGATGTTGAAATCCGACATTTCTTTGAGGTAGCGATCGCGTATTGGCTTGGGTGTGTTTGCCGCAGCCAGGTATGAATGCAAATCACTCAAGTCGAAGTTAGGTGTATCAACAGAAAAGCTGGAAATGGACGATGTTGCTTTGGAAAGATTGTTGATACTGAGGCTGGTGCGCAACCTGCTTCTTGGGCTGCTTACGTCAACATCTTGCAATGAGAGCGTATCTTTGTCGTAGATTACTTTACCGTTCATCAGGTGCACGGCTCGGCTCGAGCCGAGCGGCTGATAGGTAATATCTTTAGGTAGGGCGGTCATCGAAATGGTCGGAACTTTAGGTGAGCCGCTCAGACTGAGGTCCACTTTTTTCACTACGCCGTAAAGGAGCTGTTCAGCCAACAGTGGAGACTGTACTTTCATGGCCTGCATGGCCATTTTTACGTTGGACAGATCGATATTTTCGGCTCGGATTTTGACATTCACTGGTGCGCTGGGACTGGCTCCTACTGAACCGTTTAGCCAGAATTTGCCGTTGCCTAAAGTGCCGCTTGTGTCGCGAAAATCAAGCGATTGATTGACTATGCCGATTTCACCACCGTTCACTTCAAATATGCGCGTTTTTGAGTTGGTCGGCTGATAGTAGAGATTGATCGGCACTACTTTGAGCGCGATGGATGGATTCTTGAGGCTGCCCTTGACTTCGCCCCGAGCGCTTCTGATGCGACCGTAGAGGGTCTGTTCGTTGACTAGAGGGCTGTCTATTTTTGCTTCTTTGAGCAAAGTCTTTACGTCTGAAAGATCTATGTCATTGCTGGCAACGCGAACATCGACTTTGCCTTTTTCGCTCAACTCCGAAGTGCCATCCAGCGAGAAGGAGCCTCTGCCAAGTTTTCCTGTCAAGTTGGTAAACGTGGCAGTGGTGCCGTTGTAATCAACTTTGCCGCCGCCCAGCTCAAAAAGCCTCTGTGGCTCCCTGGGCATGTAATAGAGTTTCTCCGGCGTGGCATTGAGTGTGATGCGCGGCGACCCCGAATTGCCCGTCAGGTCGCCTTGCAGCGTCATCAGAGCTTCCTTGACAGTGCCGTACATCGGCTGGTGCACCACATCTGGTGCCGGAATTTTGAGAGCGTCGAGCGTCTGCCTGACTTCATCGAGCTGAATATGCTTGCCGTGATAACGTATATCGGCTTTGCGATTGGCGTCGACCCAGCCATCTGCCTCAAACTCGCTGTGACCGAGGCGCCCTTTCGTCTTTTCAAAAGCCAGTTTTTCTCTGGTTAGATGAATTTCGCCGTTGAGAGATTTAACCGCCAGTTTGCCCTGTGGGTACTCGAAATGAACATTCGTCACTTTCAAGTCGGCCCGATCAAACGGCACCGGTACTCCATCTTTGTCGGGCAAAAACGGCAGCGGCCCGGTTTCTTCGATTTTCTGGGCTGATAGGGTGAACTTTGGCGTCTCGATGGAGGTCTTCGCTTTTATGCCCTGATTTGGGATTCCTTCGCCTGAAAAGGTGGCATTGATTGGGGAGCCTATGTCTGGAAGCGAGAGTGGTCCGGTGAAGTCTTCAAAGTCAGCCAGCACCAGATCTTTTACTTTGGCGTTGAAGGCAAATTGGTTGTCTTTCCAGAGTTTTGGGTCTCCGTGACCGGTGCCATCGATCTCGAAATGCGTGGTAAAGGAAGGGTGTTTCAGGTCCATTGAAATTGCGAACGGCCAGCCTTTTCTATAAAACGGCCGGTCCATTTTTGCTTCGATGGATTCGAAGTCTAATTGCATCTTCGGTCTGCGAATGTCGGTTATGTGGACTCTGCCTGCATGAACACCTAGATGCGACAAATCTTTCAGCGCCGGCAACTCCGGTAAATCTGAAAAGTTCCATTTCGTATTAGATAATCGCGTCGCCCATATTTCTGGATTTGTGAAGTTGAGATTGGAAAGCATCAACTCTTTAGAACGAATCAGCGGAATCAGTGCCACGGCAATTTCTGTTCGACCGGCCTCGACAAACGGCTTACCGTTTAGTTCGTTTATGGTGATTTTGTCTGCGTGAAAGATTATCCCTGGCAGACCGACGGACCACCGCACACTGCCTAGATGCACCTGGCGATTCATATTTTCACTGATCACCGACTCCAGTCTTGCTCGAGACCAGGTGCTCAGCACTTTGCGCAAGTAGTACTGCCCGGTCAAATAGCCGACCACACCGACAAGTAGGACGACGCCGACTATCCACCCCCACTGCTTGCGGGGCGAACGAGTAGCGCGTTCGCTAGTTTGCGATTGGAGGTCTATCAATGATCACCCTCAGGCACCGCCGCGACGGTGAGTCCTAAGTATAGGCGCACTTGAATCTGTCGAGTGGCGATCCTTACTCTATATATTTTCGACTGCCGAACAGGCGCCTAAGTTCCCACTAACATTCATTTGAGGTCTCGGTAAAATGCAGCTTTTCTAACTTGCCAGTTGCTTTCACTACGGGAACTAGCAAAGCCTGAAACCGTCATGCAACCAAAGCTCACTGTTAGTTAATGGAGACCGAATAAATGTTTGGAACTATTCGAAAGGTGATATCTTTTGTGACGCTCGTCACAACGTTGGTTGTCGCTATTAGGGAGTTGAAAGTTGCAGTCGATGGCTTCCGTGGGTCGTTACGATCTACGAAAAACAGGTCTGATGCCGCTGTTAGTCGTGCCTGAAACTTTCGCTTTTTTAGATTTTTCTCCTCTTGCTTGTTGCTTGAGGATGTCATGCTGCGCTGAATTACGAGGATTAGAGAATGGAAACAATTAAGGGCCTGAAGGCAATGGTTCTGGCCGCTGGTGTTGGCTCGCGTCTTGATCCGTTGACAAGGTCAACTCCCAAACCTCTCGTTCCGCTCGCTAATCGACCGGTCATGGAGCATATTCTCGCTCTACTGAAACGCCACAATATCAACGACATCGTCTCCAATGTTCATCACTTGCCTGAACAGGTGCCCGCTTACTTCGGTGACGGCAGCAACTTGGACATGAACCTGACCTACAAACATGAGCAGATCTTATCGGGAGATGCCGGTGGAGTTCGTTCCTGCCGCAAATTTCTCCAGGATGGAACCTTCCTTGTGATCATGGGAGATCTGATCACTGATGCAGACATCTCTTACGTGGTCGAGCAGCATAAGTCCAAAGGTGCGATCGCTACGATAGCACTACAGAAGGTGGCAGATGTTCGACACTTCGGTGTCGCTGTGACTGACGCCGATTCATTCATCAAAGGCTTCCAGGAGAAGCCTTCGCCCGAAGAAGCTATTTCAGATCTGGCATCAACAGGCATATATGTCCTCGAGCCGGAAGTGTTCGACCATATGCCAGCAGATGGTCAATACGGTTTTGGTCGGCAGTTGTTTCCGTCGCTCGTCGAGAAAGGTTTGCCAGTTTTAGGTGTTCAGGTATTTGGATACTGGTCTGATATCGGCACAATGGAAAATTACAAGTTATCGAGCTTTGATGCATTGAAAGGCTTGATTGATATCGAATTGCCGGGGCAGAAAACTCAACACGGTTGGTACGATTCTGGAGCCTCAGTGGCTTCTGATTGCAACATAGATGCCAGAGTATTGATCGGTAAGAATTCTCGCCTCGACCCGGGCGTGACGCTGAAAGGTCACGTCATAATCGGTGATAACTGTCACATCAAATCTGGTGCAGTTATCGAAGACTCGATCATCTGGGCCGGCACAACTGTTGGCGCCAATGCCATATTAATAGACTCTGTTCTTGGTAACAATGTTGAGGTAGCAGACCGCTGTGTTATGACTGGTGAGGTGACTACTGAGCCTGTCAAGTTGAAGCCTGTAGAGAAGACTGCGGACCTGGCCTCTGCAAACGTGCTGCTGTCGCAGTTGCAACAACCAGTTGGGGCTCGATAGAGACATATTCCGCCCTGTTTAGTCTGGCGGGCAGCGCTTGAAACTTTGTTACGGGGACGACTCCTCTATCCACTTCTGCGCCAGTGGCAGCCCATCCTGCAGTCATTGACGGCACATATTTTCTGCGGTCTCATTAATTATCGCCTTAGCTCGTCCACTGACGGACAATCGAGGTAGGATCTTACTAGTCACTGATAGTCGACGGGTAGTTATTCACCTGCACGTTTTTTCTGAAGTGTTTCCGGCGGTAGAGATGGAAGAATTGTCGCAACCTTCGAAAGTGAAAAGCAGCGGAGGTAGGCCGATAGTCGACGTCACCGAAACTGGAGACGGCGAGCTACTTGCTGTCACCCGTGGCGATTCGGATGGTGAGCGCCTCGAGGCTGTGCCACAGAGTTCGTCTCTTTTTAAGTTTTTTTTCGACGACTGCGCGGCGCCTTGTTTTGTGAAAGACGATCAAGGTTGTTACGTCTTTATCAACGAGGAATTTGAGCGTCAGTTCGGAGTCAGACGATGCGATTTGATCGGCAGAAACGCTTCATCGTGGCTAGGCGAGGAATTCTTTAAAAAGATCCGCTTGCGCGATCACGAAGTACTGACGAATCAATGCGCATCGTCAGAGCAAGAAGAAATTACTGATGCCGACGGCGTGACGAAAACATGGCATGTTCATCGATTTCCCATTTTTGACTCACGGAGGCGCTGTTTTCTTGGTGGTATTGCATTTGATATCACTGCCGAAAAGCAGAAGCAAGAGCAAATGCGGGAAAAGAGCGAACTTCTCGAACTGATTTTGAATAACATCGGTGATCCTGTCATTGCCGTCGATCAAAGTGGAGCTTTGCTTCTGTTCAACCCTGCTGCTATCAAACTGCATGGACTGGACAATGCGCGTGGTAAATACGGACTTTTCATGCCTGATAAAGTGACGCGCTATGCCCAGGAGGAATTGCCGCTGGCACGCGCTATCAAAGGCGAGGAAGTGCGTGATCTGGAGTTGTTTGTACGCACTCCCTATCATAATGAAGGCATTACGGTCAGTGCCAGCGCTCAGCCGCTGCGAGATAAAGACGGGAAATTGCGCGGCGGTGCAGCTGTGCTGCGCGATATAACTCCTCGTAAGCAAGTTGAGGAGGCACTGCTTGCCGCTCGTGATGAAGCGCTAGCGGCCTCCGAATTGAAATCGCAATTTGTCTCTAACATCAGTCACGAGTTGCGTACTCCTATGAGCGGCGTTCTTGGAATGACTGAATTGTTGCTTGAAATGGGTCTTGAGCCTGAACAGAAGGAACTGGCTGTATATATCTATGAGTCGGCTCAAAATCTTTTGAAAGTGGTAAATGAGTTGCTGGATTTTTCCAGACTGGAAGCAGGCAAATTGTATCTGGAGAAAGCGGAGGTTGATATTCACGATCTGGTGCAAGCAAGCCTGCAGAGCATTTCAGCCAGTGCTGAACAGAAGCGGATCGCCCTGGTCTCGCGCATAGATGAGAATATTCCGCGGAAAATGATGGGCGATAAATTGCGTATTCAGCAAGTGCTCAACAACATCACCGCCAATGCCATCAAGTTTACAGAGAAGGGAAAGATAAACGTCTCCGTCACAGAAGCCCGTCAGTTCGCCGGCGGTATGATAGTGCGCTTCACCGTAAGTGATACCGGAATCGGCATCGAGAAGGCTCAGCAGGAGACTCTGTTCCAGCCGTTCGTTCAAGTCGACGGTTCGAATACTCGCAAGTACGGCGGTGTAGGTTTAGGTTTATCAATATGCAGACGCTTAATCAAACTCATGTCGGGTGATATTGGTGTATCCTCTGTAATTGGAAAAGGCTCCGATTTCTGGTTTGAAGTTCCCATGGAGGTTTTAGCGAAGGCTAACCATGAGCAGTAACGCGAAAGTGATTTTAGTCGTTGAAGACGATGAGACACTGCGTCTTCTCGCCACTAAGCAGCTGGCGAAACTTGGTTTCGAAGGTCATGCTGTAGCCGACGGCAGTGAAGCTGTGGAGAAGGCGGCCAGGGTTGACTATTCTCTCATTTTGATGGATATACAAATGCCGCGAATGGATGGCATTGAAGCGACCAGCGCAATTCGTCAGTTGGAAAATTCCAAGAACAACGCTCGTGTGCCGATTATCGCTATGACTGCTAACCCGGACAGACAGAGATGTCTTGATGCCGGCATGGACGACTTTATTTTTAAGCCCGTTATGCTTGGCCAGTTGAGGGAACTTCTCGATCGTTGGCTGCCGGCTGCCAGCTGAAATACCCACAGGCTGTCGTTCTAACCTGTGGACGCGGTTCGATACCTGGGAACTTTTCTGTTCACAGATCGACAACTATTTTAGTAAACGCATATTAAGAGCAGAGGTGGGAGCATGGGTGAAGATGCTCAAGGCAGCGCGCAGGTAATTGGCATGCTGCGTGCCGATCACGGTCACATAAAGGATTTGATGGCGCGGCTGAGAAGCGCGGCTGACAAAGCTGAGCAGGACCGTGTGCTGGCAGAACTATTTCTTGATTTGCGAATTTTGTCGGTGCTCGAGCAGCAATTCTTTTATCCGTCACTGGCTCCGGTCGTCGATCAAAAGCAAATAGCAGAGCTTGGCAAAGAACTGTACTTCATGCTCACACTGATGCTCGAGTTGGAGAGTACATACGCAAGCGAAGCGCCGCTTGAATCTACTCTGGCTCTTTTAAGTGAGCGTTTCGAGCAGCATGTGCACAAAGACGAAGGTCTTTTTAGACAGATGGAGAAGTGGGCCGTTGATTGGCGCAGCCAGCTCGCCAGCATGGCGGATCGAATGGAAACTTACAGAATCGAGCTGAAACAGAAGCTCTGTCGCAAGCTCACTGATTGTCGCGGTGAGAGTCGCTTCCAGCCTCCGTTTTCGATACGACGCCGTTGTGCGTGACGATTATTTCAATCATTTATATGGGCAAGATCAGTTTGCCGCTTGTCGGCAGAAAGAGAAAATTAGATGACCGTAGTGAGGTCCTTCTTATGCCTGATGATAACAAGAAGGTTCTTCTCGTTGAAGATAACATCGTCAATCAAAAGATGGCGACACTACTGTTGCAGCAATTGGGTCTGATTGCAGATGTTGTAGACAGTGGCAAGAAAGCGCTGCATGCAGTTGAGAGGGAAGTCTACGCAGTCATCCTTATGGACTGTCAGATGCCTGAGATGGATGGCTTTGAAGCAACAAAAGCGATCCGCAAATTAGAGGCTCTACGGGGCAGCTACACGCCGATAATCGCTGTTACTGCTCTTTCTATGGTCGGTGATAAAGAACGTTGTATTTCAGCCGGAATGGACGACTATATCTCCAAACCGATTGACAGGCAGATGTTGAAAATTAAGCTCCATCACTGGTTGCAGAAAGATATCGTCTTGAGGAATCAGGAGCTTTCCAAAAAATTTGCCCAACCAGCTTTATTTGTTTCAGAAATCGAGCCGCCAATCGATCTGGCAGAACTGCATGATTATTACGGTGAGGAAGTCGGTGACGTGCTGGCTACATTTGTGAGAAGCACGAATAGATTGATGCAAGAGATTGATCAGTCAATCACGGAAAGCAATGGCGATAAGCTCGCTTATTTAGCTCATGAACTGAAAGGCTCTAGTGCTTCGGTGGGCGCTAAAGGAGCCGCCAAAATTTGTTTGCTACTGGAGCGTTCTGCCGGTCTTAAAGACTTTCACGAAGCAAAGGAGGGTTTTACAGCGCTCTCTCTTGCTTTTTCCCGAATCAAAGATTTTATCAATCAGCAGAACTCGGCTTCTCACGAAGAGGTAACTCTGCCAAGAAGAGAGTAGCAATAAGCGTTGCTAGAAGCAGCATTCCGTATAGAAAGAAGATTTTGTCAATCGAATCAACCAGTGACTGTTTGACGACTGCAAGAATGCTGTCTATCTGTTGCGGCGCTAAATGCAGATTTTCCAGACTGCGATGTAACTTTGCAGATTCGAGCGGATTATGCAGCAACGCCCGGGCCTGTGGGCTGAGGGTAGAAAGTGCTGCTGAACCAGCTTTCAAGCCTACCTCGTAAAGGGCAAGCATGACGGTGCCAAAGACGGCGACGCCAGTCGTGCCTCCTACTGAACGAAAGAATTGGCTGAAACCGGTTACTGCACCGATATCTTTTTCGTCGACGGCATTTTGTATGACCACCGTATAGATGGGAAGAAGAAGCCCCAGTCCTGCTCCTACTAGGAGCATGTTGGAGAGCATGTAGGCGATCGACGATGATGTATTTATCTGCGCCAGCATGAACGTCCCGAGTGTCATACAAGATAGACCGGCGTAGAGAATCGCTTTGTACCGTTTTGATTTCGACATCCAGTAACCACCTATGATACTGGTCAAAGCGACGACGACAATAAGCGGAGTAAGCAGCGTACCTGATTTTGCGGCTGTCATACCGACTACGCTTTGAAAGAAGATTGGCAGGAGCATAATCGAACCAAACATGCCTATTCCAGTAACGAAAACCGACAGGCAAGAGATGGTTACAACCCGATTGGCAAATAACCGAACATCCATAAAGGGGTGCTGCACTTTCATTTCATGCTTGATGAACTTGGTCGCCATGCCTGCTGCCGTAAGCATCGCGCCCGCCACAGGCAGGCTCAGCCAGCCCTCGCTGCCGCTCCAGCTCAGTCCCAAAAGTAGTGGCACGAAAGCACCGATGAACAGGAGCACGCCAACGACGTCGAGATTCTCTTGTGAATTTGTTTTTCTGTCTGATGGAAATGTGAGATGAAAAATCAGTGCCGCCACAACCCCTATCGGTACGTTCATGAAAAACAGCCAGCGCCAGCTGTGGTGGTCGCTTATAAAGCCGCCGAAGGTTGGTCCGACGATTGATGCAAGGGCGAAGACGGCCGCGAAATGCCCCTGATATTTACCGCGTTCAGCTGCTGGAAATAAGTCTCCTACGACTGAAAAACACAGACCGAGAATGATACCAGCCCCCAGTCCCTGCAGACCTCGCCAGACGATGAACTGATTCATCGGGTCTAAGATGGCACCGAAAGGTGCCATGCCGGAACACCCACAGAGCACTGAGGCGAGAACGAAAAGCAGGACACCTGCGATGAGTAGATGTTTACGCCCGTATAGATCTGATAGTTTGCCGATTACAGGAATTGAGATTGTTGAGGTGAGGAGATAGGCTGAAGTCGCCCACGCGTAGCGGTCGAACCCGCCCAGGTTTGTCACTATTTTAGGCATGGCGGTGCTGATTATTGTCTGGTCGATGGCGGCCAGAAGCAACATCAATTGCAGTCCAAAAATTACAGCAGTGGTGTTCGGCAATCTCTTCGGTTGCGTTGTCGATTCAGTTTTCTGCTCTAAGATCATAATTTCCGAGTCGGTGCGAGCCGTTTGCAGGTGGAGCACCATTTACGGTCCGCACCATATCGCAGAAGCGAGGCAGAAGCGCCTCGACGCTGAAGAGATTGTGCACCGCTCTGGCTAGCTTCTTCAGCTCATCATTGTTTGGCGGAGAATCTTTGACGGATTGCAACCGGGCTGCCAGTGAACCGTTTTGCGACAGGTCTGTCGTATATTTGGGATCGCCGAGAACAAAACGGCTGGCTGCATGACTGTGAGCTACAACCGGTATCTCAGCCAGTGCAGCTTCAGCCATGGCATTTCCGAGACCCTCTTGCAGGCTGGGCAAGACAAAGCAGTCCGCTGCTTGCAACGCCTCATGCACTTTTGCTTCAGGCAAAGTCAGCCACTGCACACGCCCCGGCAGTTTCTCTTCCGCCAGTTTGCGCAGATAACTTATGTCTGGCTCCGGGTGACCGCAGAGCATGAGCTTCACGTTCTTGTCGGGTAATTGAGCGACTTCCTCAATCAGGTAATCGATTCGCTTATGGTAGCGATTCCAGGCGGCGACACAGATGACCACCCAGTCGCTGTCCGTATAGCCAAATTGGGATCGCAGGTGCTGGCGCGACTGCTCCGATTTCTGGAAATACAAAAAGTTAGTCAGAGTCAGATTCTTCTCTGACGGCAAACCATATTTGATGGCATCAGCGTATGATTCCGGCTGTAGATGCTGGATGTAGTCGAAGTCTTTGTAAGTGGGCGGGTTGAATGCTCCGCCGTTTGCGAATATGACTTTGTACTTGAAGCCGAACGATTTTCTGTAAGCGTCCAGGAAATATCCAAACGGCACTTCTTTGGTCCAGACAACATCTGGCTTGAAACTGAAAAGTTCAGGCAAAAGAGAGAGCGCGAAAGAAATCTGCTCGACACCATAGGCGAATTCCCAGAAGCGGCGATCGTTTATGTGGCTGATTAGCGCCAATCCTTTCTGCACTTCGTCGCGCGGAATATTCCAGACGAATTTCGCGCCTTCGTGCTTGCCGCCACTGTACAGTCGCACATCGAAGTCGCTCTTCTCATGGAGCGTCTTGTACAGACGGGCGGTGGAGACTTCAAATCCTCGGTTGACGTTGCCGAGGCCGCAGCTAATAAGAGCTAGTTTGATCTTTTCGGATCTCATACAAATTCAATTGAATACTCGCTGATTGTAAAGCGTGGAGCTGATTTTCATATAGATCACTCCACTAATAATGTCTGCCATGACGGCTTAAGCCCAAAGCAGTTCCCGCTTTCTGTAGTTGACAAGTTTCTCAATTAATTGCTGAGCGGAAATATTGAAACTTAGTGGCGCCCAGTTGCGTCCCTTCCAACGCAACAGTTGATTTTGGTCGCAGTTAGTTAAGAGGTTCGCAGTATGGACATTTTTGAATATTTGACCGCAGAGCATAACGATATCGAAGAGAAGTTGATCGAACTGACTGACAACTACGACACCTGGTCGCGGGAAAGAGTATTCGATTCTGTAAAGGTCGTCTGTGACGCCATTATGGGGCATTTGAAGAAGCAAGAGCATATTCTCTTGAACAATCTCACTAAGACGTCCGACCTGGTTCCCCTCATGCAAAGTGCTCAGGTAGATCGCGCCAGAGTTGAAGAGGAAATTGGTCAACTTGTCATGGTGCACGTCGACGAGCCTGCTTACGAGGAGTATTTGTCCAATCTTTTAAGAGTGATTGAAGAGCACATTGCCTTTTCCAAATCTTTTTATGCTCAGTTGAAAGATCATGCCAATCCAAAAGAGTTAGGCAAAATCAACCAATCTCTTAAGGATATGGTGCTGCATACGGCCGAGTACAACGCTATTCAGACCCAGGCTTAGTTTTCTGACCCCGGGTCTGATAGAAGTTCAGCGATTTTGTGACCGTGCTCCTTGCGAGTGCGGTCTTTCGTTAATCTATTTCCGGAACAAAGCGTTTCAAGAGATCGTGGAAATGCTTGACTCCCTTTTCCCATCGAGGCGCGTAGCGCCCGCGTTTATAAAATCTGGATTTAACGCCCTGCTGGACGCGTTCGACGATTTCTTCGTCTTCTCTTTCTACTCGGTCAAGAGCAGCGCCTGCTCCCAGCGCTCGTTTTGATTCGTCCAGGACATAAGGCAAGAAGACAACTTTAGTCAATTCTTGACCGAGTGGTTGTACTATGTTAATCGACAAGCCCCAGGGATAAAAGTTGAACATCATATTGGGGAAAAGCCAGTAATAGTAGCCGCCAATGCGCTGTCCAAAGTCTGGTGAGGAGCGGGGCAGATCAAAACATTCCTGGGCACTGGATGCGATACCAATTTGTAGATTGGAGTATTCGTAAATTTCAGAGCGGTAATCTTTGATATCGAGTGCGGTGGCAAGATCGGGGTGCACATAGGGAATATGCATACCTTCCAGATAATTCTCGCAGTAGAGAGCCCAATTGGCTTTTACAAGATATTCACGGGCGCCCGTCGAATCAAAGAGAAACTTTTCCAGCGGTAACCAGCCCAGTCGCTTATCCATATCTGCCACCAGTTCAGCCAGGGTGAACAGCGGTTGTGTCACGGAAGCGTTGACGAATAGCATGGTTTTCCAGAGAGCAAAAGGCACCGCCGTCAGGTTGTCCGACTCTGCCGGAAAGTCGATGGCATCCTCAAAGCCGGGAGCGGAGGTTATCTTGCCATCGAGGTTGAATCGACGTCCGTGATACCTGCAGCGCAACGATGTGGTGTGGCACTCTCCTTCTGTTAGCATGTTGCCCCGGTGAGTGCATACATTTGAGAGGCAATGCAGTTGATCGCCGCTGTCACGTGTGAGTAAAACCGGTTCGTTTAGAAATCCCTCCAGCATTGTAAGGGGAACCGCATGACCAGGCGCTTTCAGTCGAGCGGTGTCGGTGACGAACTGCCAGCTGCGAGCGAATATGTTCTCTTTTACAAGCGACAACAATTTTTCATTTCGGTAGAAGTCAGCCGAAATTGT
The DNA here is from genome assembly GCA_003963305.1 of Candidatus Melainabacteria bacterium. Classification (NCBI taxonomy): domain Bacteria; kingdom Bacillati; phylum Candidatus Melainabacteria; species Candidatus Melainabacteria bacterium. Next base: position 366,854 of record RXJR01000004.1, on the reverse strand, counting down.
ATAAGCGTTGCGGATATCGTTTTGTTCAGGCAAACTGCAGGCACTCGATGTGTACGACTGATGATGTTTTAGAGCGGTGCGGTCGTAAGAGGCGATGGTTGCTTGCGCAGGAAATCCTTGAGCTGCCAGGCAAGGTCCGACTTGCGATTGGCAAGACGATTCTGCAGACGCTCCAGGCGATCGGCGATGTCGCTATTGCCCGGATTCAAGGCATGCGCCTGACTGAGAAATTTGACGGCTTCGTCATACTGTTGGAAATACAACTCCAGGTTGTTTGCCAGACGATAGGCGGCTAAGTACTGAGTCGGGTCTGCTCGATAGGCTCGAAAAAATTCTCGAGTGGCCAGGTCATGATAGCCGTAAAAATCGAACATCTCGCCCAGCGTGAAATGCCAACGAGTGTTGTTCACTTGTCTATCAAGCTTTTCTAAGGTCTTCGTCGCTGTCTCTTGAACATACTCACGCGGCAATTGCGAGATCGCAGTGGCCACGAGCCACTGCGTCTCGCGATCAGGTTCACCGTTGCGACTGGAGAGCGCCAGTGCCACCAGTGCTGGTTCCAGTGCCATCTTCAAATCGTTGGTGGCGAGGCAAGACTGAGCAAATTTTCTTGCATAATCTGGCTGCATTGGAAACGCGATATAGGCGTTTCGAAGAAAAGGCAAGGCTTGATTGAACTTGCGCATTGTGAAAAGAGCTTGTCCCTTAATGGCATTGCCCAGAGGATACTCAGGGTTTCTGGCTAAATCGTTGTCGACGAGGATGGAAGCCAGTCCCGCTCTTCCTTCTCTCAGTTGAACTTCAGCCTGAGCTGTGCCCATTCCAAAAAAAGCCGGGCCTGACTTCATTACTTGATTGAACTTTTGCTCTGCCTGTTTTACGTCACCCTTAGACAGATAGTAGTTACCCATCCAGAAAGTGATTTCGCGGTCGTTTGGAAAACGCTTATCAGCTTCTTTCAAAAGCCTCATTGCGGCTTCTTTCTGCCCCACACCGATTTCGGCTTTAACGAGCTCAATTACTGCCTTTGGACTATCGGGACCATACTGGACGGCCAATTGATATTGTTCAATCGCCTGCATCGGCATCCCGACTCGATCTAACGTGTTCCCCATGACCAGGCGGGCAAAGTAATCTTTCGGATATTTGTCGACAATTGCCTGCACCTGAGCCACAACTGCTTCAGGAGGACGTTTAGCTTCGTTGTCTTTGAGAACCTTGTTGAGAACTTCTCTATCTTGATTACTGATGGACTGACTATATGCTGGATATACTGCTGTCGACAAAGTTGTTGCCAACAATAAAATCGCTAAACGAATGGAACGATGATGTTGTTTCAATTCAGTCCTGCTCTTGTTGTAGGAGAAAAATTATAATAGCTTAACAAAGGCGGGAAATGCTCGTGTGCCGCAGTAGCTTTATCTCTTCAATTCTAGCCCCTTGCAAACTTGGTTTACCCGGGTGAAATTTGCAATCCATGACAGAGGTGGCGCTTAACCCACTAGGGCGTGGGTATAATGAGATTACCTTTAGATTTCTTCACAGACCCCTGCGTCTTACGGCTCTTGAGGTTGTGGTTCACAAACCGGTAACCTGTTTGTCGAAGGTCTCAATTCGATGGAGTGCACATGAAGTTTTATCGGAACAAAAAGGGCGGTTCTGGTACCGTCGAATTAGCTCCTGCTTTAGTTGTTATTTTCATCGTCATTCTCATTCCGATGTTGGACTTGCTCTATTTGAGTTTGGCTTATGCGGCTGGTTGGTATTGCAATCACCTCGTCGTTCGGGAAGTCGCCTGTCGCGAGCCTAGCAATGCGACTGCGGCTGCTGACTCAGCGACTACAGCTTGGGCTGCCACCGGTCTGGCCAAGTTCATCGGTGCCGGCAAAAGCGCTGTAGTCAATTCGCCCACATTTACTAACGACGCAAACGGCAACCCGATTTCATGCACGGTTTCAACCGTAGTTACTGTTCAACCGTTTCTACCGATTCCATTTTTTATGAAGATACAGGGTATGAATCAACCAGTGAATTTTGCCTATTCAGCGGAGCGACCGCAAGAAGAGAAAGGCATCAAATAGATTTTAGAAGCGAAAGAGGGATAACGTAGATGTTGGTTCAAGGACGACTGGGTCAAGAACGAAAACAGAAAGGTAGCAGCATCGTGGAGACTGCTGCAGGTCTCATTCTCCTTATACCAATCGTACTCTTTCTAGTGGATGTGGCAGCTATGGTCGTTGTGCAAACGGAGAACGACAAACTGGCGAAAGCTTGTGCCCGCGCTGCCGCCGAGTATCCACAGGGGGATGTGAAAGCTGTCAATGCGGCCAAAGGCGTATACATGAATCAGCATGATTCCAATTTGCTGAAGAAGGCACCCTTTGACCCGAGCGGTGCTCCTACCTATCTTTCAGCAGGCATGGTTACGTGTAAAACCACAATCACTTGTACACTGCCTGTGCCCGTGCCGCTGGTAGGAAATTCACAAGTCGCTTTCAACGCCATTGCAACCGAACCAATCGTTGGTGAATTGCCTTAGGCAAAAAAAGTTAGACGAAGATGCCTGCCACTTGAGCTGGTCGTTTTACGCAGTATGTAAATCCTGACCCGGCCTGTGCTTCCAACTAATGATCTAGCACTTCATCGCCTATTTTCGGCACGAGAACCGTTGGCACTTTCGCAATTGCAGTGTCTTCGATTGAGACAAATTTGACTTCTGGAACTGTTTCCTGGGCTTTGTCCAACAGCGCTTTCTGGTTGGTTTTGCTGGCATCGTAGAGTACTACTGCAGCGTATGGAGCCTGCAGTTGCACGGCTGCTTTGATTGAACCCGGCACACTGCTGATGCGCTTCTGTATGCCAAGCAAACAAACCGCGCAACTCTTACCGGTAACTTTGAAGTCCAGTCGGTGCAACGCTTTAGGATTATAAGACGGGGTCTTACTTTCAGTCGTGGTCGAGACCAACCCGCCCTTATCTTTTGTCACTTCAGCACCAGTCTTTGTTTTTAGTGGTGCCGCAGCTGGTGCCGGTGCTGCGATGGCTGAGATATTGCTTGTCACTGAAGCGATAACGACCGCCGCCAGCACTAACAGATTGCCCTGCTCAAGTTTTCCCATATTCAGATCCTTCCGGTGAAGACAATTTCAGTTTAACGCATCGTTGGTTTCGATGCAGACTAACTTTCCTTCTGTCGCAAAGCATTGGCAATCGACTCTTCGTAAGGAGGGCGCAGTACGCCACATTCGGTAATTATGCCGGCTATAAGTTTGGCTGGTGTGACGTCGAAAGCCGGGTTGTACACCTTAACGCCATCCATGCTTGTTTGTACGCCTCCAAAGCTTGTGATCTCTGATTCGTGGCGTTCTTCAATCGGGATACTCTTGCCCGTCTGAATGTGAGGATCGATTGTCGATACTGGCGCTGCTATGTAGAAAGGTACATTGTGATAGTTTGCCACCACGGCCAGATTATAGGTGCCGATTTTATTGGCCGAATCGCCATTTGCGGCAATGCGATCGGCGCCAGTTACTACCATCTGCACTTTGCCGTCTGCCATTAGATGACCTGACATAGAATCGCAAACCAGGGTGGCTGGAATTTTGTCTTGATGAAGTTCCCAGATAGTCAGTTTAGAGCCCTGATTGCGTGGCCGGGTTTCGTCGACATAGACAGCAGGATTGAGCCCTTTCAGTGCGGCTGAGCGGATGACACCAAGAGCGGTGCCCCAACCGCAAGCGGCGAGTGACCCTGCGTTGCAGTGCGTCATGATTGAGGCGTCGCGGGGAACCAGCTCCGCTCCGAATTCACTGAGAATGCGATTGGTTTCGATGTGCTCGTCTAAGATTCGTCTGGCGCAGTCCATCGCTCTTTCTGCCATGGCACGAGCGTCAGCGTCGAGATTGGTATTTCCGTATCGCTCCACTTCGAGATAGAGTTTTTCTGTGGCCCAGCGTAAGTTGACCGCTGTCGGTCTCGTCGCTTGTAAACGCACCCTGGCTTCATTCAAGTGCTTTAGAAATGTCTTTTTGTCGATGGAGTGGTTTGCTGAGAGCCGCATAGCCTCCATGGCCAGTCCAAATGCAGCAGCCACTCCTATAGAGGGGGCCCCTCTGACGACCATGTCTGTGATGGCAAAGCACATGTCATCTAAAGAAGTAGCGTCAAACATCTCAAACTTGTACGGCAAGTGTCGCTGATCAACGAGCAGCACTCGATCGCCTTCGAGAACGAGCGGCAGAACGCCGATATCAAGCTGTTGGGTCGAATCGACAGTCATAAACTCCCTCAGGCAAACTACCGGACCAGTAAATCATCAAATCAGCGATAAGGCCCAGACGCATCAGGCACAAATGCTACAGCACCCTAAGATACCCCGACTGTAAGCTTGTGAGCAAGCTGCTTAAAGATAATGGCGCTGTCAGCATTTGCTTACAGCGCCATCAAATTGATTTTTCGGTCCGGTCTACTTAGGACCTCTTGCTCTCAAAAACTCAGGAATATCGAGAAGATCGCTGGCGATCTTTTTGATTTCATCCTTTCCGTTTGTGTTTGCTTGAGGTGCAGGCTGTGGGCGCTCTGGCTGAATCTGCTGGCGCACTACAGGAGGTGTGGTTCTGGCATGCGTGGGATAGGGTGGCTGTTGTGAAACCATGTCGAATCCTGTGGCAATGACCGTGATCAACACTTCACCGTGCAGTCTGTCGTCGAGAACAGCACCGAAGATGATGTTGGCATCGTCAGAGACTGCGGAGTAGATTACGTTTGCTGCTTCCTGAACTTCATGCAATGTCAGGTCTGGTCCGCCAGTGACGCTGAAGATTACACCGGACGCACCATCGATGGTGGTTTCGAGCAATGGGCTGTTGATGGCATTGCGAGCTGCTTCTACTGCTCTGCCTTCGCCCGTTGCTCGGCCCACGCCCATCAAAGCGGAGCCTGCTGTCTGCATAACTGCTTTGACGTCGGCGAAGTCGACGTTGATCAATCCAGGCACGGTGATGATGTCTGAGATACCCTGCACACCTTGCATCAAGACTTTGTCTGCTTCAACGAAAGCTTCCTGCATCGAAGCGCGATGGTCGACAACCTCCAGCAAACGCTGGTTTGGAATGACGATGAGCGTATCGACTCGTGATTTGATTTCGTTGATGCCGGCGTCTGCTTGATTGCTACGACGCTTGCCCTCAAAGAGGAACGGTCTGGAGACGACTCCAACTGTCAGAGCGCCTTGCTCTTTGGCAACTTCAGCAACGATTGGCGCCGCACCAGTGCCGGTGCCACCGCCCATGCCCGCTGCGATGAAGACCATGTCAGCACCTTGTAATGCTGCAGCTATCTCTTCGCGGCTTTCTTCTGCTGCTTTGGTGCCGACGCTGGGATTGCCACCGGCTCCGAGTCCCCGAGTCAGCTTGCTTCCGATTTGCAAGCGATTTTTCGCTGCAGCCAGGTCGAGGGCTTGAGCGTCTGTATTGCAAGACCAGAACTCAACTCCATTCAACCCTGCGGCGATCATTCTGTTAGTAGCATTGGAGCCTGCGCCGCCCACACCAATTACCTTGATGTTGGCTTTGACTTCCAATCTGTTGTTCTTGTCGGTTTGTTCCGATCGGTCAAGCACAGCTCGTGAACCTCGTGTAGGTCTTTAAGTGGTTGTATATACAATCGATGTAAATTGGACTCGCTTGTAAAAGCGCTTAACGAAGCGATATTTCGCTTGCGACAAGTAATCCATTTGTCACCGTTCCGGTAATGTTAGAGCGTATCTACCTTATTTGCAAGGTACTAAAGGCCTTATGTCTTTAAGCTTTTTACAGTAATAAAGCCAGCCCATGATTACTTGGAATAGTTGCCAGTACCAAGACAGGCAGTGCCAAAAGCTACCCCATAAAGCCCTGCGCACGCATATAAGATTTTGTTGACCCAAGCTACTTAGCCTTATCGGAGGCGGCTTTGATCTTTTCGAGTGTTGTTTTGCACTGCTTGTTGTCGGGCGCCAGATCGCAAGCGGTCTGTGCATATTTGAGCGCTTCCGGGAATTTTCCGCTCGAGGCAGTTACCCCAGCTAAAATTCTAAATGCTTCAGGATTTTTCTTGTCCAGCTCAACACTCCGTTGCAAATTGAGCAGGGCATTATCATGGTCTCCCTTCATCGCATATGCAGTGCCTATATAGAAGAGGGCGTCTGAGTCGTTTGGTGCCAGAGCCAGTGCCTTTTTCTCTTCTACTATCTGACCGTCTAGGTCACCTTTCATTCCCAGTGTGGCACCAAGATCGCGATGGGCTGCCGCGTT